>CAYGSA010000036.1:6595-15168 GCA_964352375.1 uncultured Micavibrio sp.
TCATGGACGTTTTCATGTCGCGTGCGCGGATATCCCAGATTCTGAGCGCGGTAGTAACTTTGTTATGAAGCTTGATGAGCGCACATTGCCAACGGGGTATCGTTTGACGACTGAGAATCCGCGTTCTGTGCGAACGACACGCGGTAAGCTTGTGAAGCTCAATTTCGGGGCGTCTATTCACCGCGTAGTGCGTATTGATATGAAGGATGATGCCTTTGTGCCTGATCAAGTTCGGCTTAAGTCACAATGGATTGCACAGCTTAAATCTCTTCCTTCTCAGCTGAAGTCAGGGCCTACGGTTGTTCGTTTTGCTTATGTTGTGGGCAGCGAAGATGAACAGCTGGCGCGTGATCGTATGGGTCATATTGTGCAGTACCTCAAAGATGAATGGAGGGGTAAGGCGTGTTGTCATGACATTATGATCGAAGAGGAAATTATTATGCCTGCACAGGCCGTTCAAGGAGGAGTGAAATAATGAAAAAGCAATTTCTTTCGCATACTGCTTTGGCTTGTATCGGTTTGTCGGTTTTTGCTGCGCCTGTTTTTGCAGGTAAAGCGCAGCACCAAGTTTGTGACAAGGATGAATCATTCTGTGAACGTCCTGAGAAAGTCGGTAAGCATGCGCTCGATTCACGGGCAGAGATTCGCAAAGATGGCGAATTAGCCCCAAGTGTTGAATATCGCGATGTTTCAATTGAGCGGCCCCCATATCCGCATCGTAAGCCGATGGGGTGTGATCATGTTGAGCATGCGCATGGCAGTGACCTACCGTTTCGTATTTCGATTGATGGTGAGCCGGTTGGCGGAGCTGTTGCGCCGAACAGTGCGGATGTGACGCGCTGTAAGGATGTGGCGCTTGCGAAGGCTGATATTCAGGTGCGGTTTGATCCGCTGGAGTCTTCGCGGGTTTTGAATGTTAACGCGATTGTTCAGAGCGCTGTTAGAGGTGAGGTGGTGCGTTTTGTTCCGCATGCAAATTATCGTCATTTCATTCATAAGGCGGAGCTTCGCATTTTTAAGCCTTACGCGTCTTTGCAGAAGAAGCCGATGGATATTGTGCGGATTCATCCCTCTTGGGAAAAAGATGTGGTTTGGAAAGTGCCTACGGGGTCAAAGTTGAGGCATGTGCATTATGTTTTGCGGGTTTATGATAAGGATGGGAATTTTGATGAAACCAAGCCCATGAAGCTGCGGTTTACAGATCAGCAGCGTCTAATGGATGACCAAGATAGCGAGATGGCGGAGTCTTTGATTGGGTACGGAGAGGATAATCTTTCGTTTGCGAATATCCCCGTATCGGGCGGCATTGTCACGGTTAATGGTACGAATTTACAAGAAGGTACGCAGGTTTATACGATGGGCGCGGGTGTTCCCGTTGATGATCAGGGGCGGTTTGCGTATAAGCAGATTCTTCCTGCGGGCAGTCATTCCGTTGACGTGACCACGGTTCAGCCTGATGGCAGCAAGGCGGAGTTTTCGCGGTCTTTGTATATTCCTGATCAAGATTGGTTTTATGTTGGTGTTGCAGACCTAACGATTGGTAATAATCGTGTGAGCGGGCCTGCGGCGCTTGTGACGGGTCAGAATACGCGCCGTAATCGCGGTGAAGCTTATGTTGATGGACGCTTGGGTTTTTACGCGAAAGGTAAAGTGAAAGGGGAGTGGTTGTTAACAGCGAGCGCCGATACGCAAGAGCAGCCGCTGGAGGATCTTTTTTCGAACTTTACGGATAAAGATCCGCGTTCTTTGTTGCAGCGCATAGACCCTAATAAATATTATCAGGTCTATGGTGATGATTCTACGACTGTTGAGGATGCCCCGACACAGGGGAATTTCTATGTGAAGTTGCAGAAACAAGACACTCATGTTTTGTGGGGGAATTTTCAGACGAAAATCACAGGCACTGATTTGGTGAATTATAGCCGCACGCTTTACGGGGCGAATGCGGAATACACAAGTGAGCGCTCTACTTTTTATGGGGAACGCATTACAGAAGTTGATGTCTTTGCAGCTGACCCGGGTTCGATTTCTTCGCTTGAGGAATATCGTGGCACTGGCGGTTCGCTTTATTATCTTCAAGGGCAAGATGTGGTGATTGGCTCTGAGCGTTTGCGCATTGAAACGCGAGACCGAGATTCGGATATTGTCTTGGACTCTCAGTCTTTGGTTTATGGCCAAGATTACGAGATTAATTATCTGCAAGGACGCGTTTTGTTGCGTGAGCCGCTTTCTTCTAGCTCTGCGAGTGATAGCGTGGTGCAAACGGGCAGTTTATCTGGGCATCCGCAATATCTGGTTGCTGGTTATGAATTTGCACCGAGTGTTTCCTCTATTGAAAACCTTACAAAAGGGGGGCGGGTTAGTCATTGGTTTAATGATTATTTCCGTTTAGGCGCCAGTGTTTTTGACCAAAATGGAACGGGGTTTGAACAGACTTTAGGTGGGGTTGATTTGATTGCTCGCTATGCGCCCGGAACCTATTTGAAGTTAGAACAAGCACGCTCTGATGGCGCGGGGAGCGGTGCTTTTACATCTTTTGATGGTGGTTTTAGCTTTAATGTGATTGATCAGGATACGTCCGAAGATATTGATGCGAATGCATTTCGTGGTGAAATTGCGGTTGATTTATCAGAGGTATCAGGCGGAAAATACCAAGGGCAGATTAATGCTTATAGCTTGTCTAGGGATGAGGGGTTTTCTGCGCCTGGGCAGCTGACCAGTGAAGATATTCTTCAGCATGGAATTACCATTGATATGCCGATTACGCAAAAAGTTGCTGTCGGACTTAAGTTTGATCATAAAGAGGGCGATGATTCTGGTGATCTGACCACAGGTGAGATTAGCGCAAATGTACAGGTGAATAGTGAAGGTTCAGTTGATTTGGCCGTTCGTCATGATGACCGTAATGTGATTGATAGTTTTGGTGGCAATAGCGAAACGCTTTCGGAGGATGGGGAGCGTACGGATTTGGCGGTTCGGTATAATTATGAGCCGTTAAATGAAGATGGTGAGAAAAAGCGCTATGATGTTTATGGTTTGTTACAAGCGACCGTTAATAAATCAGGTGATCGTGATCGTAATAATCGTGCTGGCCTTGGGGGGCATTATGATATTACGGATCGTCTTGGTATCAATGCGGAGGCAAGCACGGGCAATTTAGGTTTTGGTGGTTTGCTTGGGCTTGATTTTGCGAAGTCAGATCGTACGAGTTATTACATGAATTACGAGATTGATTCAGACCGTACGGATATTGGATCACGCAGTCGCAATTCTAGTTTTACCCTGGGCGGGAAATCACGTTATACGGATAGCCTTTCTGTTTTTGCGGAAGAGCGTTATCAGACTTTTGATGAGGGGGCGTCCGGTCTTATTCATTCGTTTGGGCTTGATTTTGCGGCGAGTGATCAATGGACATGGGGTGGACGTTTTGAGAATGGCGTCCTTTCTGACCCTGATTCAGGGGATACAGACCGCACGGCTGTTTCTTTAACGACGGGCTATCATAATGATCGGACGAAATACTCTGGTAGCGCGGAGATGCGTTTGGAAGAGAATGACCTTTCCGAGTTTGATCGTAGGTCTTGGCTGACGCGTCATACGATGGGATATCAGACCAGTGAAGATTGGCGTTTGCTCGCTGATTTTGATTTGGCGATTAGTGATTCAGGTTTGAGCAGTAATCTGGATGCAGATTTTATTGAGATTGGTTTGGGTTACGCCTATCGACCGATTGATAATGATCGTTTGAATGCATTGGTGCGGTATGAGTTTTTGCAAGATAATGCTAGCCCTGGTCAACTTAATGCAAGCCGCACTAGTTCGGCGAGTGATTTTGAACAGCGTAGTCATGTCGTATCTGCTGATATGATTTATGATGTCACACCTAAATTGGCGATTGGTGGTAAGATTGGTTATCGTTTTGGTGAAATTCGAGATGTAACTGTCGCTGATTCTGATTTCTTTGATAGCCGTACTTTATTGCTTGTTGGGCGCGCTGATTGGCATGTTGTGAAGACGTGGGATATTTTAGGGGAGCTTCGCATGCTTGATGTGTCTGAGGCGGATGATACGCGCGTTGGTGCTTTGCTTGGGGTTTATCGTCATGTAAACCAGAACGTAAAGGTTGGAGCAGGATATAATTTCACAGATTTCTCTGATGACCTGACCGATCTTGATTACGATAGCAGAGGCGCGTTTTTCAATATTCTTGGTAAGTTTTAGATTTTGGTGATTTTGTCAGAAAACAGAGCGAAATTAAGAATCTACGCCGTGAGGTGTTTAATGACAGTTATCAATATACCATAATAATGGTAAGGGGTGAACTGTATTCACTGTTATGAAGTCTGTCTCTATAAACTCTTTATGAGAATTATTGGCCTAAGGATTGCTATGCGCAGCTTGAAGCGCAGCAAAAGAGTGATGTTGATATTACTAAATGGCTAATGTGGTTTTTAAAATGTCTGGAGCGCGCTATTGAGGGTGCAGGAGATACATTGGCCACTGTACTTCACAAGTCAAAGCTATGGGATCATTTGAAACAGAAATCAGTCAATGAGCGGCAGCGCTTAATTGTAAACAGAATGTTTGAAGATTTTAAGGGCTATATGAATACCTCAAAATACGCGAAGCTGACCAAGTGTTCAACGGATACAGCTTTTCGGGATATTAAAGAGCTCTTGGAAATGGGGGCTTTCGTCAAAAACCCTGGAAGTGGTCGCAGCACAAGCTATCGTTTAGCGAGCTCCAAAGAGCTAGAGGCTTAAAAAGTGACAGGCCAGATGCGGGATCGCCGCCGCTCCTGTCCCATGATCGCTCCGTGTTCATTAAGCAATGAACGGCTTCTCCCATGGTCCCGACGCTTGTTACGACTCGCACGTAAAAGGATCCCGGTCTCCTTATCGTCACTTGAAAAGCATGAGCTCAAAACTTCATGCCTTGGCTTTAGATTGATTCCTCCGTCTCTTGCAGCGTGTCGAGTTCTGCAATTAACCGGAATTGCTCCAAAATTTCTGCGTGATGCCCTGATAAATATTTAACAACTTGGTTGTTGTTCAAAAGCTTGGATAGATAGCCCTTGGCCAATGTTAAATATAGGACGTCATTACTGTAGGTCTCCTCAGCGAGTTTGTATTCTTGTTCAAGCACATTCATCTCACGTTCCATGCGTGCCATTTGATCATCAGAAAGTCCGCGAACTTTCTTAGGTTTTTCAGGATTAATAAACTGGTCTTTGGGGGTTGCGGCCATTAATACACGGGCATATGAAACAGAATAAACATTGGAATCGTTCATTAATTGTACCATTTCGATTTGGCGCATGGGTCTCATTTTTCTCAAAATGGTAAATACGGCACCGGCGACAATTTTATCTTTGAGCAAATCGGTTGCTTCTGCGCAAATGCCTTCCAATAGATTACGCTTTGAAATGATGTTTCGTACATTGACGTTAAGCGCTTTAGCTATTTTTTCTTCTGGTACACCGCGCTCAACAGCTTTTTGGATCATTTTATGTTCTTGAATGGTTGATAGGCGGTTGATGTGCTTGTTGTATGTGAAAGCTTCATCATCAGTAGAAATCAAGCATGTTACTTCTTCAATGCTCAGGCGCTTTAGAGCTTCTATTCGGAAATGCCCGTCGAGAATGATGTAACGACCATTATTACCATCAGGCGTCACAACGGGCGGTTCGATAATGCCGATTTCTTTGATAGAGCTAATGATCTGTTTGTACTTTTTACTTTTGTTGGCAGACTTTGTAATTGGCTTACTGGGAATAAGATCCGCAACTTTGACCGAAACGGTTTCATCCATAAATCCCATTTGTATAGAGCTCGTGTCAAATTTTTGGGGTTTTCTATCACTCATAAGGTTTCCTGTTCTCATTCAAAAGATTGGCAATCGGTGTCGGCATTGTTTTTAAACCTTCTGCCTTTAAAATCGAATTGAAGTGATCTTCTTTATAAAGTGCTCTTAAGGCTCCCTTGATAAAGAAAAGGTGGCTGTTTACTTGCTGAGCTTTGCGCGTCAGAGATTTTTTGCGAGCCACTTCTTGCTTGTAAATGTTCAGTACATCTTGTCCTGATAAATTGGGCGTTCTGGGAGTATTCCTCGAGGATCGTTTGTCGCCTTTGATTGATTTTCCACGTTGGCGACGACGTTCAATTAACTTTCTGGCTTGGATAAGCTTTTTGCCACGGAGCTGTTTATTCTCGTAAGCCTCCTGCAGCGCCTTTTGCTCATCTCCCGGTGATAGTGCAATATTAACCGCAACATTCAGAGGAATGCGGCCAGATTCGACCGCTGTTAGAAGCCGTTCTTCGCCGCGCTCAATGAGCTTTACGATTTGGCTAACATAATCAAAATTCAATCCTGTTTTGTTGGATATGTCTCTGTTTGAGTAGTTTTTCTCATAAAGAATTTCTATTCCTTTTAGCAAATCCAAACCGTTATGCTGGCGGCGCGCAAGATTTTCAACCAGACTCATGATCAAAGCCTCTTCTTCATCCGCATGGACGATCATGGCCGGTATATGTATTTCACCGTTAGCCATGAATGCTTCTAATCGTCCCTGTCCGCAGACAAGGTCGTATTTCTTATCTGGTGTATTTGAAGACTTTCTAACTGTGATTGGTCGTTTTAAGCCTACTTTATTGATGTTGTCTTGAATCCTTTTAAAGATCTTTGGATTTCGTACGCGTGGGTTCAAAATATGAATATCTTCAATCGCGATGAGCTCAACTTTATCAGACGTCATTAAATTAAGCGGCCTCCGGTATTTTTGTGCGCCCGGTTAAGCTAAAAAAGTCTTCCAGATCGTCAGATCTATATGAATCCAGCAATGTGCCATTTGAATCAGCAAGGCGTAGCTTGGGGCTTTCGATGTCGAGTGCTGGAAGTACGTAATAATCGAGAGGGTTTTCATTGGTTTCATCCATGCGTATTGCGATGGTGATATCTGGGCGGAGACCGCTATCAAGGCGCATTTTCCATCGGTTTCGTCCAGCGGGCGTCTGAAAGAATCGGCAGATTATAATTGAAACGCTGATTTCATCATTCACATATATTAAATCAGAGGTCACTTCCCTATGAATGTTCCCACCCATCTCTTCAATTTGGTGAATAGCACTTTCTACAATGCCCGGATAAATTTTGCGTAAATGACGATTGATCTCTATATAGCGATAGTCGCGATCAGGTGTGTAGCCGATAATTTGATAGGCACGGATGAGACTTCCAAAACGATAGGCGTAAGAACTGCTTGATGGCATATCTTCCATCTCATCAATTAAAACCCCGGAAAGCCAACCTTTGCGTTCATGTAGGGATTTTAGTTTTGAAAGTAGGTCTTCGTCAGACAATTTACGGCTGCGCTCAGCGATAATACCTTGTGCTGTGTAAAAGTATGATGTTTCAATAATGGCTTCAAAGACGCCTTCGGCGCGAACCCACATATCCGGATCATTATTGACGCGCCGTTTTTTGAGTTTGCAGGAGGTACGATTGAATACGTTATTGCCAATATATTTCTCATTGGTCAGGATTTGGTGAACTGTGCCGCGCGTCCATTCTCTGTTTAGGTCTGTTCTAACTCCCTGTTGATTAAGTTGCAAAGCAATCTCATTTTCATTCATGCGCTTATCAACAAAGCATTGATATATCCAACGTACTGTATCGATTTCCTTTTGAGGTCCCGGCACTAAAATCACGCGATCAGTTTGCAAACTTTTATGCTCTCCGCGCTTAAGTGTGCCTTTATCATTGCCTTGTTCGTCTATGAGCATACGGCGTAATCCATAACCAGCAGGACCACCTTGTCTGAAACCTTTTTCAATCAAACGGCATTGACCAGAAAACACTTTAGCTGAAAGCTCGCGGCTGTATTCACCGGCCATAGCTCTTTTTACGCCTTTGACGATTGTTGAAACAGGCGAGCCATCATTTTCAAATTGTTCTGCTACATATTGAACATCGATACCGGCGCGGCGACAGATATATTCGTAATAGGCGCTTTCGTCAGCATCTTGAAAGCGCCCCCACCGCGTAACATCCAGAACTAGAATAGTGTTGAACTCTGCATGTCCATTTTGCACATCAGAAATTAGACGTTGCAAAGCCTCACGCCCACCAATATCGAGTCCGCTTTTACCTTGATCCGCATAAGTGGTTATGACTTCAATATTGCGTTTTTCGGCATATTCACGAATAGCTTGTTCTTGGTTTTCTGTTGAATATTTCTGATGGTCTGTCGACATGCGCACGTACATCGCAGCCTGTCGTTTGATTTCAGTATTGTCGTCTTTCCCTATTGGGCCGTTTTTATAATTTTTCACTTTTTTACCCGCCGTTAAATACGCAGAAATGCGTTTTAGCCTAGTCTTATTTTCAGGCCACACACCGCAAACTGTTCTTTTTCCATGATAAAGAAAGGAACGGTAAAATGTCTTTTACAAATAACGACCAAGTTTTTCATACAATCTCAGAGCAAGAATTGGCCGAAATCATTGCTTATAGTTTGAGAAAAGATCATGGCCATCACGGTTCATCGGTTAAGAATATTGCACGCATGATAGGGC
>CAYGSA010000037.1:0-15049 GCA_964352375.1 uncultured Micavibrio sp.
AGGCGGCCGCACCGTCGGCGCAGGCGTCGTAACCAAAATCGTTGAATAATTGATAAAAGACTCAAGAGAAGTAAGGTAAAGACAATGGAAACACAAAGCATCAGAATTACGCTCAAAGCGTTTGATCACCGTATTTTAGATACGGCGAGTGCGGAGATCGTAAATACTGCCAAAAGAACTGGCTCATCTGTTCGTGGACCAGTGCCTTTACCAAACAGAATTAAGAAATTTTCTGTCATTCGTTCACCGCACGTGAATAAAGGGTCTCAGGAGCAATGGGAGATGCGTACACATAAGCGTCTTCTTGATGTTGTTGAACCAACGCCCCAAACAATCGATGCTTTGATGAAGCTAGATTTGCCAGCGGGTGTAGATGTTGAAATTAAACTAAGTCAAATGGCTGCATAATAATAGAGCAAAAATTTGATGCCTAAGTTGGTCAAGAGATCAACCTCTAGAAAGGAAAAGAAAATGAGAACTGGATTAATAGCGCGAAAAGAAGGCATGAGCCGTATATTCGACGAAGACGGACGTCACATCCCTGTGACTGTCCTGAAAGTCGATGAATGTCAGGTTATCGCCGTAATGAGCGAAGATAAAGATGGGTATGTAGCTGTTCAGCTTGGTGCGGGTAAGGCGAAAGTTAAGCGCACATCAAAGCAGAACCGTGGTCACTTTGCGAAAGCGAAAGTTGAGCCAAAGAAAAAGCTTGCTGAATTTCGTGTTTCAAACGAGAACATTCTTGAAGTTGGTGCAGAACTTGGTGCAAACCACTTTATCGCTGGTCAGTATGTCGACGTAACAGGGACATCAAAAGGTAAGGGCTTCCAAGGGGCGATGAAGCGTCACAACTTCGGTGGTATGCGTGCATCTCACGGTGTGTCAGTCTCTCACCGTGCGCATGGGTCAACAGGTCAATGTCAAGATCCAGGTCGTGTTTTCAAGGGTAAGAAAATGGCGGGTCACATGGGTGATGAGCGTGTAACAACGCAAAACCTTGAGATTGTTGGTGTTGATCTTGAAGATAACCTCATTCTTGTTAAGGGCGCTGTACCAGGTGCAAAACAGGGTTGGGTACTTATTAATGACGCAGTGAAAAGACCTGCGCCAGAAGGTGTTCCGCTTCCAGCTGGTTTGAAAGTTGATGAAAAGGCCATGGCTGCTGAACAGGCAAAACTGGATGAAGAAGCTGCCGCATTGGCCGCTGAACAAGAAGCAGAACTAAGAGCGCAACAAGAAGAAGCTCTAAAAGCTGCGGAAGCGAAAGCCGAAGAAGCTGAATCTGAAGCAAAAGCCGAAGACAAAGCTGAAGAAGGTAAGGAAGAATAATCATGAAAGCAGAAATTAAAACATTAGAGAATAAAAAGTCTGGTGATATCACACTTGATAAAGAAATCTTTGGCGTTGAACTACGTAAAGACATCTTGCACCGCATGGTAAACTACCAACTCGCGAAACGTCGCTCTGGTAACCACAAGGTCAAGCAGCGCCACGAAATCTCTGGTACTGGTAAAAAACCACACGCCCAAAAGGGGACTGGCCGCGCCCGTGCAGGTGACAAAAAACGTAATATTGACCGCGGCGGCGCGACAGTATTTGGCCCAGTGGTTCGCTCACACGCGATCGACATGCCAAAGAAAGTGCGTAAGCTTGCGCTTAAGATTGCTTTATCTGTGAAAGCAGCTGAGGGGAAGTTGATCATTATCGACGAGGCAACAGCAAAAACACATAAAACGAAGCCAATGGCTGAGGCAATTGCAAAATTCGGTTTTGACTCTGCCCTCATCGTTGGTGGCACAGAAGTGGACGCAAACTTTGCGCGTGCTACGGCAAATTTGCCTCGTATTGATGTGTTGCCAAGCCAGGGCGCGAACGTGTATGACATTCTACGCCGTGACGTTTTAGTTTTGACTAAGGACGCGGTTAACGATCTAACTGAAAAGTTGAAGGGATAAGATAATGGCGAAGGCTAAGAAAAAAGAAGCTGCGGGCTGGATGTACGAAATTATCCGCTCGCCGCACATTACAGAAAAAGCGACGCTAGGCTCAGAGCACGGTCAGGTAACTTTTCAAGTTCCAACATCTGCAACAAAGCCAAGCATAAAAGAAGCTGTTGAAACGATATTTGACGTTAAAGTGAAGTCTGTTAACACTCTAATTCAAAAAGGTAAGACAAAAAGCTTTAAGCAAATCAAAGGTCGTCGTAATGACTTCAAAAAAGCAATTGTAACGCTTGAAGAAGGCCAGACAATAGAAGGCACAGGCGTACTGTAACCTAGGTTTAATGCAATCATGGTGGCTCGCCGAGAATGAGTAGAATATAAGGAAAAAGAAAATGGCATTGAAAAAATATAACCCAATAACCCCCGGTCAGCGCCAGTTGGTGCAAATTGATCGCTCGGATCTTCACAAAGGTGCCCCTGAAAAGGCGTTGACCGAAGGTTTGACGAAATCTGGTGGCCGTAACAATATGGGCCGCATTACGTCACGTCACATTGGTGGCGGGCATAAGCGTAAATATCGTATCATCGACTGGAAGCGCACAAAATATGACATGGTCGCAACAGTTGAGCGTTTGGAATATGATCCAAACCGTACAGCTTTTATTGCGCTTATTAAATATGAAGACGGTGAAAAAGCATATATCCTCGCACCACAACGTTTAAAAGCGGGCGATAACGTTGTTTCAGGCGAAAAAACAGACGTCAAGCCGGGTAACGCGATGAAGCTTAAGAACATGCCTGTTGGAACAATAATCCATAACATCGAGATGAAGCCGGGCAAGGGTGCGCAAATGATTCGCTCTGCTGGGACATATGCTCAGCTTGTTGGTCGTGACCAAGGCTACGCACAGATTAAACTTGCTTCTGGTGAACTTCGTATCGTTCTTTCAGAATGCATGGCATCTGTAGGCGCGGTGTCTAACCCGGATCACATGAACACAAACATGGGTAAAGCGGGACGTAATCGCTGGAAGGGCCGTCGTCCACATGTCCGTGGTGTTGTTATGAACCCTGTCGATCACCCTCATGGTGGTGGTGAAGGAAAATCATCAGGGGGCCGCAACCCGGTTACACCATGGGGTGTTCCAACAAAAGGATATCGCACGCGCAAAAAAGGCAAAGCGAGCGACAAGTACATCATTAGAAGAAGGAAGAAATAACAATGGCACGTAGCGTATGGAAAGGCCCGTTTGTTGAAAAAAGCCTCCTTAAAAAGGTTGAGGAAGCTCGCGCGAGCGGCAAAAACACAGTCATCAAGACATGGTCACGCAGATCAACAATTCTGCCGAACATGATCGGTTTGACATTTGGCGTGCATAATGGGAAAAAATTCATTCCTGTTGTGGTTTCTGACCAAATGATTGGGCATAAATTAGGCGAGTTCGCACCAACCCGTACATATTACGGTCACGGCGCAGACAAAAAAGCCAAAAAATAAATGATGTCTTGGTTTTTGCGTAAGCAAAGGCCTTAGACGAATTTATCCCCGCAAATTCGGGGATCTAGAAGGTAAGAAAGAAGTAAGGAAAAAATCATGGGACAATCATCAAACCCAAAACGTACAAAAGAAGGCGAAGTTCGCGCCTTTGCAAAACATATGGGCACATCACCGCAGAAATTAAATCTTCTTGCGCGCACGCTTCGTGGGCAAAACGCATCGAAAGCGCTTGTGGATTTAGAATTTTCAAAACGCCGCATTGCAGAAGACGTTCGTAAACTTCTTCAATCTGCTGTCGCAAATGCAGAAAATAACCACGGCCTAGATGTGGATCGTTTGATTGTTTCAGAAGCATATGTTGGAAAAAGCATTACAATGAAACGTTTTCGCGCCCGCGCTCGTGGCCGCGGAACACGTATCTTAAAAACAGTCAGTAACATGACTATCATCGTTAAAGAAGCAGAAGAGGCTTAATTCATGGGACAGAAGATCAATCCAATCGGACTACGCGTTGGTATTAACCGCACATGGGACTCACGTTGGTACGCCGGACGTGATTATGCAGATAAACTCGTCGACGACCTCAAGCTCCGTGAATACGTTCAAGAGCACCTTAAAGCTGCGGGTATTTCTAAAGTGATCATCGAACGCGCCGCAAAAACAACAAAGGTAAGCGTTCATACGGCTCGCCCGGGTGTGATCATCGGTAAAAAAGGCGCAGACATCGAAAAGCTTCGCCAAAAGCTTTCAAGCATCGCAAAAGGTGAAGTTGGCCTTAACATCGTCGAAGTCCGCAAGCCTGAAGTTGATGCACAGCTTGTTGCGGAAGGTGTGGCGCAACAGCTTGAGCGCCGCGTCTCGTTCCGCCGCGCTATGAAACGCGCAGTTCAAAATTCAATGCGTTTTGGCGCAAAGGGTATTCGTATTAACGTATCAGGCCGTTTGGGCGGAGCAGATATAGCCCGGACTGAATGGTATCGTGAAGGACGTGTGCCATTGCACACACTCCGCGCTGACGTTGATTATGGAACATGCGAAGCATTAACAACATTCGGAATTATTGGTGTTAAAATCTGGCTTTATAAGGGTGATATCATGGAAAATGACCCGATGGCACACGACACACGTGCCGGTGAAGCGCAGGGCGGAATGCCAAGAAACCAGAAGTAAGTAAAGATTTTTCGGAAATCTGGTAAAAAAACACTGGATTTTCTTTTTAAACTGCGATATGTTCGCGCAAATTTAATGAAAGCTTTGAGAAAAGCACCATATAGGAACTCTTACTATTTAAAGTAAAAAGCCTATGTGAACGAGATTTTTGTGCGTTTAACGCTAAAGTACTAAGGAAGACGGATACATGTTAAGTCCAAAGAAGTTCAAACATCGCAAACAGTTCAAGGGCCGCATTCACGGAAATGCAAAAGGCGGATCTGATCTTGCTTTTGGTGCATATGGGCTAAAGGCTCTGTCACCAGATCGTATCACTGCACGTCAAATTGAGGCGGCGCGTCGTGCGATTACACGTCACATGAAACGTCAGGGTAAGGTATGGATCCGTATTTTCCCAGATGTGCCTGTAACAGCAAAACCACTTGAGGTTCGTCAGGGTAAAGGTAAGGGTTCTCCTGAGTATTGGGCAGCGCGGGTTAAGCCTGGACGTATTATGTTTGAACTTGACGGTGTTTCAGAACAAGTTGCACGTGAGGCATTTGATCTTGCCGCAATGAAGTTGCCAATTAAAACTAAATTCATCAAACGCGTAGGCGCGTCAGAGGAGGCGGCATAATGTTAAGTAATGAAGATCTAAGATCAAAATCAGAAGATGAGCTAGAGAAAATCATCCTTGATCTCCGTAAAGAGCAAATGAACTTGCGTTTCCAGCAAGCTCAGAGTGCGCTAGAGAATACTGCTCCAGTTCGTAAGAGCCGTCGCACAATCGCTCGCGCGAAAACAATTTTGAATGAAAAACGTCAAGTCGCTAAAAAAGCGGCTTAAGAGGAGTTAAGAGAACATGCCACGTCGCGTATTAGAAGGTAGTGTCGTAAGCGCTAAAAATGACAAGACGATTACCGTCCTTGTTGAGCGTCGCTTTATGCACCCAATGTATAAGAAATACATTAAGAGCACGAGCAAGTATCGCGCCCACGATGAAAACAATTCTGCGAAAGAAGGCGATCGCGTTTCTATTATCGAATGCCGTCCACTTTCTAAGTCAAAGCGTTGGACGATCGTAAGCGGTGATGAAACTGCTCCTGCAACAAAAAAAGCTGAGAAAAAAACAAGGGCATCTAAGCCTGTTGCTAAGAAGGCGGAAGAGAAGAAGCCAGTTGCCCCTAAAAAGGAAAAGAAGGCAGGCGCAAAAAAAGAATCAGCCAAGAAGGCTCCAGCCAAAAAGCCAGCTGTAGAGAAAAAAGCTGCTACTAAGAAGGATGCAAAATAATGATCCAGATGCAATCAAGAATGGGTGTAGCCGACAATAGTGGTGCTCGTGAAGTGCAGTGTATTAAAGTACTTGGTGGTTCACACCGCCGCACAGCAAACATTGGTGACGTTGTTGTTGTTTCCGTTAAAGAAGCAATCCCTCGCGGTAAAGTTAAAAAGGGCGATGTTCGTCGCGCAGTGATCGTTCGTAGCCGTTTCGGCCTTCAACGTAAGTACGGTGAAAAAATTCGTTTTGATGGAAATGCTTGCGTTTTAATCAGCACAAATGGTGAGCCAATTGGCACACGTATTTTTGGCCCGGTAACGCGTGAGCTTCGCGCAGGCGGTTACATGAAAATCATTTCACTCGCATCAGAGGTGCTCTAGCGATGACACAAGCAAAACTTAAAATCAAAAAAGGCGATGAAGTTATTGTATTAACTGGTCGCGATAAAGGTAAGAAAGGTGAGGTCCTTAAGGTCATCACTGATAAAAACCGTGTTCTTGTTCAGGGTGTGAACGTTGTGACGAAACACCAAAAGCCAACTCAGGTCTCACCTGGTGGCATCCAAAAGAAAGAGCTTTCGATCCACATTTCAAACATTGCGGCTATAGACCCTAAATCAGGTGAGGCAACGCGTATAGGCTACAAAACATTGAAAGATGGCAAAAAAGTCCGCATCGCTAGAAAATCTGGCGAAGAGATCGGTGTTGTTGCTCCTACAAAGGAAAAAGCTAAGAAAGCTGCACCAAAAAAAGAAACGAAAGCCAAAGACGCTCCTAAAAAAGAAAAAGAAGCGCCTAAGGCAAAAAAAGAGACAGCGAAAAAAGAGAAATAGATCATGGTAGCGCGTTATAAAGAACTGTACGAAAAAGAAATCATTCCTGCGTTGGATAAAAAGTTTGGGTATAAAAATCCTCACCAACGTCCACGTCTGGATAAAATTGTAATCAACATGGGTGTTGGTGAAGCGACACAGGATCGTAAACACATGGAAAATGCTGTAAACGACCTTCAGTTAATCGCTGGTCAAAAGCCGGTTATTAACAAAGCCCGAAAGTCAAACGCGTCTTTCAAAATTCGTGAAGAGCAGGCAATAGGCACGAAAGTGACGCTTCGAGGTGAACGCATGTATGAATTTTTGGATCGCTTGGTGACGATCGCAATGCCACGTATTCGTGACTTCCGCGGGATTAACCCAAAAAGCTTCGATGGTCGCGGAAACTACGCAATGGGGGTAACAGAACACATCATTTTCCCTGAGATCGAGTACGACAAAGTCGACAAAATCCGCGGAATGGACATCGTAATTTGTACAACCGCATCAAATGATGAAGAGGCACGTGAACTGCTCAGCGCATTCAAGATGCCATTCAAGAAATAACGTAAAGGAAGAACGAAAAAATGGCAAAAGTGTCAATGATAGAAAGAGATGTTAAGCGCACAAAGCTCGTCAAACGTGACGCCGCAAAACGCGCAGCATTGAAAAAGATCATCAAGGATCAAACAATTCCTGCCGATGAACGTTTTCAGGCTGTCTTGAAATTAGATGAAATGTCGCCAAACGGATCGAAAACCCGTAAGCGTAACCGTTGTGCCCTAACAGGCCGTCCGCGTTCATATTATCGTAAATTTAATCTCTCGCGCATTGCGCTAAGAGACCTTGCATCTCGTGGTGAGTTGCCGGGTGTTGTGAAATCAAGCTGGTAAGGAGGATATAACATGACAATGAGTGATCCCCTCGGTGACATGCTAACTCGTGTACGTAACGGTCAGCAAGCCTCAAAAGAAATAGTTGAGTGCCCTTACTCTAAGCTTCGGGAGAACGTTTGTAATGTTCTGAAGGATGAAGGCTTTATCCGTGGCTTTAAAGTGGAGGAGCGCGATGGAAATAAGAAATATCTTATGATCCAGTTGAAATACTCGGAAGGTCGCGGTGTTATTCGTCAGATTGACCGGGTGTCAAAACCTGGGTGTCGCGTGTATTCAAACGTAAAAACAATGCCACGTTTTTATAATGGCCTTGGAATTTTGGTGGTCTCCACTCCGCAAGGCGTGATGGCTGATTACAAAGCAAAAGCAGCCAATGTCGGCGGCGAAGTTTTGTGTCAGGTATTCTAGGGCTGATAGGAATAAGGAAGAATAAAAATGTCACGTATTGGTAAAAATCCAGTCACAATCCCAGAGGGTGTAGAAGTACAACTGAACGGACAAGACTTAAAAGCTAAAGGAAAACTCGGAGAGCTTGAAATGAAGCTTCACGATGAAGTTTCCGCAAAGATCGAAGATGTCGCAAATGATGATGGCAAAAGCGTGAAAGTAATTCGCCTTTCCCCAAAATCAAATTCTAGGTTTGCACAGCAAATTTGGCCAACCATGCGCACGCTTGTTGATAATACAGTGATCGGTGTCAGCAAAGGCTACGAAAAAAAGCTTGAAATTCACGGCGTTGGTTATCGCGCAAACTTGCAGGGATCTACTTTGGTTCTTGCGCTTGGTTTTTCGCATGATGTTCACTTTGAAGTCCCACAAGGGATTAAAGTGGAAGTTGAAAAGCAAACGGCGATCACTATTTCTGGAATTGACAAACAAGCAGTAGGTCAAGTTGCAGCAAAAATTCGCGAATTCAAAAAGCCCGAGCCATATAAAGGCAAAGGGATTCGCTACGCAGATGAATTTATCTTGCGAAAAGAAGGTAAGAAGAAATAAGGAAACAAAACGATGGCAAAAGCAGCATCCGTTAAAACAAATACCGCGCAACGCCGCACATATAGAACACGCAGCAAAATCCGCCGCGTTAACATCTCTCGTGTTGGTGTTCGTGAGACTCGCCCACGTTTGTCGGTTTTCCGCAGTGGAAAACAGATTTACGCGCAAGTTATCGATGACCTAAGAGGTGTGACACTCGCTGCCGCATCAACATTGGATAAAGATTTAAAAGAAAAGCTTAAATCAGGCTCTAACAAGGAAGCCGCAACAGAAGTTGGCAAACTTGTGGCAGAGCGTGCAAAAAAAGCAGGAGTGACAAAGATTGTATTTGATCGCGGAAGTTATCTCTACCATGGCCGCGTAAAAGCATTGGCTGATGGCGCCCGTGATGGCGGATTAGAATTTTAAGAAAAGGATTAAACTGAAATGGCACGAGCACAAGACCCGAAATTCTCTTCAGAGAATGATGAACCAGAATTCATCGAGCGTTTGGTTGGAATTAACCGCGTTGCAAAAGTTGTAAAAGGTGGACGTCGCTTTGGTTTCGCCGCACTCGTCATCGTGGGCGACGGGAAAGGCCGCGTTGGATATGGTCATGGTAAAGCAAAAGAAGTCCCAGAAGCGATCAAGAAGGCCACAGATCAAGCAAAACGTAAAATGATCCGTGTCCCTCTGCGTGAAGGCCGCACTTTGCATCATGACGTGCACGGCAAAGACGGGGCGGGTAAAGTGTTCCTACGCTCAGCGCCTCCTGGTAAGGGAATTATCGCGGGTGGTCCTATGCGTGCAGTATTTGAAGCCATGGGCGTTCAGGATATCGTTGCAAAAGCAATCGGTTCAAATAACCCATACAGCATGGTTAACGCAACATTTGCCGCACTTGAAAATACACAAAGCCCGCGTGATGTTGCATCGCGCCGTAACAAAAAAGTAAGTGAAGTTGTTTCAAATCGTGAGAGACAAGAGATACGCGGTGTCGTAGAAGCAGAATCAGAAGACTAATTTAAAAAGGTAGTAAAGATCATGGCAGACGAAAAGAAAAAAGCTCCAGCTAAAAAAGCTCCGGAAAAGAAGGCCGAAGTAAAAAAAGCTGTACCAAAAACAGCTGACAAAAAAGTACCTGCCGCTAAAAAAGAAGCGCCAGCACAAAATCAAGCCTCCAAGAAGCTAGCGGCCAAAAAGAAGCCATCTGGCAAAACCTTGATTGTGACACAAATTGGGTCACCAATTGGCCGCAAAGCTTATCAGCGCGCAACTTTGATCGGTCTTGGACTGAACAAAATGCACAAAAGCCGTGAGCTTGAAGATACACCATCAGTGCGTGGTATGATCCATAAAGTCAGCCATTTGGTAAAAGTTGAGAATGAAGCATAATTGCTTAATATAAGGAATAAAACGATGAAACTGAATGAAATCGCACCAAACAAAGGCTCTACAAAGAACCGCACGCGTGTAGGGCGTGGTATAGGATCTGGTAAAGGCAAAACCTGTGGTTCTGGTCAAAAAGGTCAAAAATCACGCTCGGGTGTGGCGATAAAGGGCTTTGAAGGCGGTCAAATGCCTTTGTACCAACGCTTGCCGAAGTTCGGTTTTAGCAATAAAAAATTCGCAAAAAAATTGGCAGAACTGACCCTTGTTCAACTTCAGCATGCAATCGATACAAAAAAACTGGATGCAAAAAAAGAGATTAATGAAGACACACTCGTTGAAGCAGGCGTTATTCGTCGTAAACTTGATGGTGTTAAGGTCCTTGCAACAGGTGAGTTAACGGCAAAAGTAAACTTGAAGGTTTCAAAAATCTCTAAGGGTGCGCAAGCCGCAGTCGAAAAAGCAGGCGGTAAAATAGAGATTATCGAAACAATCATTGCGCCCGTTAAAAAGCGTGGTGAGAAAACAGAAGAAAAAGTGAGACCGTCTCGCCTAGAGAAAATAGCGGCAGCAAAAAAATAAGCAGCCTATATCCTAATAAGTTTAAAGCCTCTGCCATCGCGCAGGGGTTTTTTAGTTTTGACATATTTTATTGGAACGTCTAGATTAGAGAAGGTTTAAAATTATGAGAGTTAAAATGAAAAATTCCTATCAGAAACTATACCTTACCCTCTTCATTTTAGGAACTATTCTTATATACGCGACTCCATCATATGCTGTAGCGGATCGCTGTCCGCGCCATCAAGTAAAAACCGAGGTCAAGGCCAAGCGCCAAAAAACAAGCTTCATGCGCGGTACGTTGAGCGGGATTAACGACTATCTCAATTCCCACAGTGTTTTGGCCTTTGTACAAAACCCAATTAGTATCCAGCCATACTATAAATTCAGCACGAAAGACATTGGCAATGGTCGTTTCTGCGTCATGCTGGATGCGGTTAAAGTCTATTATCTTTCATCACCGCGCGTCGTCATGCCAAAAGATTTCAGCAGAAAAAGCTGCGAATACAAAATCATATTAGAACATGAAAAAAGACACCTTGATGTTCATTACCAATATTATGATAAAAGCGTAAAGCAATATGGCGCGTTCCTTGGTCGAATCGCTAGAAACGTCCCCATTTCTGTCCCAGTTTCGAATGAGGCAGGGGCGAAAGAAATGGAAAATCATATAACAGAATATTTCTCCAAGGAGTTTGGAACACAGGTTCGCAAATCTTTAGGCGAGATGCAAGCGCTCCAAAGCAAGATTGACAGCCCGCAAGAATATACCTTCACAAATAGAAAAATTGACCGCTGTAATGAACGTGAGGAGCGCGAAAAGAGGCAGAATAAGAAAACATTCTATGACCCGAACGAGTAAAACGCTCGCCTGCATCACATTTTTCCTAAGTCTAGGCACGCCTTTAAATGGAAATGCACAAGGCATATGTAAGCCCCACAGGCCATCAACATCCTTGGCCAATAAAATTGAATCAACAAAGTACGTGCGCTCTTTAAACACAGAAGAGTTAACACGGCTTCATTCTCGCGCAGGCAACAACCTCGTAATGGGACTGGCGGGAGGAGAAGTGGGCACAAGGTTTCAAGCTTATTTTGACGTCAAACCAATATCAGGCAACCTATATTGCCTCAATTTGGAAAGAATAAAGGCAACCCTTTACGCAAAGCCAAAAGTGCATATAGCCAAAAACTTCAGACGCGGTACATGTGAATATAATGCAGTTCTCAGACACGAAGAAAAGCATGTCGCAGCGCTTAAAAGAACCCATAGTCAGTATTTACCTGGATATAGAAAACATTTGCGTCTTACATCAATGAAAGTCCCAGTATTGCCACCTATGACACTGGCTGAAGCCAATGAAAAAAAGAACATTTTAATAAAAAGAATCGGAGAGGATTTAAGATCTTATCTTGAAATAATCATGAAGGATGTTGCTGACCGTCAAGCAGAAATCGACTCGTCTGAAGAATATCAGAGTGTATGGAATAAATGTGACAGGTGGGAAAAACGCCTCAACGACCAATAAGGGGCTTGTGCGCCCGCCCGCTTTTCTTTATGAATCACAGATCAATTTAAGTAAGGAATAATAAGAACATGGCATCAGCCGTAGAGCAACTTGCAAAAAACGCAAATTGGGGATCTTTAGCAAAGGCAACCGAACTAAAAAATAGAATATTGTTCGTGCTCGGCGCGCTTCTTGTGTACCGCATCGGGACATATATTCCCGTCCCGGGTATCGACCCCGTTGTTTGGAACGAGATTTTCTCCCAAACAACAAAAGGTGGCGGCATTCTTGATACATTTAATATGTTCTCTGGGGGTGCGCTTTCGCGTATGACCATTTTTGCGTTGAACATCATGCCATATATTTCGGCGTCTATTATCATGCAATTGGGAACTGCGATGTCAAAGCACCTGGAAGAGCTTAAAAAAGAAGGCGAAATTGGCCGGATGAAAATCAACCAATATACGCGCTACTTAACGGTTTTACTGGCAACAGTTCAGGCTTATGGCCTCGCCGTAGGGTTAGAGGGAATGTCAGGTCAGTCAGGAGCCGCTGTTGTCGATCCTGGCCTCTTTTTCCGCATATCCACAGTGATTACCCTCGTTGGCGGAACAGTGTTCCTGCTCTGGCTGGGTGAGCAAATCACAAGCCGTGGTGTTGGAAACGGGATATCGCTCATCATTTTCGCGGGGATCGTCGCCGAACTTCCACGCGCAATCGGCTCAACTCTTGAGCTTTCTGCACAAGGCGCCATAAGCGGTGCACTCTTACTGGGTCTGTTTGTGATGGTCATTGGGGTAATCGCTCTGATCGTCTTCATGGAACGCGCACAACGCCGCGTGATCGTGCAATATCCAAAGCGTCAAGTCGGCAACAAGATGGAGCAGGGCCAAACCAACCATATCCCTCTAAAGCTGAACACTGCGGGTGTAATTCCTCCGATCTTTGCATCATCATTGCTTTTACTCCCCCTGACGGTCATTAATTTTACAGGTGGTGATGCTAACAGTGGCTTTTTATCGTGGATGGAAATAAATTTAGCGCATGGGCAGCCTGTATACATGCTGCTTTATGGTGCGCTGATTGTCTTTTTCTGTTTCTTCTATACTGCCATTGTATTTAATCCAGAAGAAAATGCTGACACTCTCCGCAAATATGGGGGCTTTATTCCTGGTATTCGCCCCGGTAAAAATACGGCAGATTACTTGGACCACGTGCTAACGCGCATCAGTACAGTCGGTGCAATTTACCTTGTCTTCATCTGTTTGCTGCCAGAGTTTTTGATTGCCAAAGCCAACATGCCTTTCTATTTTGGTGGAACGAGTTTGCTTATTGTGGTCAGCGTAACAATGGATACTGTGGCGCAAATTCATTCACATCTTATTGCTCATCAATATGAAGGGCTTGTGAAAAAAACCAAACTGCGCGGACGCCGCAGATAGAACTGGAGATAAACCATGAATATCATTATGTTTGGCCCACCGGGCGCAGGTAAGGGAACACAAGCAGAGCGTATACAAACAGCGCATGAAATAAAGCAACTTGCAACAGGTGACATGCTCCGCGCTGAAGTCGCCAGCGAATCTGCTCTTGGCAAAACGCTGAAAGCCATAATGGATTCGGGAGAGCTTGTTTCAGATGATATCATCATTGAACTTATTGGAAATTGCATCGCAGAACCTGAATGCGAAAAGGGCTTCATCCTTGATGGATTCCCGCGCACAGTCGCCCAAGCCGAGGCCTTAGACGAAATGCTCTCTCACATGGCCCGTAAAATCGATCATGTCATTGTTCTGAATATAGATCATAACATCCTCATTGACCGTATCAAATCCCGCGCGGCTGAAACAGGCGGGGCGCGCACCGATGACAATGAAGAAGTCCTTAAAAACCGCCTCGAAGTGTACACCGCACAAACCGCGCCGTTGCTGCCTTATTACAAGAAAAAGGGCGTTCTTCGCGAGGTTGACGGAATGGCATCAATTGAGGAAGTCACCGCCCAAATCAACGCGATCCTCGCAAACACCTAAAATTTTATTGACAACCCCGCAATAATCCTTATATTCCGCCAAGCTTACTAAAAGCACTGGTTTACGATCCGGCGATGCCATATGGCATTTTAACGGATCGGTAAAAATTGAAAGGAAGTAAATATGGCACGTATTGCCGGGGTTAACGTACCTGATAACAAACGTATTCCAATCGCTCTAACATATGTTCACGGCATTGGTCACACAACAGCATTCAAAATCTGTGAAAAATTGAAAATCGATGTGCAAATGCGCATGGGGCAGGCCGATGATGACACACTCAACGCAATCCGCGCAGAGATCGATTCAGGGCCATATAAAATTGAAGGGGACCTTCGTCGTGAAGTGTCTATGAACATCAAGC
This sequence comes from uncultured Micavibrio sp., assembly GCA_964352375.1. GTDB lineage: Bacteria > Pseudomonadota > Alphaproteobacteria > Micavibrionales > Micavibrionaceae > UBA1672. The sequence continues at coordinate 14,401 of CAYGSA010000037.1, forward strand.
GCTTGATGGACATGAAATGTTACCGCGGTCTTCGTCACAGAAATGGTTTACCAGTGCGTGGCCAGAACACACGCGTGAACGCAAGAACGCGTAAAGGTCCTGCAAGACCAATCGCTGGTAAAAAGAAGTAAATGATATCTGAGTTTTGCATCAGCAAAACTTGTAGATGAATTTATCCCTGCGAAGGCAGGGATCTGGTACAAAGGAATAAAATTATGGCTAAGCCAAAGACAAAAGCAAAGAAAAAAGAGAAAAAGAATATCGTGAGCGGCATTGCACACGTGAATTCGACATTCAACAACACACTTGTGACGATCTCTGATGATCAGGGCAACGTGGTATCATGGTCTTCATCAGGGACAATGGGCTTTAAAGGCTCACGCAAGGCAACACCTTACGCATCTCAGCTAGCAGCAGAAGATGCAGGTAAAAAGGCACAGGAACACGGCATGAAAGAACTTAGCGTTCTTGTGAAAGGCCCGGGGTCTGGTCGTGAGTCAGCGCTTCGTGCGCTGCAATCAATCGGCTTTACAATCAAGTCGATCAAGGACATCACACCTATACCGCACAATGGTTGTCGCCCACCAAAGCGTCGCCGCGTGTAAGGATTAAAGTTTCGGTATCTTCCCGAGTGGTTCGGGAAGAGCCA
>CAYGSA010000038.1:0-2536 GCA_964352375.1 uncultured Micavibrio sp.
GTATTAACGTTATTCAGGAAATCGCCTATATTAACAACATCTGTTGCCTGACCATTTATAATGGCACTCCCCATAAGCCCCGCCTGGGTAGAACTGAGTTGAACATCAATATGTTCTTCTATGATATCAATAATTTCATCAACAATAATACCCATAGACTGAACTTTATCGGCAAAGACAAGAACAGGCTTATCATCAGCGTCATTGAGTTGAACTGAACTATTGAACGGAATCAACGGCATCAAAGTTTTTCGATACTGAACCATCATCTGCCCACTGGAGTGCTCAACGTCTGCCATTTTGACATTCTCAAGACGAGCGACCAAAGACAATGGAACTGCTTTTGGCGTATTATCACCCACTTTGAACAAGAGCAAAGAAGTCTTCTTGTTTGAATCTGCTGTGTGTTGAAGCTGCTGTGAGGCAGAATCTAGAGTCTCTGTTGTATCTAAATTACCAGAGGCATTTGCAATGCCATTAGGGTCAAGAATCATAATAACACTGCCATCTCCAAGGATAGTATTCCCAGAGAATAGTTGTAAATTCTTAAGGATTTTAGCCACAGGCTTGACAACAATTTCTTCAGTGTCGAAGACGCGATCAACAATAATGCCAAACTCGTAACCGCCAACTTGCGCAATAACAAGATACAAATTTTTACGCGCAGGCTTCTCTTGCGCTGCTTCAGGTTCAGAAGACCCCGCATCATCTAATGCCTCTATGGCTAGATCGGAAATTTCTGCCCTGTCTTTAGGGGGGGTGATATTGCAAATCGGATCATCTTCGCTCAATCCTAAAATGCCACTCAGAGAAATAAGCGGGAGGAGGCGATCCCGCAGACGGAATACTGGGGAGCCTTTAATATATTCTACGCGCGTATCGCCATGCTCTGAAACCATAACAAGTTCACGCACAGCAAGCTGGGGAATAGCGAACCGTTCACCAGAAGATTCAACAATAAGAGCAGAAACAATCGCCAGAGTAAGGGGAATTTTAATGGTAAAGACAGAGCCCTTACCTTCTGTAGACTTTAACTCAACGGAGCCACCAATTTTCTCGATATTTGTACGAACAACATCCATACCCACACCGCGCCCGGAAACCGCTGTAACAGCCTCAGCAGTAGAGAAACCGGCCTTAAAGATAAACTGTTGGATCTGCTGCTCAGACATCTCATCCAACTCTTCTTGTGTGGCAAGCCCATTAGAGAGGATTTTCGCAATAATTTTATCTACAGCGAGACCTTTACCATCATCAGAGATTTTAATAATAATATGCCCACCCTCGTGGAATGCTTCGAGCAGAATAGTCCCTGTCTCAATCTTGCCGGCTGCAACACGATCAGCAGGCTTTTCAATCCCGTGATCACCGGAATTACGAACCATATGTGTCAGTGGGTCTTTAATCATTTCAAGAACTTGACGGTCAAGTTCTGTATCCGCACCAACCATCTTAAGGTCGATCTTCTTATCAAGCTCAATGGCCAAGTCACGAATAATCCGTGGCAATTTTGACCATGCATTGCCGATGGGCTGCATACGGGTCTTCATAACACCTTCTTGCAGGTCAGAAACAACATGATTAAGGCGCTGCAATGGACCTGTAAAAGGTGTCTCACCCTCGGCGCGTAAAATCTGCAACAATTGGTTGCGAGTCAAAACAAGCTCTGACACCATATTCATAAGATCTTCAAGAACATCAACATTTACGCGCAATGTTTGCGCAACTTTCTTTACATCACCCTTATCTTTCGCTACGGCGGCTTCTTCATTTTTAGGGGGTAAGGACGGGGACGGAGCAGCCTGTGCAACAGTGGCAGGCTCTTCTGCGGCCAAATCGGCTGGATTGACAATACCCTCCATGCCTGGTGCAGAAGCAAAGGCCGCCTCAAGCTCGTCCATCGTCGCATCGCCTGGGGCAAGCCCGCGCTCTTGTATATCAATAACCAACGCAGCATCCTCAACACTCGCCTGCTCAACAGACTCCCCGGAAGACGCATCCTCAACAGGCGCGCCCGCCACAGAAGCGGAATCACCTCCAGCAACCGCTGCCACCTCATCTTCAGAAAGAACTTTCCCTTCAAACGCGGCATCAAGCTTTGCAATAATATCAGCATCACTGCCCGTAGGCTCAGATCCAGTTCCCTCTATTTCACCAACAATATATTTAATACGGTCAATAGATTCAAAAATCAGAGTCACATACTCAGGTATAACCTCCAACTCACCATCACGGAATTTACCCAAAACATTCTCAGCATGGTGAGCAACCTTCTCAAGGCGCGGAAGACTAAGAAATCCACACGTCCCCTTTATGGTATGCATCAGACGAAAAATCTTCCCCAAAAGATCTTTATCATTAGGATTTTGCTCAAGATTAACCAGATCTAGATCAAGCTCTTCAAGGCTTTCATTTGTTTCGGTCAGAAACTCGACTATAAGATCATCCATGATGTGCCTCTCATATTATAAATCGGGGGAGCACAGCATGCCCAACCTTAAAATTATTAGTTTATTAGAAAAGTACGCAGAAAAAC
>CAYGSA010000038.1:2546-9775 GCA_964352375.1 uncultured Micavibrio sp.
AACCGATACAACTAACATTCAGGATACATGAGATGGTTTTAATCTCAAGAGAATAAAGCCATCCTGAGTTTCATCCACGGATATTTCGAATACATACTGCTTTGCAAACAGTCCAGTAAAGTAAGCGTGAACATATTTATTATCTAGATTTACGATGGACATCTTGTTCTCTAAGGCGTCAAGAAACCCCTCGCGTAAGCCTGCATTATCGCCAGATCCGGTGATAAGAAGCGAATCTCTGACGCTATTTGCTGCCACAGAAACCTCTCCACCCTTTGGCAAGGCTTCACTTGTCAAGACGAGGCAACAGATGAGAACTTTCGCTAAGCCAATTTGATTTGGAATACCAAGGTCTGCATAGGGGTCCCAATTTTGGGTAATACGGCTGTCACCCGCAATAAAATCACCAAACGCGCTATGCACATCTTCAGGCTTGATACTCTCATCCGCGCCGCCCAAACCATAAGCCATACGTAGAACCTTGAGCTTTGCATTGGCCTGTAACGCACTAAAGGCAATGAGCTGTGTAACATCATCATCCGCGCCCATTTCTTCCAGAATTTCAACACCATTAGACACTGCGCCAACAGGGCTGATCAGGTCATGACAAATTTTAGAAGAAAGAAGTTCAAGCAAGCGAACAGTGTCTGTCTGATCCATAAACGATAATCCTAACCCAAGGTGATTCGACCTTAATAGGATATCGTATAGCCCAGTTTTTGCACCTCTGTATCAACCATCGTCTTCAGTTTATCCAGAGCCTCCTGGCTGTTCGCCTCAACGCGCGCGACAAGAACATCTTGTGTGTTTGACGGACGAAGCAACCACCAGCCATCAGGCGTAGAGACACGAACACCATCAATATCATCCAGCTCGGCGTTATCGTTGGCTTGCTGCTTCAGGCTCTCAAGAACCTGCGGGACAAGGCCAAACTTCTCTGATTCTTCAACATCAATGCGCAGTTCAGGCGTGTTAAACATCTTCGGCAAATGCGCCGTCAGCGTCGAAAGCCCTCCCTCTGCCTTAGACAGCGGATTAAGCAAACGGATCGCGCAATAGAGCGCATCATCGAAACCGTAATATTTATCGGCAAAGAAAATATGACCGCTCAGCTCACCCGCAAGCGGAGAATTAAGCTCGCGCATTTTATCCTTCACAAGCGAATGTCCAGTCTTCCACATCACGGCCTTGCCGCCCATCTTGTTGATCTCATCAAACATCACACCCGAACATTTGACATCACCAATGATCGACGCACCGGGATGAGTCTGTAAAACATCACGCGCATAAATTGTCATCAAAATATCACAACGTAAAACATCGCCGTTTTCATCAACAACGCCGATGCGGTCACCATCACCATCAAAAGCGATACCGAGATCAGAATTTGTTTCCGCAACAAGTTTTTGTAAATCAACGAGGTTCTTATCAACTGTTGGGTCGGGGTGGTGGTTCGGGAAAGTCCCATCAATATCTTCGAACAAAAGATGATGCTCCCCCGGAATGCGTTTTACAAGCATTTGCAAAATCTCTCCCGCCGCGCCGTTACCAGCATCCCAAGATATAGTCATATCACGGTCTAAATCTAAATCTTGGATTAGGCGGTCAACATATTCTTCTTTTATGTCATATTCACGCGAAGAACCATTACCCTCACGCAGATCACCAGAAGCAGAAATCTTGCCGATATGCTGGATGACATCACCAAAAATCGGCGCCGCGTTAGACGTCATCTTAAACCCGTTATAATCAGATGGGTTATGCGACCCTGTCACCATAATACCTGCATCAGCCTTAAGATGCTTTACCGAAAAATACAGCATCGGCGTCGGCCCAAGCCCAACAGAAATAACATCCATCCCAGATTCTTTAAGCCCATCAATCAAACGCCCAGAAAGGGCAGGGGAGCTGAGTCGACCATCATATCCAACGCAAACTGTATGCTTATCTTGATCAGGCATCTCCGCCGCAATATACGTTCCAAAGGCGCGCCCTAAAGCATATGCATCCTCCTCGGATAAATTCTTGCCAATCTGCCCGCGAATATCATATTCACGTAAAATTGTTGGATCAAATGTATAAGCACTCATGATTTATATCCTTCTAAAAGTTCGCGAACGCCGTCCCCAATTTCTGGATCAGAAAGCCCCCACGCAATATTGGCTTCAATAAAGCCTAAACGGCTTCCGCAATCGTAACTCTTGCCAGAGAACCGCATTGCATTAAATTCGGTGTCACCAATCAATTTGATCATGGCATCAGTCAGTTGAATTTCACCACCTGCGCCTGTTTCAAAAACGCTAAGGTGATCAAAAATTTCAGGCTGCAGGATGTAACGCCCAACCACAGAAAGGTTAGAGGGCTGCGTCCCTGCATCGGGTTTTTCAACAAGGCTGCGCACTGGCATGATATCTGCGCTTGTATCGACTGTATCCAAAATTCCATATTTATGCGCCTCTTCATCAGGCACTTCTTCAACGGCAATCACGTTCCCGCCTTTTTCGTTGTAAACAGCAACCATCTGTTTAAGGCACGCTTCAGGGCCTTTCATCAAAACATCAGGCAGCAAAATTGCAAACGGCTCATCACCAATAAGCTTAGATGCACACCAAACCGCGTGACCTAGTCCAAGAGGCTTAGGTTGACGGGTTAGGAATAATTTACCTGCAGGGATTTCTGAGTCGCGAACCTTCTCAAGCATGTCTGTTTTGCCGCGAGATTCTAGTGTTTTCTCAAGCTCAGGCTGATAATCAAAATGCTCTTCAAGCATATTCTTATGACGACCGGTGACAAAAATGAATTCTTCAATACCCGCCTCGCGCGCCTCTTCAAAAACATGCTGAATTAGTGGACGGTCATTGATTGGTAGCATTTCTTTCGGCATGCATTTAGTAGCAGGAAGAAACCGCGTTCCAAGCCCCGCAACAGGGAAGACCGCTTTGCGAACAGGTTTGATTTTACTCATAATAATATTACTTTCACTCATTAAAATATGCACAAATCAGTGCCACATTTCATTGTGCATTGCAAGAAAAGAGATGTTTTTTAATTCTCGTCATCGGGAGGGGGTAACTTGTTTTTCTTTTTTTGTATAAAGGTTTTTGCAAGAAAAAACACCGCAGGAATGAGAAGGACAATCGCAATAAGGATACGCCCAGTAAGTGCAAAAAATAGAAGAACAAAAACATAGGCAATAAGAACCAGAATGAACAGTACATCTTTAATCTGATTCGGGTTGGCCTTTAGGAAAAAGCGCGTTAATGCATACCCACCAACAACAAATCCAAGTGCTAGAGCAATATAAACCACGAATTATGCGCTCTTCTTTTGTGTTTCAGGCGGCACAACATGCCCTTTAATGGCCTCCGGCCCAATCGCTTTGATCAATGTACGAACCTCTTGGCGCGCAGCAATTTGCGACATAGTCAGGCCACCATTTTGATCTTCTTTCAAATCAAGCAGAGTAAGACCCTTAAGGAACATTTCCTTAAACACAACACGTTCGCCAAAACCGGGCGTAAGACGAAACTTTGCAAGCCGAGAAATTTCATCTAATAATCCTGCAATAATTTTATTGTTATTGGTGCTGAGGTGAGGCACGCGATTGCGCATGACAATCCAGTCAATCTCTGTGCCATCGCGCAGGCGCTTAATCTTGCGCTGATCGTTCACCATATTAGAGTAAATCGAAGGCCCTAAAATCTGATGGCTCTTCATCTCGATATCAGCCAGCAAATCCAGATCAATAAAACTGTCATTCATAGGTGTAATAAGCGTATCAGCGTAAGAATGCGCAAGGCGGCTCATAAAGCTATCCGTTCCGGGCGTATCGATCACAATGAAATCACAAACGCGGTTTAGCTCATCCAGTGCCATCAAAAGGAAACTTTCCTCCTCCATGCGCTGCTCGGAAACGCTTTCTTTCTGGCTCTTCTCAATAGCCATATGCGCTGGGCTGGGGAGATGTTCATGATTACGCGTAATAAATTCAAAACGGTTGCTGAGGTAGCGCGTTAACGTACCCTGACGCGCATCAAGGTCAATCGTTCCAACACGATATCCTAAACGCTGCAAAGCAATGGCGGTATGCATACAACTGGTCGATTTACCAGATCCGCCTTTTTCGTTGCCGAAAACAATAATATGCGCTGTCTTTTTCATGGCCAAAGCTTTATCTTAAGAGTATCAATTTATTACAGTAAGATCTTAACATGCCAGAAAACACTACTACATATCAAGGACGACTTGAACAATTACGCCAACAAATCGCAAAAAGTGGATGCGATGGTTTTATTCTCCCCCGCACAGACGAATTTCAAGGCGAGTTTATTGCGGCTTACGCTGAACGCTTAGAATGGCTCACGGGGTTTACAGGAAGCGCAGGCCTTGCAATTATAACAAATGACAAAGCCGTCATCATGAGTGATGGGCGCTACACTCTACAACTTGAACAACAAGTACCCTACGATTTTTACAAACGTGCCGACAGCCTCGCAAACCCGATAGGGAAATGGCTTGTCGAAAACATAGAGGCGGACGCAAAAATCGGCTATGATTCATTGCTCATGACCCCCGCGCAGATCGAGAAAATAAAACATCACGCGCCTGATATGGAACTGGTACAAATCGATAACCCAGTTGATGCCATTTGGCATGACCAGCCTTCAAAACCTAAAGCAGCAATCACCATTTTCCCTGATGAAATCGCTGGAAAAACATCAGCGCAAAAGCGCGCAGAGATCGCAAAAAACATTAAAGCGGATGCACAGCTCATCACCACAGGGGATTCAATTTGCTGGCTGTTAAACATGCGCGGCAAAGACATCGACTTCTCCCCACTTATCCATTCCTATGCGCTTCTGTACAAAGACGGCAGCCTCGATTGGTTCCTGGATAACGACACATCGCATTTAAATCTCGGCGATGATGTGCGCTTTTTTAAAAGAAACAAAATAGCGGAACGCCTAAAAGAGGTGATAATCGCCCGAGATCCTAAAACCGCGCCGATCTGGTTTGACCAATTCAAAGTCACGGACGTTACCGATCCATGCACGCACCCAAAATCTATCAAAACACTGCAGGAACAAGATGTCATCTGCAAAGCGCACATCCAAGACGGTATTGCGGTCACGAAATTCCTAAAATGGATCGAAGAAACAGACGAGCCGATGACGGAACTCTCCGTGGAACAAAAACTAGAATCTTTTCGCCGCGAAGGCCCTGACTATTTAGGCCCTAGCTTCTCGACCATCGCAGGTTTCGCAGAAAACGGAGCCATCGTCCATTACCGCGCCACAGAAAAAACGAACAAAGCCATTGAGGGCGATTCCTTACTCCTCATCGACAGCGGCGGACAATATCGCTGGGGAACAACAGACATCACCCGCACCATCGCCATCGGCGCGCCAACACAGGAAATGAAAGAAAACTATACCCGCGTTCTAAAAGGTCACATCTGCGTTGCATCTGCAAAATTTGCAAAAGGCACAACAGGAAAAGAAATCGACGATCTCGCCCGCGCACCCCTCAAAGAAGCTGGCCTCAATTACGTCCATGGCACTGGCCACGGTGTTGGCTGTTACTTATGTGTCCATGAACAGGCTGCAACAATCCACCCCAGCGGTGAAGACGCCATAGAAGCAGGCATGCTTATATCCAACGAACCAGGCTATTACAAAACAGACGAGTACGGCATCCGAATCGAAAACCTTATTCTAGCGTGGGAAGAGGGCGGTAAGCTAGGTTTCGAAACTGTAACCCGCGCTCCATACGAGACAAGCCTGATCGACGAGCAGCTTTTGAACGAAGATGAAAAGCAGTGGTTAAAACAATATAATCAAGAAACATTTGACATTCTAAAATCTCACTTGTCTTTAGATGAAGTCAAATGGCTTCAAAAAAAGTTATTCGGTACTTACACTCGATGAAAATTTGTCAGGATGAAACTCAGTAAGCTTAAAAAGTGTGCTATGCAGGCCAGATAAAGAGTGTGAAGCATTAGAGAGATATTCCTTAATAATAATAGTATCTTCATAATATAGAGCCTCAAGAACAACGACATTGACATGCGGAAATTGTTTGATAGGCGTAATAACTAAGCGTGTTTTCATAACATTGAAGACATCTTGTTTGCTATTCTCAGTATCCAGGTTATTGATGGAAGCGTTGCCCACAAAACGAGATATATGGTTTGAGAACATAATGGATTTTACATCACCATAATTGACCGACCTTCCCATTTTATAGGAATAAACATTATAATAAATGCTTTCCTCAATAACAGGATCGACAATCTCAAATTTTATTGAATCTTTTGTGCCGGACACTGAAAACTCAGGCAATCTTGGGGTAAAATCAGAATTTTGAGGCGGGAGGGCAACAGTAAAAACATTATTTTTTGATGGATATTTTATCCAACCTGTGCCGATTGGTTTATCCCCTTCATATTTAGTAATGCCTTTATGTGCAGACAGAGAATTAAAAAAGTCCTCAGCTCTGAAAGAGTACATTATTTTAGAAGGTCCGGTTAAAACCTGTTCGATTTTACTATAGTTTGTGACATATATCCTAATTCTAAGTCCAAACTTTTCATCGTTATCAGTATAGGTTATATAGATATTCTTGCCATAGGCCCCATTCTCTTCAAAGTCTTCGTTGGACATAACTCTACCATCAATACCCTTAACAGAAGCCTCGTATTTATTAGCTTCTCTTTCTAATATTCTTTTGACCTGCCGTCCTGTAAGCGGCTCACCAAAAGTTTGAAGAGTTTTAACTAGAATGCTCGTATCGCTCCCATTGGGAGAGCCGTCCAGAGAAGATAAAATTTGCCCAGAAAATGCTATGGTCTCCTCATTAAACAGAAAAGGAAATATGTTATATTTATATTTTTGGGGGAATTTGACATCGAATGAACCTGTTACTGACCTGTGAAGTTCCCAATCAACAAGCCCTCCATCATTGTCCTTTGCGCCCTGCGCAAAAGAGCTGGAAGCTAAAAAAATTGTAATTAGGGCGATAAGTACAAAATGTCTCATAAAAAGCATCATAATCAAAATTTCATTATTAGGAAATATAGCATAAGTCTAACACATTAGAGGAAAGAAGCCATAAAAAAAACTGCTGCACAAAAAGCAGCAGTCTATGATTTCCTATGTATTACGGGGTTTAATACCCGTCGCGCTCACGGCGTTTACGATCCATCTTGCGACTACGTCGAATTGCTTCGG
>CAYGSA010000038.1:9875-14912 GCA_964352375.1 uncultured Micavibrio sp.
CCGTCGCGCTCACGGCGTTTACGATCCATCTTGCGACTACGTCGAATTGCTTCGGCATCTTCGCGTGCTTTTTTCTCAGATGGTTTTTCGTAATGACGACGAAGCTTCATTTCGCGGAAGATACCCTCGCGCTGCATTTTTTTCTTCAAAACGCGCAAAGCTTGATCGACATTGTTATCTCTTACGTTGACACTGACCACAGTGTTCACCTCTTTCTAATTAGGTTTAAGTTTTAAGTTTACGTCAAAAACGTTGGAGGAGTGTTAACACGAACAATACTTGCATTGCAAAGGAAAAGTATAATTTATGCAATTTTTCGCGCCTTCAAATTCATAGCCGCATCGAAAAGCGCCTTGGTGTAATCTTCCTGCGGGTTCTCAAACACATTTTGTGCCGCACCATGTTCGATGACTTTCCCGTCTTTCATAACCAGCAAAGAATGACTCATAGCCCTAACAACCCGCAAATCATGGCTAATAAACATGTATGATAAATTATGCTTTGTCTGCAAGTCACGCAGCAAATCAACGATCTCCGCCTGCACAGAAACATCCAGTGCGCTCGTCGGCTCGTCCAAAACGACAAACTCAGGCGCAAGAACCATAGCCCGGGCAATCGCAATGCGTTGACGTTGCCCTCCTGAAAATTCATGCGGATATCGATCTTTGGTCGCTGGGTCCATACGCACTTCCTCAAGAGATTGCACAATCAGAGCATCGCGTTCTTCATCACTCAAATCAGAGCGATGGAGCTTAAGCCCCTCGCCAATAATCTGCGCAACACTCATCCGCGGTGAAAGTGATGCAAACGGATCTTGAAACACAATTTGCATTTTTCTGCGCAGAGGTCGCATCTTTTTACTGTTAAAGTTAGAAATATCTAACTTATCAAAAAATAAACGTCCCTCACAATTCAAAAGCCTAAGAGCCGCAAGTCCAAGCGTGCTTTTCCCCGAGCCAGATTCGCCGACAACGCCCAAAGTTTCACCGCGCTTGATTGTAAGGCTAATTTGATCCACGGCCTTCACAACACTTGTAACATCACCAAAGAAACCTTTGGTTTTAGGGAAATGAACTTTAAGGCTCGTCCCTTGTATGACAACCGGCGCATCGTTCTGGAACGGGGCGACAGACCCGCGAGGCCGCGTATCAAGCAACATCTTCGTATAGTCATGCTGCGGCTTAGCAAATAATGTCTTCGCATTATTCTGCTCTACCATCTCGCCATTTTGCATCACACAGACGTAATCCGCCATCTTTTCAACGATAGAAAGATCGTGAGTAATCAGGAGTATAGCCATCCCCAGCTTATCTTGTAAATCCTTGAGCAATTCCAAAATCTGCGCCTGTATCGTTACATCCAGCGCAGTCGTCGGCTCATCGGCAATCAACAGCTCAGGATTATTCGCAAGTGCCATAGCAATCATAACGCGTTGCCTTTGCCCCCCCGAGAGTTCATGCGGATAGGCATTCAACCGCTCTTTCATTTTTGAAAGACCAACAAGATCAAGCAACTCCAGAACACGAGCTTTCGCCTTTTTCGCTCCCATCCCTTGATGAATTTTCAAAACCTCAGAAATTTGCTTTTCAATCGTATGGAGCGGGTTAAGCGCCGTCTGCGGCTCTTGAAAAATCATCCCGATCTCTTGCCCGCGAATAGAACGCATATTTTTTTCGCTCAGGGTAATCAGGTCGCGTCCTTCAAAAACAATTGACGACCCTTCACGGTGAGTGGCACTTCCCCCCAAAAGCTTGATAATCGAAAGAGCCGTCACAGATTTTCCAGAGCCTGATTCCCCCACCAAAGCCACTGTCTGCCCTTTATGGATATCAAAACTCACCCCCCGAACAGCATGAAAACTGTCATTGGACGTCTTAAAATTCACATGAAGGTCTTTGACCGATAGAAATACATCACTCATAAAATAAGAAGAGCATAATCAGCCCCCCGCAGCAAGAACCCATATAAAAACTTGCACAGAACTGTAAGGTATATGTAATATGCCTTAGCTAAAAATAAAGCGGAAAAATAATGCCAGACGATTTTTTACAGGGTGATGAACAACAGAAACCAGCCAGAACAAAACACGCTGCAATAGCTGTGCGCGACCAAAACTATAATCGGCAGCAAGAACTGCTGACGCAACTTGCCATCAATTTTGTTCATCTGGAAGACATCACAGGAAAAACAACCGAAGACTTTCTAAACAGCCAAAGCCATGAAGACGAAATGAAGCAAGGGCTTTTAAATCTTGTGATCAATGATGCGACAGGCGAAAAAGATGGACATCAGAAACAGGCATTCCGGCACCAAAGAAATATGAGCTTTATTATGATGAGCTATGTGAATGATCGCACCAGATTGTTACAAACGCTCTCAAAGATTCAGGGCGGCGCATCTTTAGAGGCCTTAAGTGAACAAACCGCGCAAGCAGTCTATGATGTCATGATGGGCGATATAACAAAGCCCCATGAATTTAAAGAAGACGTCGAAAAACAAAACATCTTATTGGAAAGGCAGAATCTCAGACTGCAAGAAATGATTGATGACCAAGTCGAATTCACACTTGAAAATATTCCTGAGGGAATAACTCTAAATGATGACCAACAAAGCGCACTTTATCTGATGACCTCGTCCTCAGCAGAAACAGATGAGCTAAAAAAACAACGCGCCCGCATCGGAAAACATCTCACGCTCCCCGAAATCTACCGCGACGAAGCAGAAACAGAAATCCAAAAGTTCCATGAATATGTCTTTTCAAACCCTGAGATTTTAGACAGATATCTTACCAGTCAAGAGCAGTGGTTTTCTATGGAAGCACAAGAAATTTTGGATTTCGCAAATTTCCATGTTGGCGTGCGCGCTCAGCTTGATGGCATAGAAGCCCCTGAAGTCTGGCAAGCCGTTCTTGATGACGCCGTAGGCAGGGCGAAAACAGAAGTAACCGAAGAAGGTGAAACAAAACACATAGTGCTTTTGCAAGAGGAGGGTGAATGTGCCTATATAAACTGGACTTGTGGGCAACTAATGTATGTGACAAATCATGAATATGACCATTTTCGTGAACAAGAAAAAGCCAGTAGAGCAAATACACATAAAATTATTCAGGACCCTTTAAAGATGGAAGAACTTGACGCATTTAACACAGGCCTTGTCCTGTCTTATAACGCAAACACATATTTTGTTAAAAAAACTGCCCCAAATATTGAGGGTGAAGACCCGCTAGAACTCTACCAGATGCAACCCAAAGAACGTTACGCCGATGGAGTAGGTGGAATGTGGATGCAGGCTGTCATGGAAATCCCACGCATTAAAAATGCGCTTGTTGCACCAATAACCATGTTGGGTGGTATGGTGAACATGACACAAGAAATTGAACGAGCAATCGAAGAGTCCAAGGGTTTTATTTCACATGAATTTGGAGCGGACGCACAAAAGATCCTTCGCGCGATGCATAAACCCCTCTCATCGTCAGCCTATGATGTATTAAGCTGGGCCGAAGACATAAAAGACAAAATAGGCAATATGCATCAAGATGAAACCGAAACGCCTTTAACACACGCTCTGGTATTGGCGTCAGAAAAACTGGATGAAATTTTAGAGGAAGCAGAAAAAGTAGAGAAAATTGAGAGGGCTATAGAATCAAAAGTAGACAGGCCCATGGGGCCTAATGTAGACTAAATGCTCAAAACCTCAAAGATACTCTCATTAATATCGGCATGAATCGCCTGCATATCAGAAAGGTCAAGCTCATCCAGCTTACAGCCCTTACCTTCAGCCATCTTCACAATTGCGCCCGTAATGTGGTGCGCATCGCGGAACGGCAAACCCAGCTCCATCACCAGCCAATCGGCCAGCGCCGTAGCCGTCGTATATCCCATCTCCGCTGAGGTGCGCATGCGATCAAGATTAAATGTTGCACTTTCCATCATCCCTTTCATCGCCTGAATACAAAGAGCAATCGTATCGAAACTATCAAAAACAGGCTCTTTATCTTCCTGCAGGTCCTTATTATACGCAAGCGGCAGGCCCTTGAGAACGGTCATCATAGCGATGAGGTTGCCATTCAAACGGCCAGTTTTTCCGCGCACCAATTCCGCCGCGTCAGGATTTTTCTTCTGCGGCATGATGCTGCTGCCCGTGCTCCAAGCATCACTAAGTTGGATAAACCCAAATTGCGGCGTAGCCCAAATAATAATCTCTTCCGCAAGGCGTGAAAGGTGAAGCCCTGTCTGCGCACAGCAAAATAAAAACTCATTCGCAAAATCACGCGCCGAAACGCCATCCAAACTATTGGTCGTCGGGCGATCAAACCCAAGCTTTTCTGCCGTGAATTCACGATCAATCGGGTAGGGCGTTCCCGCCAAAGCCGCCGAGCCAAGCGGACAAGTGTTCACGCGTTTACGCGCATCACTAAAGCGCGCCTTATCTCTGCTCATCATACAGGCATAGGCCTCAAGGTGAACCGCGAGCGTAATAGGTTGCGCCGCTTGCAGGTGCGTAAAGCCTGGCATGATAGAGCCTTTATGCTGCTCCGCCAAATCGCTCAAAGTGTCCTGAAACTCCTCAATCAAGGCAACGCACTCATCAATCGCATCTCGTACCCACATTCTAAAATCAGTCGCGACTTGATCATTCCGCGAACGCGCCGTATGCAGCTTGCCCGCAACATCGCCGATCATCTCTTTCAGTCGCGCTTCGATGTTCATATGAATGTCTTCAAGGCTCGGCTTAAATTCAAACTTGCCGCTTTTAATCTCTTCAGCAATAGCATTCAAACCATTGACGATCTCAACGGCTTCGTCTTTGGAAATAATCCCCTGTTTAGAAAGCATCGTGGCATGGGCAATGCTCCCGCGAATATCTTGACGCCATAAACGCTTATCAATACCAATCGAGGCATTGATCTGTTCCATTATATCCGAAGGGCGCTCTTCAAAACGTCCACCCCACATTTGATTTGAATTCTCTTTTGTCATGAATTTGTTTTATTTCAATTATCTAGATTTGACCAGCATAAAAAACTAGATTATTATG
>CAYGSA010000039.1:0-14625 GCA_964352375.1 uncultured Micavibrio sp.
GTACAGGTGCAGCTTTCGAATGGGTTGCCGGCGTTTAATATAGTTGGGCTTCCTGATAAGGCGGTGGCGGAGAGTAAGGAGCGGGTGCGGGCGGCTTTGCATGCGCTTGGATTGTCGTTGCCGCCGAAACGGCTCACGGTCAATATGGCGCCTGCTGATTTATCGAAGGAGGGAAGCCATTTTGATTTGCCGATTGCGCTCGGTGTTTTGGGGGCAATGGGTGTTTTGCCGAAGGAAGAGCTCTCGGAATATGTGGTGTTGGGTGAGCTTTCGCTTGATGCAGGAATTCGCGCCGTGTCTGGCGTTTTACCGGCGGCGATGCATGCGGGGGAGATGGGCTGGCGGTTGATTTGTCCCAAGGCGTGCGGGTCAGAGGCCGCATGGGCGGGGGATGTTGATATTCTTGCGCCGAATGATTTGCTTCAACTTATTAATCATATTAAAGGCACGCAGGTGCTTTCGCGGCCAGAGGCGGTTTTGGCCAATGATAATACAGATTTTATCCCTGATTTGGCGTCGGTTAAGGGGCAGGAGAGTGCTAAACGTGCCCTAGAGATTGCCGCGGCGGGTGGGCATAATATGTTGATGGTTGGACCGCCGGGGAGTGGTAAGTCGATGCTTGCGAGCTGTTTGCCGGGGATTTTGCCAGATTTATCGCCTAAGGAGGCGCTAGAGCTGTCGATGGTGCATTCGCTTGCGGGGGAGTTGCCGGAGGGAGGCCTTATAAAGACGCGTCCGTTTCGTAGCCCGCATCAATCGGCCTCACAGCCCGCACTCATAGGGGGTGGGCAGAAGATTAAGCCGGGTGAGATAAGTCTTGCGCATCATGGGGTTTTATTTTTGGATGAGTTGCCTGAATTTGCAAGATCGACGCTTGAAGCGTTGCGCCAGCCCATGGAGACGGGTAATGCCTTGGTGGCGCGGGCGAATGCGCATGTGAAATACCCTGCACGGTTTCAGTTGGTGGCGGCGATGAACCCGTGTCGGTGCGGGTATTTGGGTGATATTGATATGGAATGCACCAAAGCGCCGCGATGCGGAGCGGATTATCAATCTAAAATTTCGGGGCCGTTGATGGACCGCATTGATATTCATGTTGATGTGCCGCCTGTTTCTGTCAACGATTTACAGAGTGCGCCGAGCGGAGAATCATCAAAATCGGTGGCTGTACGTGTGGATAAAGCGCGTCAAATCCAAGCGGCGCGTTATGGTGATAGTGATATGAAAATCAATGCACACGTACAGGGTAAGGCTTTGGAAGATATAACGAAAATGGATTCTGAGACGCAGGCGATTTTGACGAAATCGGTGGAGCAGGCCAAGATGTCTGCGCGGGGCTATTATCGTATTTTACGGGTTGCGCGGACGATTGCGGATATGAACGGGGGGGCGGAGGCCTTATGCAAGGCAGATATCGCCGAAGCCCTTAGTTATAGGCGTTTTGCGCTTAGTTCGTGATGGGTTCATAAAAAAGCCTCAATTTATTTGCGTTATGCCTGCGTTTTAGGCTATAATTTAGCATAAAAGAAAGTAAGGTTTGTTATATGGCTTTAAGTGTTATTCCAGAAACAGGTTATGGTCGTTCCAGCAGTGCTAAGGGTAGCGGTGGTGGAGATGTGATGAGACGTGGCGATTTCATGGATATTCTTAAAATTAGTAAGAATGGTGATGTCTGGGGACGTAGTGATTACATGCGCGCTTTTGATACGCTTAGTCCGTCGGCAAATTTTAATACTGTTCCCAGTGCAATCAACCCTTATGAGCAGCAGCAGAGTTTTACGGCGTCTTTGATTAACGGTAATACGCGTCAGACGACTTTAATGGGAACTTTGTTTGCAGATAAAACAAAAGCGGGTGCGTATACTGCGTCTATCAGCGGTGGTGCCGATGGGATGAAACGTGATTCCAGTCAAGTGATAAAAGATGGAGCAAAGGTTTCATATCAGCGTATGGGTGCGCAGGCGGATGTACAAGATGCGAAAAAGAATTTTAAAGAAGATTTCAAAGCAGCACGTCAAGAAGCACTTGCGGCGTTTGAGGGCGTAACGAAAGAATTAGGGATTGATACCGATATGGCCGCTGAGACAATGATTGGGAATGCTGGAACAGGTAAGGGTGGTGCGATTGCCTACGTTGCCAGCGAGACTGCGTTTGGCGGCGGGACGATGGCGACTGCGTTTAAAGCAGTCTATGTGAATACTGAGATGAGTAAGCAGGATAAGCAGTTGCCCGCTGAAGATCAAAAACGAATCCTTATAGCTATGGAAGAGAGATTGAAAAGTCCACCTGCGCAGAATCAAGATACGCGTGCGGAGGTTGGTGGAATAGCTGAGGCGGCTGTTGCTCCTGAAACCAGCGGGGCTAATTGGGCGGCGATGGAAATTGATGACATTCAAGAGCTTCTTTTGGCTCATCCAGAAGGTGAAGGACAACCTGAATTGGATGCTCTTGAGACTATGGAACATCAGCTTGCTGGTGTTGAGAGTAATCATATATACGCAGCGAATCATTATGGTGATCATGCCACTTATGCCAAGATGGAGCATTCTGCGAATAGTGGTAATCAGGCGATGCGCGGTATTATTGACGGTGCGCAAGTGATTGATGACCCTGTTGTTACCGCGGGGGTGAAGGATAGCGCTCCTGATACGGCCCTTGCAGGGGATTCGGTTGCACAGTTATCAGGTGTAAAAGTTGTGGCGTCTGATGTTAATATTGATGCTCGCGCTCATTCTTCTCACTTTGATGCAACCCTTGCAAATGAATATGATGTTCGGCGCCTTCTAAGTGCGGATATGGCGAATGAGTTTACGTTTGGTCGTGCTTCCGCTTAATATCTCACTTTAAATCACATCCTGCTTTCTTTTTGACTTTGTCTGAGTTATAAATTATCTAATTATAAGTAGTAAGAGTTGAACTTGTCTTATTTTCATTCTGCAGAAAAAGCGCAAGAATTTGCTGATTTAGCCCTCAAGAAAATTGCGGAGGCTAAGCTTTTTCCTACGCCAGAGAATTATGAGTTGTGGTTTATTTATTACTCTCTTTCTGATCCAGAATTAACGCGCGCGGTTGATAGTATACTGCGCCAAAATGGCGAAAAAATTAGCGATAATGATTGTTATGCTTTGTTTCAAGAGTTTTTGAGTACGCAGCGCGAAGAAAAAACAGTTCGTGCGGCAGGTGATCAGATTAAGAAAACCATTGATACCGTTAATCATACTGTTGCGTCAGTTAAGCAGCATGCGATGGACTATTCTGGAACCTTAGAAAGGGCGCAGGAGACACTTGTTGCCTCTGCTGATAAGGAGCGGGAAGAGGTTCAATCTGTTCTTTCAAATGTTTTGGGCGAAACTAAGGGGATGCTTGTTCAAAATAAGCAGCTTGAAGACATGCTCGAAAATTCCACACGCGCCATGGAAGATATGCGTCGTGACCTTGAGGTGGCACGCCGTGAGGCATTAACGGATGATTTGACAGGTTTGTCGAACCGGAAAGCTTTTGATCAAGAGGTATACCGGCTTGTTGAAATGTGTAAGCAAGACGGTACACATACATTTACGTTTATTATGATGGATATTGATAAATTTAAAGATTTTAATGACACGTTTGGCCATCAGGTGGGTGATCAGGTTTTGAAGCTTGTCTCTCGTACGTTGAAGGATGGTGTTAAAGGGCGTGATATGGCTTCGCGTTATGGCGGAGAAGAGTTTGCGATTTTGCTTCCGGATACGAATATTCAAGGTGGTGTGAAGGTTGCTGAATTACTTCGTCACGAAGTTGAAAAAAAAGAGCTGATTAACCGTGTTACTGGTAAGAAAATTGCGAAAATCACTCTTTCTGCCGGGGTGGCGCAATATTTAAAGGGCGAAGATGTTGATGCCTTGATACAGCGCACTGATCAAGCGCTTTATAAATCAAAAAGTAAGGGCCGTAATATGGTCACGTCTGGCTAAAGTTTCCTTGCCAATTTTGAGTCGTCGCTTTACTCTGCAGATATGCAGAATCTCTATGATATTGAAGAAAATGGGGCGCAAGTTCCTGATTATTTAACTGGTTTAAATGCGGCGCAAAAACAGGCTGTTGAAGCTTTGGATGGGCCTGTTCTGGTTTTGGCGGGAGCAGGGACGGGTAAAACCCGCGTTCTTACGACGCGCCTTACACATTTGTTGCATACTGGGAAGGCCTATCCTTCACAAATTTTGGCGGTGACGTTTACGAATAAGGCTGCTTTAGAGATGAAGGAGCGTATTTCAGCGATGATGGGAGGGCAACCTGTTGAGGGCTGGTGGCTTGGGACGTTTCACTCTCTTGCTGCAAGAATGCTGCGGCGGAATTCTAATCTTGTGGGGCTTGGCAGTAATTTCACCATTTTGGATACTGATGATCAGGTGCGTTTGCTTAAGCAAGTTATGGACGTGCAGGGGATTGATGTTAAGAAATGGGTGCCTAAGGCGTGTATTGGTTTTATTAATCGCTGGAAAGACCGCGGTTTAACACCTTCGCAAGTTTCTTCTGATGATATGAGTGATATAGCGGATGGAAAAATGCCGATGCTTTATGCACGCTATCAAGAGCGTTTGCGTGCGGTTAATGCCTGTGATTTTGGTGACTTAACATTGCATATGATCACAATTATGAAAGACCCTGCTAACAAGCATGTGCTTGATGAGTATCATAATCGTTTTCGCTATATCTTGGTGGATGAGTATCAGGATACGAATGTTGCGCAATATTTATGGCTTCGGTTGCTTGCACAGGGGCATAGCAATATATGCTGTGTTGGGGATGATGATCAATCTATTTATGGTTGGCGCGGCGCGGAGGTCGGTAATATCCTGAAATTTGAGAAAGATTTTAGTGATGCAACTGTTATTCGTTTGGAGCAGAATTATCGTTCCACGAATACGATCCTTAAGGCCTCTGGTGCAATTATTGAGAATAACGGCTCACGTCTGGGAAAAACGCTTTGGTCTGATCAAGGGGATGGTGAGCCGATTAAGCTCTGCGGTCTTTGGGATGGTGAAGCGGAGGCACGTTGGGTCGGTGAAGAGATAGAGCAGTTGCAACGCAAGAACGTGTCACTCCGTGATACGGCAGTTTTGGTTCGAACTGGGTTTCAGACGCGTGAATTTGAGGAGCGGTTCATCAAGTTAGGGCTTGCGTATAAGGTGATTGGGGGGCCTCGATTCTATGAGAGGATGGAAATTCGAGACGCGCTGGCTTATTTTAGGGTTGTATCTCAATGTGCTGATGATCTGGCGTTTGAGCGCATTATCAATACTCCAAGGCGCGGAATTGGTGGTGCGACACTGAACACGTTATATGCTTATGCGCGGTCTAAAGGGATTAGCCTGAATGGAGCGATAATGGATCTGACGCAAACGGACGAAATTAAACCGAAAATGCGTGGCACGTTGATGAAGCTGCTCGATGATTTTGATCGTTGGCGCTCTCTTCTTGACTCGATGAACCATGCGGAGCTCGCGGGTCAAATTTTGGAAGAGTCTGGTTATATGCAGATGTGGAAGGATGATAAAACTCCGGAAGCGCTAGGGCGGGTTGAGAACTTAAAAGAGCTTGTTGGGGGTATGCAGGAATATGGGTCACTGCCAGAATTTCTGGAGCATGTTGCGCTTGTATTAGAAAATCAAGGAAATAATGAGGGTGAGTTTGTGACCCTCATGACATTGCATGGTGCCAAGGGTTTGGAATTTGATCATGTGTTCTTGCCTGGATGGGAAGAGGGGTTATTTCCCTCTCAGCGTACTATGGATGAAAGTGGTACGAAGGGTTTAGAGGAGGAGCGCAGGTTGGCTTATGTCGGGATTACACGAGCGAAGAAGTCTGTGTTTATTTCTTATGCAACAACCCGGCGGATGTATGGTAGCTGGATTAATGCTATTCCTTCACGGTTTGTTGATGAATTACCGAAAGACTTGCTGGAGGTTGCCTCGCAAAACGGAATGGTGCAGGCAGGGCGCAGCAAACATTGGGACTCTAGTGGTTTTCAGCCGAAAGTGCTGTCTTCAAAACCTTTTGATCGTAAGGTGCAAACAGAGACTGGAGCGGTACTTGCGCGAGGGGATCGGGTTTTTCATGATAAGTTTGGTTATGGCAAAATAGTTAATATTGATGGCCATAAGCTGGACATTGCCTTTGAGAAAGCTGGTCAGAAGCGCGTTATGGATAGTTTTGTTATTAAAGCTTAAAAGTTCAATTTCCCTGCGGCCACAATTTTCCCGTAGCCGCCTTCTTGGACGATGATGGCGATTGCGTCTATGTCTTCGGATGGTTTTTCGAATTGGAATATCGAGGGTTCGCCGTTCCAGTTTCCTAGGTTTGTATAACTTGCGACAGGGTTTGCGTAGTTTACTTTTAGGCCGCGGTTTTCACCTTCTGAGATATCTTGATTTTGAGTGTGTTTAAAGCCGAATGCCCACAGCCTGTAGTTTGTTCGCGGTAGTTTTGGAAGGGAATAGCTTATTGTTGTGTTGGGTATTGTTTCGATTTGAATAGGTTTAATTGGCGCGTTTTCGGTTCTTTTTAAAGCATTCTTGAGTATTTCGACTTTGGAGCCAATGAATATATGTTCTCCGTTTACGACCATTTGCGGCGTGTATATTTTTTTCGTGCCGCTGTATGCGCTGTAACCGTGTTGGCGTATGTCACAGAATTCATGCGCGAGCTGATCTTGCCATTGCAGATGATTCCAATATGAGACGTGACACCCTAAGGCGATGACTTTTTCTTGTGCTGCGAGCTGCGAAAGGATTTTATCTGCGGGGGGGCATGAAGAACAGCTTTGGGACGTGAAGAGTTCTATGACGACGGGGGTATGTATTTCAGGTATTTCTGGTGCGAGCCTTGCGTACAAGCCATGTGTAAAAAACATTATACCCAATAGGAATATTGAAGCTGCTATAAGGTTCTTCATTTTTTCACACCTATATGTGGTTTGTTTCAGCTTATTCGTTGTTTTTTGGTTTAATTTTGACCATAGTATAGCTTCAAGATAAGTAATATTGGATAAAATCATGGCATGTGAGAATAAAATTGCAACGGTTTTTGGTGGGACGGGTTTTTTAGGTCGTCAAATTGTTGGGGATTTGGCGCGTTTGGGGTTCACAGTCAAAGTTGCGACGCGCATTCCTGAAAGTGCGTATTTCCTTAAGCCGCTTGGCGCTGTTGGGCAGATTGTTCCATTTGCGTGCGATTACTCTGATGCGCAGAGTATTACGGATGCATTGCAAGGTTCTGATTTTGTTGTGAATTGTATTGGCATCTTATATGAACGCCGTCGCTCTAAATTTCAAAAGGCTCATGTTGATATGCCTGTGATGATTGCGCGGGCTTGTCGTGATCAGGGTGTTAAGCGGTTTGTTCATATTTCAGCGCTTGGCTGTGATAATGGGACGTCGAAATATGCAAAAAGTAAATTTGAGGGTGAACAGGCGGTTTTAGAGAATTACCCGCGTGCAACTCTTTTGCGTCCGAGTATTATTTTTGGTGAAGATGATAATTTCTTTAATATGTTTGCGGAGTTGGCGCGTTATTTGCCTTTTTTACCACTCATTGGTGGTGGAAAAACTAAGTTTCAACCTGTTTATGTTGGGGATGTTGCGGAGTGTGTGATTAAGGTTTTTGCCGAGCCTATGGAGCGTTATTGTGGTAAGACGTATGAGCTGGGCGGGCCTGATGTTGTGGATTTTAAGCAAGTTTATGAACTTTTGTTTAAATATACGGGTCGGACGCGGCGCCTTGTGTCATTGCCATTTTCTTTTGCGAAATTTGAAGCGTCGTTTTTAAGCTTGTTGCCGAAGCCGCTTTTGACGCGTGATCAGGTTGAGAGTTTGAAGTCTGACAATATCGTTCAGATTGGAATGCCGGCGATCGCTGATTTTGGTGTGGTTCCAAAAACATTAGACCTTATTTTACCAACATATCTTAATCGCTATCGCCCTGGTGGTCGTTTTGGTACTTTGCGTTCCGCATAAGTTAGGAAATAAATTATGATTTATCTTAGGTTTTTATTGGTTTTTTATTTTAGTTTTGCTGCTGTTCAGTCTTTGCAAGCGCGCACGCAGGAAATTGCTGCGGTTGTGAATGAGGATGTAATTTCTGTACGAGATGTTGAAAAGCGTATGCGTCTTGTTCTTGCGTCTTCGGGGTTGCAAAGTAATGAGGATATCCGTGGGAAATTAATGCCGCAAGTTCTGAGCGGGCTGATTAATGAGACATTGATGTTGCAAGAAGCCTCAACAATTGGGGTAACTATAAGTGAAGATGCCGTGAATGCTGGTTTCGCATCAATCGCGCAGCAAAATAAGCTGGAGCCGAAGCGTTTTGAAGCGATGTTGAAAAAAGGTGGAGTTGATGTTTCAACATTGCGTAATCAAATCCGCGCTCAGCTTGCATGGAAAGAATTTGTTCAGGCGCGTCTTAGTGGCCGCGTTATTGTTTCTGAGCGTGATATTGATGATGCGTATGAACGGATCGCTTCGCGGATGGGGAGTACGGAATATTTAACGGCTGAGATTTATTTGCCAACGGATGACGCGACATCTGATGCTGAGGCCGCTAAGCTTGCTAAGCGATTGGTTGGAGAAATTAAATCAGGTCGAGCGAGCTTCTTTCAACTTGCGCAGCAGTTCTCGCGTGCTGCTGGATCAGCGAATGGCGGTGACAATGGCTGGCTCAATGAAGTGCAAATGCACCCTGAATTACTCAATGAAGTTCAAAAGCTTAAGAAAAATCAAATTACTGATCCGATTAAAACTGACGCAGGGGTTCATATTATGTTTTTGCGTGAGAGGCGCGTGGTTAAGGAGGCTTCTTTGCCATCCCGGGATCAGATTGGTTATGATTTAGGGTCGCAGCGTTTGGAAAAGGTTCAGCGCCGTCATTTGCAGGACCTCAAGGCGTCCTCGTTTTTAGATATTCGTGTTTAATGCCTGATGTTTCTGATGCTATAGACGCTCTGCCTCCTTTGCGGGATATTATAGAGCGGTATGATTTGGCACCAAAAAAATCCCTAGGGCAGAATTTTCTGCTTGATCTCAATATTACTGATAAAATTGTTAGGTGTGCGCAGCAAAGATGCCAGGGTGATTGGCCTCATGTTCATGCTTTGGAAGTTGGGCCCGGGCCTGGGGGATTGACACGCTCTATGCTTAAAAGTGGTGTGCGGTGCGTTACGGCGATAGAGTTTGATGCACGTGCAGTAACTGCGCAGATTGGTTTGATTGGCGCTGTCGATGGACGATTAGAGGTGTTTCAGAAGGATGCGTTGACGTGTGATTTACTGGAGATAAGTGAGGCGCCGCGTGTTATCATTGCCAATCTTCCTTATAATATCGCAACGCCGCTTTTGATTGGATGGTTGAAACAGATTAGGCAAGATGCTGACAGTTATGCGTCTATGACATTGATGTTTCAAAGGGAGGTCGCGGAGCGTATTTGCGCGGCCCCTGAAGCAAAGGCTTACGGGCGTTTGGCAGTAATGGCGCAGTGGTTGTGTGATGTGCAAATTGTTTACCATTTACCGCCGTCTGCTTTTACGCCCCCGCCTAAAGTAGATTCTGCAGTGGTGCATTTTAAGCCCAGACCCTTAGATCATAAGAACGCCCCTGAATTTGAAGCCGTTGAGCATGTTACTGCCGCGGCATTTGGACAGAGGCGAAAAATGATTCGCTCTAGCCTTAAGGACTATAGGGATGCTTTGGAGGGGCTTGGGATTGATAATGCATGCCGTGCGGAGACATTAACTGTTCAAAATTTTTTGGATATTGCCGCGTTTAAACCTTAAATTCCGCCTTTTAATCCTCGGACAAAATCCGATAGGCCGATCATGCGGCGGCGCTTGATTCGCTCTGCGTCTAAGATGAGTTGGGCTTTTGAGATTGCCTCATCTACGTTGTGGTTAATAATAACATAGTCATATTCTGTGTAATGTGACATTTCATCTGCAGCTTTTGACATGCGGCCGCGGATGTCTGATTCTGATTCCATGGTGTCACGTGATCGATTGCGCAGGCGTTTTTCTAGCTCTGCGCGTTCTGGCGGTAGAATGAAGACTGTTACGAGATCTTCGCGTGCTATTTCTGAGAGTTGTTGTGTGCCTTGCCAATCTATATCAAAAATTACGTCATTGCCTCGCTCTAGTGCTTGTTCTACGGGTTCGCGGGGCGTGCCGTAATAATTATTAAAGACTTTGGCGTGTTCGAGCATATCTCCGTTATCAACCATGCGACCAAATTCGTCTGGTTCTACGAAATAGTAGTCTTTTGCATGTGTCTCGCCTGCACGGCGTTTGCGTGTTGTTGCGGAGACTGAAACGATTAAATCGTCATTATTCTTGAGAAGAGCGCGTGTTATTGTTGTTTTCCCTGCTCCGGAAGGAGAGGACATCACATACATCAGGCCTCGGCGTTTTATATTGTTTATACTCATAGATCTTATCGTATAAGTTAAATTTCAAGATGCAAAGTGTAAATTTGAATAAAATAAAGAAGCTCTTGCAGGGCGTTAAAAAATAGGTTTAAGTATCCTAGTTAAAGAAAATGCTATTTTTTATGCATTATAATTATAAAGATGGTGATTATATAATGATAAATTTAAATCAAATTGAGCATAAGGCTTCTCAGGTGTCGGCACTTTTGAAATCTTTATCGAATGAAAAGCGATTGCTTATTATTTGTGCTCTATACAGGGGGGAAAAAAGTGTCGGTGAATTGGAAGAGATTGTGGATATTAGTCAGTCTGCCTTGTCGCAGCATCTGGCAAGGTTGCGTCGTGATCGCATGGTTTCAACGCGGCGAGAAGCACAAACGATTTTTTATTCACTAAAAGATGATCAAATTACAGAGCGCGTATTGGATTGCCTTGGTGACGTGTGCAATCTTGAGCAAGATCATAAACACAAATTGGCTGTCATTAATTAAGAAGTGCTTCGATGACTTGTGCAGGATGAAGATTGTTTAAATTCTTCTCTTGAAGTGTTCTAACGTTTTTACCTTTTGGTGCATGTCGTTCTGGCTTGCTGTTTCCTGAAAATAATATCAATGATTTGCATCCTGTGGGGCCTATGATGTGCATAGGGCCAGTGTCATTTCCAATTGCTGCCTCTGCGTTTTGAGAAAGTGCAGCAATTTGGAAGAGGGATGTTTGACCAGTCAGATCTAAAGCTTTGGGGCATAGTTTTTTTATGATTTGGGTGACGTCTTTTTCTGCGTCCGTGCCGAGCAGGACGGGTTGTATGTTTTGTTGCACTAAGTGATTTGCTAGCGCAGCATAATGTTCTGGTGGCCAGCGCTTTTGCGGATGTTGTGGTGCGGATCCGGGAACGAAAAGGATGTAGGGTTCATTTAAGCCTAATTGGGATAGATCTTCTTTTACCCAATCGAGTGTGTCGATGTCTACATTTGAGATACCTGCCATGCCTAACGTTTGTTTGTGCCCTTCGAATGACTGTCCAGAGGTGCGCTTTGGCGAAATGTTGCGATGTGATGCACCTTTTGCCGTACCAACCCATTCAGGCTTTTTTTTGCCTGCGAATAATGAGAGGTAAAAGCAACTGCGGTCGTTATTCTGAAGGTCGTAGATACGGTCGAACTTTCCTTTTATGAGCTGTTTTCTGAGGTTATGCCACCCTTTTAAGTTGTTCCATTTTGGGCGTGAATCAATAATGACTTTATCAAAGTAACCGCATTTCTCACCTAAACCTTTGAACATCTTTGTTGTCATCAGCGTTATGTGTGCTGTGGGGTGATGTTGACGTATGGCTTTCATTGGGCCGAGGGCTTGGATAAAGTCACCGAGCGCGCTTAATTTGATTACGAGTATGTTCATCTATTCTGCAGCGTCGAGTTGTTGTTGTTTTTGTTTAAGTCCCATACCAGATGGGAGGAGCTCTGTATAAACATTTAGCGTTTTTTCTGCCATGATTTTTTTTGTGAAGTGCTGATTTACATGTTCCATGGATCTGGCGGCAAGAACGGCGCGCTGGTTTTCATCAAGTGAGAGGGCTTCTTCGATGGCGATGCTGAGTTCGTCCGAGTTGTTTGGTGGGATGAGCCAGCCTGTTTGTCCGCGTAAAATTGTTTCTTGTGCTCCGCCGTGGTCACTCGCGATGATTGGTCGACCCATGGCTTGCGCTTCTACGGGGATGCGTCCGAAGCCTTCAGGATCTGTTGATGGGCAGACGACAACAGTTGAAAGCATATAAGCGGCGGGCATGTCGTGGCATTGGTCGATGAGGCGTGTGCGTTCTTGCAGACCGTGCGCTGCGATGGCTTCTTCTAGTTCTTTGCGGTAGTCCGTGCGGCCTTGATCTGAGCCAATTATAACGCAGAACACATCATTACGGTTTAGTTTTGCGATGGCTTCTATTAACACGTGATGACCTTTCCATCGTGTTATGCGCCCTGGTAGCATGATAACATTTGCGCTGTCGGGGATGCGCCAGTTTTGTGCTAGGTGGATCATGCGTTCTGGTGATACTGCTGTGGGGTGGAAGCGTGCCATCGGAATGCCGCGGTGTATGAGGCGAATTTTTTCAGGCTTTATCGTGTAGTTATCAAGTAAATATTGCGCAACATAATTTGATATTGCGATCACAAGTTCGCCGTTTGCTATAGAGCCATTATAAAGACGTTTGGCTTCGCCACTGATGTTATAGGGGGCATGGCATGTGGTGAGAAATCGTGCATCAGTGTTTTGGCAGGCGCGCCAAGCGCTCCATGCCGGGGCGCGGCTTCGTGCATGAACGATGTTTACATTGTGTTTGCGAATGAGTTTGCGCAAGCGCCCGATATTTTTCCACATTGTGAACGGGTTTTTGCTGTGTACCGGCAGATCAACATGGAGCGCGCCGATGCGTTCTAGCTCGTTAATGCGGTAGCCTCCGTTCGATACGACGATGGCTTTTCCCCCTGCACTGATGATTTCAGCGGCAATATCAATGCAGCCTTGTTCTGCTCCACCGGCGCCCAGGGCGGGAATAACTTGCATAATTGCGGCTTTTTGGTTTTGTGTGCTCATGATTTTAAAATAATCTGCTTTTGGCTTGTAGGAAAGGGGTTTATATATGTTTGTACATAATTTAACAAAAAGGTGTTCTTATGTCTGTTGAATATTTTTGCGATGGTCGTAAAGATAAGCTGGCTTATGTGCACTTAAAAGGCACGTCAGATGATTTGCCTGCTATTATGTTTTTAGGCGGGTTTAAGTCTGATATGGGGGGGACTAAAGCGCTTTTTTTGCAGGATTTATGTGCTTCGCGTGGTCAGGAGTTTGTTCGGTTTGATTATTCTGGTCATGGAGAATCTGATGGCGTGTTTGCGGAGGGTACTATTGGGGCATGGGCACTGGATGCGCTTGGTATTTTTGATCATATCGTCAAGCGTGATGTAGTTTTGGTGGGGTCTTCTATGGGGGGATGGATCGCGCTTTTGTTACTTTTGCGGCGCCCTGAGAGAATTTGTGGCGTAGTTGGTATTGCTGCGGCGCCAGATTTTACGCGAGATATTCAATCGAGGATGACTCAGACAGAGCATCAGATGATGGCGCAAGAAGGGTATATAGAGGTTCCTAATGACTATAGCGATGATCCTTATATTTTTACCCAGGCTCTGTTGGAAGATGGTGAAGCGAACTGCCTTCTTCATGAGGCGCGGCACATTTGCGTTCCTTTGACGCTTATTCAAGGTAAGCTGGATCAATCGGTCGCATGGGAAAAAGCGCTTAAAATTGATGCTATGTTTCACGGGCCGAAGACGAGGGTCGTTTTCGTAGAGGATGGTGATCATAGTTTGTCACGGGAACAGGACTTAGAGCTTTTGCGTCAGGCCGTTCTTGAGATTTAGCGTTTTATTTACGGCTATATTGATATCCTCCTTTGTTATTTTTTTTCTTTTTGCGTTTTTGGATGACGCTCATACCTTCTCTTGGTTTGAACATTTTTGCTAACAATGAATTTGCAAAATACAGAAAGAGTGCGATTCCTCCAAAGAGGAGGACTGCTTTTTGACGAAGAGCTATGCCTATGAAGCTTTGTGCGACGCTTTTGTATTCTTCTCCTGAGGGCGTTGCCGGGGGAAGTGCGATACTCCCTTTTTCTTCTTTACTGTCTAATTGGGCGAAGTTTTGGGCGTAATCAGGTTTGTTTGTGATTTCATCAAGGGCTTCCTGACTGGTTTGAGAAGTTCTTTCTTTTATGCTTTCTGGGACGAGTCCTTCTATTTTCTGGCTTAAATCTTTTACATTTATTTTCCAGTTGTCATGGCTTTCCTTGTGATATTTAGACCAAAGTGCACCCAAATCTGATAGATGTATGCCCTTTTCTTGATTTTGCGTGAATATATAGATGTCATGCGCGAGTGCGGCTATTGCTGGAATGAGGAATAATAGGAAGATGAGCTTACGCATGATTTTTGCCTTGTTTAAATAATTTTATGGTATTTTAGCAATGAAGTGTCGATAAGGGAAGGTGAGACTTGAAGTTTTAAACAACAGTGTCTATTGTGCGGCGGTGCAAAGGTGATGTGGCCGAGTGGCTTAAGGCGCACGCTTGGAAAGCGTGTTTACGTTAACGCGTAACGTGGGTTCGAATCCCACCGTCACCGCCAT
>CAYGSA010000040.1:0-14159 GCA_964352375.1 uncultured Micavibrio sp.
AAATCTGTGAACATTTTGACCGTGATTTCGACGACATTAAAGCACTAAAAGGGCTCAGCATCATAGACATTGGCTGCGGCGGCGGCCTCGTCTGTGAACCTCTTGCCCGCCTCGGTGGAACAGTTACAGGCATAGACGCCGACGAAAATGCCATAAACGTCGCAAAAGCTCACTCTGATCTGGGAATTAATTATATGAGCGATGATACATCAAATGTAGACGAAAAGTTCGATATCGTTCTCGCACTAGAGGTCATAGAGCACGTCAGCGATATTCAAACATTCATACAAACCTGTGCAAACAAACTAAAACCAAACGGCCTGCTCATCATATCGACCCTCAACCGTACGGCCAAATCATATGCCCTCGGTATAATCGCCGCAGAATACATCCTTGGGTGGGTACCCAAAGGCACACACAATTGGAAGAAATTCGTCAAACCATCTGAAATTGCACGCTACGCACGCAAACAAAATTTAACCCCGCACAATGTTACGGGGTTAATTTTCAATCCTCTAAAAAATGAATTCACGCTTTCAGAAACTGATTTGGACGTGAACTACCTAATATCTTTAAGCCGCGAGAGCCTTCTCAGTGTCAATTGACTTAAGAGCACTAAGAAGAACATGGCGTGGCACAGGAATAAAGTCATTTTCCTTATCGCTCCGCTCCAGAACAGACTTAAGCTCATCCATCGTATAAATCACATTCGTTTTAATACGCGGATTAGAAAAAAACACAGTCGGATGATCACCCAAAGTCCAACGATAACTCCAATACACGTTGGTCGCACATTGTTTAAAAGTATTTGTCATTTCAATTTCACCATAAATTGCTAACTAATTATTAACATAATACACAAGACACCACATTACGTCAAACAATATTAGAATAATGTAATGTTAACAGCATTAAAACCCCCTATACAGCACAAGCAAACAGAGCTAAAATACCTATTATGAACACTGCTCTCACAATAGCTTTAGCTATAGGTCTTGTTGCCCTAGTTATTATTCTCATACTGGGTCTCTTTGCCATGATCAAAGGGGGTGAGTTCAACAAAAAATACGGCAACAAACTCATGCAGGCGCGTGTTGTTCTGCAAACAATCATAATTTTTGCGCTGCTCATCGCCTTTTATTCGTCCAACTAATCTGGAGTTTCTTCACCCATGAAAATCTTAGTCCCCATAAAACGAGTCGTCGATTATAACGTCAAAATCCGCGTTAAATCAGACCATAGCGGCGTAGATCTTGCAAATGTCAAAATGTCGGTCAATCCATTCGATGAAATCGCCGTCGAAGAAGCTGTAAGACTTAAAGAATCCGGTAAAGCCTCAGAAATTATCGTCGTCTCCATAGGCCCGGAAAAAGCACAAGAACAAATTCGCACCGCCATGGCCATCGGCGCAGACCGCGGCATATTGATTAAAACAGATGACCCAATTGATTTAGGCGGTGTTGAGCCACTCGCCGTCGCAAAAACCCTTAAGGCCATCGTTGAAAAAGAAAACCCCGATCTGGTGATCATGGGTAAGCAATCCATTGATGATGACTCAAATCAAACAGGCCAAATGCTCTCCGCCCTCCTCGGCTGGTCACAAGGCACATTCGCATCAAAACTAGACCTCAAAGACGGCTCAGCGCACGTCACCCGTGAAATTGACGGCGGCCTAGAAACAATCGAAATCAAACTGCCAGCCATCATAACAACAGACCTGCGCCTAAACGAGCCGCGCTACGCCAAACTCCCGGACATCATGAAGGCCAAAAAGAAACAGCTCGACATCATCGAACCATCAGACCTCGGCGTAGATTATGCTCCGCGACTCAAACTCGTAAAAGTCACCGACCCACCAGTCCGTCAAGGCGGCATCAAAGTCGAAAGCGTCGACGCGCTGATCGATAAATTGAAAAACGAAGCAAAGGTAATATAATCATGGCTAACCTTATCCTCGCAGAACACGACAACACGCGCATCAAAGCGGCAACGCTAAATACAATCACAGCCGCATCCCAAATCGGCGGAGACATCCACGTGCTCATCGTTGGAGCGAGCTGCGACGAAGCCGCCGCACAAGCCTCGCAAATCGCAGGCGTATCAAAAGTCATCAAAGCTGACGCCCGACACCTCGAACACACTCTTGCCGAAGAAATCGCGCCGATCATCGTCGATCTGGCAAGCAATTACACCCACATCCTCGCGCCAGCAACAACTTTTGGGAAAAACATCCTCCCCCGCGCAGCAGCCTTGCTTGATACACAACAAATATCAGACATTATCGCAGTCGAAAGCCCGGATACATTCCGGCGCCCTGTCTATGCTGGTAATGCAATCGCCACAGTCACATCATCAGACAACATAAAACTCATCACCGTCCGCGGCACAACATTCGATGCCACAGAGCGCACTGGCGGGAGCGGCGCTATCAAAGAATACACAAACCCATCACAAGCTGGCTTGAGCAGCTACGTCAGCGCCGAACTCTCAAAATCCGAACGCCCTGAACTGACATCCGCAAAAGTCGTCGTATCAGGTGGTCGCGGCTTAGGGTCGGCCGAAAATTTCACCATCATCGAAGCCCTCGCCGATAAACTCGCCGCAGCCGTTGGTGCATCACGCGCAGCTGTTGATGCAGGATACGTCCCAAACGACTATCAGGTCGGCCAAACTGGAAAAGTCGTCGCGCCCGATCTGTATATCGCCATCGGGCTATCAGGCGCAATTCAACATCTCGCAGGCATGAAAGATTCCAAAGTCATCGTTGCAATTAATAAAGACGAGGACGCACCAATATTCTCGGTCGCAGATTACGGCCTCGTCGCAGATTTATTCGATGCCGTGCCTGAACTGACAGAAAAACTTTAAGCCACTTTAAAAAAAATTCCGTCCACATATTCTGATAGAGCCTGCTTTGAAACAGGCTTCTTAAGGACGTGGAGAATAGCAGGATGATTATCGATAATCCCTTTTATCTTCTCCTCGCTATAGCCAGAGAGCATAATAAAAGGCAGGTCAGGAAATTCACGATGCAGACATTCGATCATCTCCAAACCTGTCATCTCTGGCATATTGTGGTCAGTAATAACAAGATCAAACCGACCCAAATCCTCGCGCACAACCTCAAGCCCATCTCGTCCCGAAACAGCTGAAATCGCATCATATCCAATACGGCTCAACATCTGAAGTGTCATAACCCGAACGTCTTCCTGATCTTCCACCAACAAAATACGCAATTTTTTACGCGCCTCTATATCAAGATCAATAACATTGTCCTCAAACTCTGGAACAGCAACAACTTCAAAGTCCAAAAGAGGAAAATAAAGCTCAAAGACTGTCCCCTGCATCAATGCACTATTTATAACCATACACCCTTGATGCGAAGCAACTAAATTATGAGATGTCGCAAGCCCAAGCCCAGTGCCTTTATCAACAGGTTTTGTAGTGAAAAACGGCTCAAAAATATGCTCCATAATCGAACGACTCATTCCACTCCCGGAATCCTCAACACAAATTTTCACATACGCTTGATCAGAAACCACATGCCCTAAAATAAGATGGCAGGCGCGCTCGCCTGATTCAGACATACTAACAAGCGGAATATCCTCAGGTGATGGCAAATGATCCTTTACAACCGAAGGATCAAAAGCGAGAGTAGCGTCACCAGAAGTAAGAACCTCAACACTCACCGACAAACGCCCATTCTCATCCATAGCATCTTGCGCATTGACACAAAGATTCATTAAAAGCTGAGATATCTGTGTTGAATTTCCATGAATATGAGCACTCACAACGTCACAATCATAACGCAAATCTATAGATTTCGACAAAGTCGCTCTAAGCATGGAAAGCGTCTCCTCAGCAGCAGCCACAACATCCATACTTTCAAATTCTTTTGAATCTATTCGAGAAAAAGAGAGCATCTTATCAACCAAACAACGCGCCTGCATTCCCGCAAGAACAATATTCTTGGCAAACCCATGTTGTGGTGATTCCTGATCAACATCATCA
Source organism: uncultured Micavibrio sp. (assembly GCA_964352375.1). Lineage (GTDB taxonomy): Bacteria > Pseudomonadota > Alphaproteobacteria > Micavibrionales > Micavibrionaceae > UBA1672. The sequence goes on from CAYGSA010000040.1 coordinate 4,012, forward strand.
ATTAAAAATTCGGCATAACCATTCATTGATGCAAGAATATTATTGAAATCATGCGCAATCCCTCCAGCTAAACGACCAATCGCCTCCATCTTTTGAGCTTGATAGAACTGATCCTGCAGAATTTTTTTCTCATCCTCCGCCTTTTGACGATAACTAATATCCTGTAAAGTTGCGACCAACCCGACATCAGGAACTTGAGTCAAAGACATTTCAGTATAAACTACGGTCCCATCAGCCCCGTAAATTGGAAATTCTCCAATCCAGAACCCACACCCCTCTAATTCAGGCACAATATCTTCATCAATAACCTCATAATCATCAACAGAAAACAAATTCGACCAATGTTGTCCGACCAAACCATCTTTGGAACCCTCATCAACGCCGAGGATTAAACAAAGAGACCGATTAAGAAAAATAACATGACTGGCCTCATCTAAAATAAGAATACCGTCTCGTGCCATCTCTAAAGCCGCCAAGCGTCCCTGAAAATCTTGCAAGGCCAGACGCTTTTCTTCGTGTAATATTTTAAGCTCAGAAAGTTTGGAAGCATGAACCACAGTCAAGACAAAACCTGCCAAGCCAATAGCAATAACAGCCCAATAAAGGCGATTCTCCAACATAACACGATGATCATTACGGATACCTTCAGCTTCATAAGCGTCAAATAATCCTACAGCCGCATAAAGCGCCAACATAGCAAGCACCAAAACAACAAGGCCTGGCAAATAATTAAAAAAAGTTTTAAAAAACGGCATTGAATTTACTAAGTTTGAGAATGAGGAGTAACCCCCATATCCTTAGCCATTAGCGCCGCTTGGGTTCTATTCTTAACGCCAAGCTTGCGACAAAGGCCACGAACATGAAGCTTTACAGTAACAATTTGAAGATTAAGCTCAGTGGCAATATCTTTATTAGACGCCCCCTCCGCTAGAAATGACAAAACATCTTTTTCACGTTTCGTAAGATTATAATCCGCATCAGCAACATTTGGAATATGTTCAACATCTTTTTTTGTCGGAAGATCAGCATAATAAGAAAGCATAAACTTAGACTTCGCACCTTCGGGAACAAAGACATTGCCCATAACAACCGATTGTATGGCACTCAACAAAGCCTTACCTGACAACGTTTTTGGGAAATAACCAACAGCCCCAATATCAAGTGCGGCCCTCACATCACTTTCTTCGGCAATGCCAGACATAAGAGCAACACGAAGGTGAGGAAATTTCTCTTTCATAACACGAAACCCTTCCATACCTTTCATTCCAGGCATACGAAGATCAAGAATAACAAGATCCTGATACGGGTTTTGTTCAAGAATATCACTCGCCTGATAGAAATCTTTAGCAAGCGTAACAGATGCATTCGGATCAGATCTCTCTATATATTGAACAAGCGCATCTCGAAAGAGGGTATGATCATCTGCAATCAATAGTTTCATTATTTATCCCACACAGAAAAAGTACATAAAAATAAGTATAATACTAAAGTATGCTTCAAGGCAATTTTTAAAGTAAATCCCATAAACAGCATCAGACTGCACACCTAAGATTGTAAAACCTTATCACTGAAATGCAACATACAACGGTTTAGCGGGAGGGTTTTGCACATCTTTTAATCTCAAACGATATACATAGATATTTTCTAAAACCCTCTGAACGTAATTCCTGGTCTCGTAAATAGGGATAAGCTCAATCCAGTCAATAAGACTAATCTCATCTTTACGCGGGTCACCATAAGTTTTAATCCAGCTGTCAACGCGCCCAGGCCCCGCATTATAAGCCGCTATGGCCAGAGGGTAGTTCCCATCATAATATGAGAGCAGCCGTCCTATATAGGCAGCCCCTAAAATAATATTATATTGCGGCCGCTCGGTAAGCCACGCTTTTTTATAACCAATTTTAAGTTTACCTGCAGTTTCGCGCGCCGTTGACGGCAACAACTGCATCAAACCTAGCGCACCGGCAGGGCTTCTCGCTTTATAATCAAACGTACTCTCTTGCCTGATAATCGCATGAATAAGCGCCCACTCCGCACTATTTATATCCACCAAATGTTTCGTAATCGTGGGGTAAGACTGCTTCGTCAAAAACAAACCTTTGCGCGTCGCTCTTTTAGAGATTTTCACAGCACCATGATAATCCCCCCGCTCTGCCAACATCTCAGCAACAAACCTGTAAGCCTTAGCGTCCTCATGCGCTTGTAAAAATGCATTAAGAAATTGCTCCGCCCGCCGATCTTGCTTCGCATCCCGAAACAAATTAGAGGCTTGTAAAAGCTCGGATTTCTTATAATTCTCACGATCTCTCGCCGACAAATACGCGGCCTTACCACTCGGAAGCCGTTCTTTTATAGACAAAACAGACCCCGCAAGTTGACCATAAAAAGTAGTCTGAAAATCAGCCGCAGTTTTATACCACCTCTGCGCGAGTTTCTTCTGCTTTAATGCGTCTGCACCCCGCCCTGCCCAATAAGACGCCCGCGCTTTACTAATCGGCGTCTTCACTCTACTAAACAAAACGGTAAACCGCTCATACGCTTCCGTTGGCTGATCCATGAAATAAAGCGCAAGCCACCCCGCAAGCCACTGGGCTTGAGCATAAGAACCACCCTCACGCTGAATATGTGTAGAAGCCAGCTCATACGCCTCATCATATCGCCTCTTAGCCAAAAGTCGCCTGATCATAATATGCCGCTCTCTCCACCAATCCGAAAGATTTACAATATGATCAGAAGGAGGCATAGCCCTCAAAATTTCCAGAGCCCCCTCATCTAACCCCCTCTTACGCCGCCAACGCAACCGTTCATAAAGTAACCCGGCATCCCCTTGCAAATCCTCCGGAACACGATCAATCAAATCACCGACGCGCCCACGGTTCTTAGCCAACGCGATCCGCGCCCGCGCAAGTTCTGGATATCCATGACCCAAAATTTTGGCAACATCCAAGGCACTGCTATAATGACCATCGTGTAACAATGCATCAAACCGCCTTTTATGCGCAGCAAATGGTAACAAATGACCATAATCAGAAAGAATTTGTTTTTGCTTACCAATCGAAATTTTCGGATCTGACCACCACTCAATTAATAAATCATACGCACGCTGCTCTTGCTCCATCGCAAGCAAAGCATCCATATAACGCCTAAATCCATGAGACGTTTTAGGAGAGAAACCATCATACCAGGCCACAACATCTTCATAAGGAAAATCTTCAGGCATCACCCGCTCAACCTTAACCTTCATGGCATTTACCTCTGGCCATTCTTCATTCTGGCGAATAAAATGCATCAATCGCAAAAACAAGCCATCCGTCCAGCTATGCTTGTCCATATTCAGCAATAAAAGCCAATTGAACAACTTACTCGCAAGCGGATCTTTTGAGTTTGCCACCATCTCATGCGCGCTCTTCCAATTCCCCTTTTCAAGAGCAATCAATGCATCAATCGTAATATGCTTTGCAATCGGGCTCTGCAACCGGTTAACAGGACTATCTTTTGCAAAGGCACACGCCCCACCAAAGATAACCAACACAAAAACAAGCATGAGCTTGCAAAACAAGCGTGCGCACGATAGATTGTCAGCCATTTTAGACCTTTTATACAAGAAAGTAGCCCTCATGTTCTACGGCTCCATAACTGCCCTGATCACACCGTTCAAAAACGGAGAAATCGATTGGCCAGCCTTTGATCGACTTGTCGAATGGCAAATTGAATGCGGCACGCATGCTTTGGTTCCTTGTGGCACAACGGGAGAATCCCCAACACTGTCTCATGACGAACATATGGCTATTGTTGAGCGTTGCGCCGATGTGGTCAAGAAAAGAATTCCAATTATTGCAGGAAGCGGCTCAAATTCGACTCGCGAGGCAATCAGACTAACAACCCATGCAAAAGCCGCTGGCGCTGACGCAGCGCTTGTTGTTACACCCTATTACAACAAACCAACACAAGACGGCATGTACGAACATTACAAAGCCATCCACGATGCGGCAAATTTTCCAATCGTTATCTATAATATTCCAGGCCGATGTATTGTTGATATGAACATCGAAACCATGTCCCGCTTGGCTGAGCTGCCAAATATCGTAGGTGTAAAAGATGCCGCTGGCGACCTTGCGCGCCCCCTGCTGACACGCAACGCCATAGGCAAAAAATTCTGCCAACTTTCAGGCGATGACATAACAGCAGCAGCATTCTTGGCGCAAGGCGGCGTTGGCTGTATTTCAGTACTCTCCAATATTGCCCCACGCGAATCAGCGGCTCTCCAAAATGCCTGGAGAGAAGAAGACATAGACACTGTTGCTCGCTTGCGTGACCAACTTACCCCTCTTGCGCGAGATCTCTTTTGCGAAAGCAACCCCGCCCCCGTCAAATACGCTGCATCAAAACTTGGGCTATGCGAAAATGAAATCCGCCTTCCGCTCCTCCCCGCAACCGAAGTCGCCCGCGCTAAAGTCGATGCTGCACTGAATGCCGCAGGAATAAAAACCCCATGAACACACATGGCGAAATGAACTTGAAAAAACTTTTAAGCAACATAGCCCCTGTTTTGCATGATGAATGCTATGTCTTCAATTCATCGAATATGTCATTGATGGATGCCGCAAAATTGGAACCCATCCTGATATTTAAAGAAAAAGAAGGCACAGCACTTATTTTAACCAAAGAGAAAGCCATAGAGCACAATCTTAAATATCATTACGAATCTAAAATGATTACTTTAAATGTACATTCCTCACTAGATGCCGTGGGCTTCCTCGCTGCTATTACTCAAAAACTCGCAGCGCACTCCATCAGCGTCAATCCAGTGTCAGCGCATTATCACGACCACCTATTTGTTCCGAAAGATCGCGCACAAGATGCAATGGCTACTCTACAAAGTTTCACGGAATAAAATATGGCCTCCAAGAAAAAAACAAAAACGGGAATGATTTCCACAGACCAAACAGTAGCCGATAATAAAAAGGCGCGCTATGACTACACACTGGAAGACACGTATGAGGCAGGTATAATGCTACTCGGCACAGAGGTCAAATCCTTACGTCTGGGCCAGTGCAGCATAAAAGAATCCTACGTTGGCCCAAAAGACGGCGATCTCTGGCTCTTCAATGCCAACATTTCTGAATATAAACAGGCCGGACCAAAAGTGCAGCACGCGCCAACACGCCCCCGCAAGCTCCTTCTGCGCAAAAACGAGCTGAATAAAATTATGGGGGCCGTCGCACGTGAAGGCATGACAATCGTCGCAACAAAAATCTATTTCGACAAACGCGGCAAAGCAAAACTAGAAATCGCCCTCGCCAAAGGCAAAAAACAACACGACAAACGCGAAACAGAGAAAAAGCGTGATTGGGGCAAACAAAAACAACGGCTTCTTAAAACACAGCGGGACTAAAAGCCCCGCCATAAAATTTTATAAAAGTGAAATCATAGGTTAATCGTTCGCCGCATCCTCAGGGACAACCTCAATCTTTGGCTTATCTTCTTCCTCTTTACCGCCGAGCATATCATCTGCAATAAGACCAGCATTTGCGCGAATTTGCTTCTCCAGCTTCTCTGCCAATTCAGAATGTTCGCATAAGAACTTCTTCGCATTCTCGCGCCCCTGACCAATACGTTGACCATCATATGAAAACCATGAACCAGCCTTATCAACAAGATTTGCTGCAACGCCCAAATCAATTAATTCACCAAGTTTAGAGATACCTTGACCATACATGATATCAAACTCGACCTGACGGAACGGTGGCGCCATTTTATTTTTCACCACCTTAACACGCGTTTGGTTTCCAACAATTTCATCCTTATCTTTAATCGCGCCAATGCGACGAATATCAAGACGAACAGAGGCATAAAATTTAAGCGCATTACCACCCGTAGTTGTTTCAGGCGAGCCAAACATAACACCAATCTTCATGCGGATCTGGTTAATGAAAATGACAATCGTATTCGAGCGAGAAATAGAACCTGTAAGCTTACGTAAAGCTTGCGACATCAAACGCGCCTGTAAACCCATGTGGCTATCGCCCATCTCGCCCTCAAGCTCCGCGCGCGGCACAAGCGCCGCCACAGAATCCACAACAAGCACATCAAGCGCCCCTGAGCGCACGAGTGTATCTGTAATTTCAAGCGCCTGCTCTCCCGCATCAGGCTGCGAGATCAAAAGGTTATCAACATCCACGCCAAGCTTCCGCGCATAACCAGGGTCAAGCGCATGCTCCGCATCAACAATTGCACACGTCCCGCCTAACTTTTGCGCTTCTGCAATAACGTGCAGAGCCAATGTTGTTTTACCAGAGCTTTCTGGCCCATAAATCTCAATAATACGACCACGCGGCAAACCTCCAATCCCAAGACCGATATCAAGCCCCAAAGACCCCGTAGACACCGACGCAACCTCAATCGGATTATTACCAGCATTAAGCTTCATAATAGATCCCTTACCAAACGCACGCTCAATTTGAGAAAGTGCGGCATCTAAAGCCTTTTGCTTTTCGGCATTATTCTGACCCATATCATTATCCTTATTGTTACGAAGTGGTGTTACGCTCATGGCTGTCTCTCCCTTTTGGCATACATGCCTCATTTATGCAATGGTTTCATATTCGCCTCAGTCGGCTATACACACAAGAATGTTCTTGTTTTATTCCATTGTCAACAACAAAGAACAAAAAAAGAACAACTATTCTTCCAGAACCTCTTTAACTTTTGCCGCAAGCACCTTCAAAGTAAAGGGTTTCGGAAGGAAATAAATATTTTCTCCCATATCATCTTTGAGCTTATCTTCCGTATAACCGGACATAAAAATTATTTTCATATCAGGGCTGCGCTCTCGAATCTGACGCGCCAAGGTCGGCCCATCCATCCCCGGCATAACAACATCCGTAATCAATAAATCAATAACCTTATCGCCCTGCCGTCCATAAACTTCAAGCGCCGCCTCACCATGCTCCGCACACAAAACCTCATATCCCTTATTGCTCAACGCACGCTGAGAGAACGTCCGCACGGCATCTTCATCCTCAACCAGTAAAATTCGCTCAGTACCGGTTAAATCCTTTGCGTCAGAATGCACCACGACCTGCTCTTGCTCCCCAAACTCATCCTCACTGGCCTTCGGCAAGTAAATTTTAAAGGTCGTCCCATTACCAACAACGGTATCAATATCAAGAAACCCGCCACTCTGACGGATAATACCATAAACCGTCGCAAGCCCAAGCCCCGTACCCTGCCCAACATCCTTGGTCGTAAAGAACGGCTCCAAAATACGATCCAAATTCTCATCAGAAATACCACACCCTGTGTCCATGACTTTAATCAAAACCCAATGCCCGACAGGCATCTCCTCTTCCATGACACTTTGAACCTTACGGTTCGTATAATTTTCCGTCGTAATCGTTAATTTCCCAACCCCGTCCATCGCATCGCGCGCATTAACCGCCAAGTTAATAAGCACCTGTTCCATCTGCCCCTCATCAACCTTCACAAGCCCAAGGTCACCACCATGCACCATTTCAAGATCAACACTCGCACCAATCAGACGACGCAACAAATGCGAAAGCTCCGTCAGAATATCCGTCATATCATGCACCCGCTGGCGCAATGTTTGCTGCCTCGAAAACGCAAGCAACTGACGCACCAAATTCGCCGCACGGTTGGAATTCTGTTTAATCTGCATAATATCGCCAAACGATGGATCACCTGGCTTATGGCGCAATAAAAGAAGATCGCAGAACCCGATAATCGCAGTCAAGAGATTGTTAAAATCATGGGCAATTCCCCCAGCAAGCTGCCCGACAGCCTGCATTTTCTGTGATTGCACAAATTGCTGCTCAAGTGATTTTTTCTCCGTTACATCAATAAAGTGGAACACCGTACTTTCACCGTCACTAAAGCGCCGCGCATGAAGCTGCGTCGCCACGGTGTGCCCATTACTGGCCTCAAGCGAAACATCTAAAGATTCCGTGTGGTCATCATTCGCCTCAAGCGCGTTCAGAACAGAAATTCGATCCTCTTCATTAATCAATAATTTAAAATGCTTCCGCGCAAGTTCCTCTGGACTCTTGCCAATCATGCGCGCAAACTGGCCATTACACTCCTCAATTAAACCATCTTTATTGACCAGAATAATCCCAAGCGGCGCTTCTTCATAAAACTTTTTAAACCGGTCTTTAGACTGCTTAAGAGCAAGGCGCATCTCACGCTCGGCAGTAATATCATAAACAACCGCGCGCGTACGAACACTACCATCATCACTTTTCACAATAACTTGGTTAATAGAGGCAAGAAACGTACGTCCCGCCGCGCCCTTCATTTCAACTTCAACAATCTGCGTCGCCTCACCCCCTACGCACAAATCATACAGCGCAACATTTTCAGGAGGATGAACCAAGAAACTATGCATCAAATTTTGATTTAAAATCTCGTTCAAATCAACACCAAGCCAACGCGCAAACGTCGCATTCGCAAACACAAAAGTCCCCGTCTCATCAACAGAGAAAAACCCAACTGGCGCATTATCAGTAAAATCAACAAGCTTTTCGCGCTCTCCTCTGAGCTGGAGATTCTCAGTATGGCGCTGAGTCACATTGTCAATGCGCCAATGCGTATACCCCTTATAACCGGTAACTGGCTGCGCAACAATTTGATACCATCCCTCATAATCCTCCTGCGCACAATACAACTCAATCGAAGCCGTCACGCCGCGATGCGCCTTATCCAGCAAAGACTCAAACAAAGCCTTTGCCTTAGGATTGGACGAAAACATATTCTGCAAATCCGTATAAGACGCATCATCCTCAGGGCACATCTCAATAAAACGCTGATTATAATACAGCGTCTTATCAGACATATCCGTAATCAATCGTCCACCACGACTGCCTTCAAGAACCTCCTTAAGCAAAAGCAATTCTTTTTCTTGCGTATCCTGAAGGTCATGTGTTTTTCTGGAAATAACAGTAATAACAGTCGCAGTAAGAAAAAACAGCACAGAAATAAAAAGTGTCATCTGATCAACATCCGCAATCCGCGAAATCATAGCAACCAGCAAACAATAAATGACAAACACGGACAATAAACCAAGAAAGGCCATACGCGGACGCGCCTTTTTTTGCGTCGATTGTTTACGATTGTGATGTCGGTCTATAAATTCAGAATAATCAGTCATGACACGTAAACTGTGTCACACCAGCCCCTTAAGAACAAGAGAGCGCGCACCTATAGTCCAGAGATATTCTCACCCTTCGGCCAACTCACCTTCCAGCCAAGCTGAACAGGTGCGCTCTGCCCCGCTGTCAACTCCGCCGCCCATCGTGTAACGCCCTTCACATTATCAACATCACTTTGATATCCGGGCGTTGTAATATCTTTAAGGACCTCAACAGTGATTTTTTCATCCTTAGAAACAGGAATACTCTCCAGAACAGCAATCTTTACAGACTTTTTATGAAGGTTCTTAATATTCGTAACAAAATGACGCTCTATGACATTATCTTTAGTAATAAGACCAGCTTCGCTTTTCTCGTCCTTGATCATATTGCGCGTCACCGTCACATTATCATCAACACCAAAAGACAGCGTACTCTCATCACCCTGACGCAGCATCTGCGTGAAAGCCTGCCCGATAAACGCACCATCACGGAACAAATTCACCTGCCCCGGCAAGATCGGCGCTTCGCTCTTCAGTTTTGTTTTCGCAACCAAGAACGCCTCACTGCTCATCTGCGGTTTGATCTGAACCTCAAGCGCATTCTCCGTCTCAAACGTGCCAATCAACAACTTGGCCTGCGTCCCATCAGCCTTAACCGTAGCAGGACCAGTAATGGCATATTCACCAACATAACCACCTATATTGATTTGCGCACCTCGAAATGCCGCTTTTTGAGAGGCTGGTGCAGCTTGAGAGGCTGGTGCAGCATCCATTTCAGTCTCAACAAGCTCCATTGAAGCCATAGGTGCACCAGATATATTAGACGCCATATCTGCAAAACCACCACGGACAGCTCTCATTTCACGTTGCGAAGAATAAAGCGACAACCAGTTCGGATATAAATCAGGCAAACCCGCGCCACGACTTGGCTGTGCGGTCGATAGCGTCAAATCAATATCACTCCAATCCTCACCGGTGCGCTGCCACACTTGCGCATATT
>CAYGSA010000041.1:0-14123 GCA_964352375.1 uncultured Micavibrio sp.
ACCCCTGAGCTACACTCGCATCGCATAGATAGGTAAGATTTGATGGACTATAGCTTTTTCGATTTAAAATGCAAGTCAAAAATATTGGGTTCGCGGAATTTTATGTCTTGGCGATATTGTGTTTGACTTGGTTTATTGTTTTTTTGCCGCGTTGGTTGAGGAAAATACGTTTACGGCGTTTTTCGTTGGGTACGATTTCTATTTTAATGAGTTCATATGCGCCGCTAGGTTTCGATAGGGCTGTTGTGATGCGAGAAACAGTTGAGAGCGCCATGCCCGTGCGCTCTGCGAGGTCGGTCATGCACAGGCCTTCCTCTAGCGCGATATGTGCGAGGCATATTATATATTGCAGCGGGAACTCTGTGTTTATGCTTTGCAGCTGTTTTAGTGTGCTTAAGAAATTTTCTATTTCCAGTGCCATAGTGTGTGCCCCGTATTATTCCCTGTGTTTATGAGCAGGCGTGTATATAATTTGCGAATACGGCCCGTGAATGATTATCTCATTTTTATATTTTTCTGTTTTCAATAGTGGATATAAACCCAGTTTAAAATTAATCTCCACATACATGGATGCGTACCTACCATAGGTTATATAGAGTGTCATTGTTAATCCCCTTTTTATGATGGGCTTTTATGGGCGCACCATTTTCACACACGATTTGGATGTTTTGTCAGCTCCTGAGCGTTATGGGGTGGTGTTCTGCCATGGATAATGTATTTAAAAGCTTGGGCAACAGGGCCTTGGGTAAAATATTTGTACCGAGTGCGATGGTATGATCCATGATGATAATTGGTTTGTTTAAAAGGCCTTTTACAATTATAGGATGACACGACATGTCGTGTAGAATACCGTCGATCGATTCAAAAGTGCAGCCGTGCATGTCATGGGCATTTGGAAAATCCAGATCGAAGCAGGATAATGTTGAGAAGATGGAGCCTTTTATTGTGCACCCTTCTATCATCGTCGCGCCGAAACTTGCGCCGCGGAAGTTGCTGTATTTTAAATCGGAGTATGAAAGGCAGGTGTTGTACAATGTGGTGTCGAAATAAATTGCACTTTGGAGGTGGCTTTCGGAGAGGTTCGTGCCCGTCAGGTTTGCGCCGCTAAAGTCTGCGTTGGGCATGTGCGCGTTATCGAGATTTGCGTTTGTCAGGTTTTGGTGTTTTAAATCTATGAATGATAAATCGGTTTCTTGTGATATTGCCGTTTCAAGGCAGTTTATAAAGGTTGGGTAATGACCTTCGAAAAGAGGGGATTGATTGGTATGTGTTTTAAGCGCAAAATATGGCATGGGCTCATTCCTTTTATTGTTGTTTTTGTATCGAATTGAAAACAGTTGATAGCGTGGAAGTTTTTTTGTCAAATTTATTTTGGGGGTAAAATTGGGGACAATTTTTGTTGTGGTTATTTTTTTATGTTTAATATCAGTTGTTTGTTTAGGAATGTTCATGCGGAAATTATACTATACTTTAGTACTATCTATGATTGCACACGTATGCATTTTGTCTAATAAAGGGTTTTCTAATGGATAAGGGTGAGCCTTCACTGATCCAAACGGGCGTTCAGACGATCAAGGATTATCTGAAATTGTTGCCGCTTGCGCCAGGAGTCTATCGCATGATTTCGGACGAGGATGAGGTGCTGTATGTTGGTAAGGCGAAGGCGCTTCGCAAACGGGTGAGTTCTTATACGCATTTTGATCGGCTGCCGCACCGTTTGCAGACGATGGTTTCCCTGACGCGTCGGATGGAGTTTATTACAACGCATACTGAGGCTGAGGCGTTATTGCTTGAGGCGAATTTGATTAAGAAGCTTAAGCCGCGGTTTAATATCTTGCTGCGGGATGATAAGTCTTTTCCTTATATTTTGTTGCGCGCAGGGCATGATTATCCACAGTTGGTGAAGCATCGTGGCAGTAAAAAACCCAAGGGCATATATTTTGGCCCTTTTCCAAGTGCGGGGGATGTTAATCGTACGCTGTCGGTTTTGCAGAAGGTGTTTCTTCTGAGGAATTGTACGGATAATGTCTTTCATGGGCGGTCGCAGCCATGTTTGCAGTATCATATTAAACGCTGTTCTGCGCCGTGTGTTGGGCTTGTTCGTCAGGACGATTACGCAGAGCAGGTTCGAGGTGCGCAGAGCTTTATGGAGGGGAAAAGCCGCGCTGTACAAGATCAATTAACGCGTTCTATGGAGAATGCAAGTGAGGCAATGAATTACGAAGAGGCCGCGCAGTATCGTAACCGTATTCGTGCGCTGACCTCTATTCAGGCCAAGCATGAGATTAATCTGGATATTGGTGAGGCGGATGTGATTGCGATTGTGCAGGAAAAAGGCGTTTCATGTGTGCAGGTGTTTTTTTATCGCGGCGGGCGGAATTTGGGTAATCGGTCTTATTTTCCGCGCCATAGTAAGGATGATGCTTTGCCTGATATTCTCTCTGCGTTTATGGCGCAGTTTTATCAGAGTAAATCGGTACCGCGCCAGATTGTGATTAATCAGGATATTGCTGAGAAGGCTCTGTTTGAAGAGGCTTTGGGGCAGAAAGTTCCGCATAAAGTGCAGATGTTCTATCCGCAGCGTGGCAAGTTTAAGCGTGCTATTACGTTTGTTGAGGGTAATGCGCGGCAGGCTCTTGATCGGCATATGGCGCTTTCGGCGACGCGCTTGGCTCTGCGGGGTGGGGTGGCCGACTTGTTTGGCTTGAATGATGTGCCATCGCGTATTGAGGTTTATGATAACTCTCATATTTCGGGGACGGATATGGTGGGTGCGATGATCGTTGAGGGTGAGGACGGGTTTGAGAAAAACGCGTATCGTAAATTTAATATTCGTTCTGCTAAGGCGGCGGATGATTATGCGATGATGCGCGAGGTGCTTTCTCGGCGTTTCAAGCATGGCTTGGAGAGCGAGAATTGGCCTGACCTTTTGTTGATTGATGGCGGAGCAGGGCAGTTGTCTGCGTGTCGGCAGGCGCTGGAGGAGCTTGGGGTTTGGCAAGACCTTACTGTTGTGGGTATATCTAAGGGGCCTGATCGCAATGCGGGGCGTGAGAAGTTTTTTATGCAGGGGCGCGCAATGTTTCAGCTTCCTGTGAATGATCCTGTTTTGCATTATCTGCAGCGACTGCGCGATGAGGCGCATCGTTTTGCTATTGGGGCGCACCGCACAAAACGTGCAAAGAAGATCACGGCCTCGCCGCTGGATGATGTGCCGGGGATAGGCGCAAAGCGGAAGAAGGCCTTGTTGCTGCATTTTGGTTCTGCGAAGGCGGTTGCGGCGGCGGGGGTTGATGATTTGGTGCAAGTTAGCGGTGTGTCACAGGGGCTTGCGCAGAAAATTTATGATTATTTTCAGAGTGGTTGATGTTTGACAGCAATTATGTATTATGGTTATTGTGTTATCCATGAATAATATTTGAATCAAATAGTAGGTGTTTTTTGGCTTATTTTTTTCGGTCTGGTACTCATAATAGTTTTGAATTGATCTGTTTAGATGATGGAGATTGGGTTTGGTTAACGCCAAATGGACAAGCTTTGGGTTTCTGTTCCGATCGACTTAAAAATTATCCAGTGAAATGGGCTGATCATCGATATAATTTAGGTGGAGATGTTCGATATTCTCAGACATCTACTGAAGCGGGAATAATAGATCATCATGGACATTTTTATGGATGTGAGGAAGGTCAACATAAGGATCTTATGTGTCATATGTCGCATGCGCTTTATCCGAACGAAGATGGAGATAATGTTGATGCGCTTATGTTAGATTGGGTGCTGATTTATCCTGAGGATGCTATGACAATGCACCGTGGTTTTTTGAAGCCACATGAAGATGGTTCAGACAAGAAAAATACTATGATGGAGTGCAATGATGATCAACGTCAAATGCTTGAAAGGCTTGGTTTTGATTTGCAACGTGCGAATAGGAAACATGTACCTGAATATGATAGTGTGTTCAGTTCGGACAGTCCTGCATTTCCTGAGAGGCTTTGCAACGCTCGTGTCGTAGATGACCCCAATGAAGTGTTAGAATGGATGAGACAGTATAGTGAAACATATAATATAAGTGCTGTTAATGTGACTGCTGAATCTTTGGATTTATAGTTATAAAATAGTTCTGAAATTAAAAATGAGCTGAATCAGAGCTTTAAATTTTTGTTTCTGTTTTGTTTGGGGAAAAGTCGGAATCATTGCTTGCGGGGTTTGAAACTGCGTGTTAGTTTTTAGTCATTCAAGTCATTAAATCAACAAAGAGTGCTCGCAAACCCGCGTGCGCTGGTGCTCTTTACTCTATATGGAAAGGTGCGTGCAGGATGTTTCATCGTGTGAAATCAGAGGTTCAGGACGAAGAGCCTAAAGTTCAAAAACAAGAAGAAAAAAGATATCTTAAAGATGAAGCAGGGGAGACGTCGCGAGATGAATACCGTTCTGCCGAGCGGACAGAACGTACTCATCCGCGTAGCCAAACCACACAAAGAGTAACACCAAGAGAAGAAGAGAGACCTTCAATGAGAACTAAAGAATCAGCCCCTGTTCAAGGTAAATACGCACCGCGTGAGCAGGAAGAAGAAAAAGACGTCGAAACATCACGTTCTGGCAGCTATAAGCCTGCTGTTGCACGAAGTGGATATAATGGTGGCGGTTACACTCCGGCTCCTTCTGGGTATACACCTCCTGAGGCTCCAAGCTATGCGGGTAATGATCGTACGCTGACGATTGGGCGCGGTATTAATATGTCTGGTGAAATTGATTCATGTGACCATTTAATGGTTGAGGGAACAGTTGAGGCGGCTCTTAAAGGTGCTAAGCTTCTAGAGATTGCTGAAAGTGGTACGTTTTATGGCACTGTAGAAATTGAAGAGGCAACTATTGCTGGTCGTTTTGAAGGTGATATTACAGTGAGTGGTCGTTTAACGGTTAAATCTTCTGGTGTCATTACAGGGTCTATTGCGTATCGCGATCTTGAAATTGAGACAGGTGCCGTTGTTGATGGTCGTATGACGCCTTTGAAGGCTGCTGTTGATGAAAAAGCGCTTGATAAATATCGTGCAGGGTCTGGTGCTTCTGCTATGGCGAAGGCTAAGGATGTTGTTGGTAAAAAAGACGCTGCAAATTCAGAGGCAGGTTTGTTTTCTAAGGCGCATGCATCTTACTAGTTTTATAATGTAACATTATTCTTTACTTTAAAATCCCGAAAGGCCAGTTGCTTTTATGCATCTGGTTTTTCTTTTGGGTGCTTGTCTTTAAAGCCGCACTGGTCATAGACAGGGCATTTATGACACTCTGGTGTGCGGGCTTTGCATGTGTAACGGCCGAGCAGGATAAGCCAATGGTGCGCGTAGAGCATGAATTCGTCTGGTACGCGTTTGAGTAGAGCTTGTTCAACCGCATTAACGTTTTTCCCTGGAGCGAGTCCCGTGCGGTTTGAGACACGGAATATATGTGTGTCTACGGCCATTGTTTTGTGTCCGAAGGCGCAATTGAGGACGACGTTAGCGGTTTTGCGGCCTACGCCGGGGAGTTTTATGAGGTCTTCACGGGTTTGCGGCACTTGGCCAGCATATTCATGTACGAGAATATCTGCCATTGCGATAACGTTTTTGGCTTTGTTATTATAGAGGCCGATGGTTTTTATGTGGTCTTTTAGGCGATCTAACCCTAAATCCAGCATTTTTTGCGGTGTGTCGACGATTTTGAACAGTTCTTTTGTGGCTTTGTTCACGCCGACATCGGTGGATTGTGCGGATAGGGTGACCGCGACAAGCAGTGTATAGGGATTTGTGTATTTCAGATCGCTTTTTGGCGTGGGATCTATTTTTTGCAAGAGTGTAAAAAATTCATGGATTTTGGCTTTGGTCATTTTCATTATTTTATTTCCATTCAAAATGTTCCATTTTGTAATTGCGCCCCTTAATCGCCGCGGCGCTTGTGTCCTAAAGACTACCTCGCAGTCGCTCGGTACATTTTGGAATAAGAATGTATGCAGATTTATTCCAAATCATTATACTGTTCTTCATAGCAATCAAAGGAGCGTACGTCATGGAAAAACTTTGTGAAAAAATCATATATGGATTTTATGAATCACCTCTTGGTGAATTGATTTTGGCAAAAACGAGCCGTGGCCTCTGCTGGTTGGGATTTATGGTGCAAGGATATAAGGGCGACGGGTTGGAGCGTATGAATGCGCATTTTGATGGTGGGGCCTTGGTTCATGATGATGAATCGGTTAAAGATTTAGGTGATTCTGTTATCGCGGCGTGGCGCGAGGGGCGAGAGCGGGATATTGTTCTTGATCTTCGCGGGACGGAGTTTCAAAAAGAGGTTTGGATGGCTTTGCTGCATATTAAGCGCGGGGATACTTGTTCTTACGGGGCGATCGCCAATGATATCGGGCGGCCTAAGGCCTCGCGTGCGGTTGGTTCGGCGGTTGGTTCTAATCCTGTTTCTTTGATTGTGCCGTGTCACCGTGTTGTGCAAAAGACAGGTGCGCTGGGCAATTATGGGTGGGGCTTAGGTCTAAAGCAGCGTTTACTTGAAGAGGAAGGTGTTCAAGGATTTAAAGGTCAAGAACATCGCGCATAGAATAAAGACCTGGCGCTTTTCCTGCACTCCATAGCGCGGCATGTAGGGCGCCTTTTGCGAACAGGCTGCGGTTTGTGGCTTTGTGGGTTAGTTCTAAACGTTCGCCGTCACTGAAAAAGAAGGCTGTATGTTCGCCGACGACATCGCCGCCGCGTGCGACTGAGAAGCCTATTTTCCCTTTTTCGCGTACGCCTGTTGTTCCGTGACGCGCGTATTCTGCCAAATTTTCAAGACTGTTACCGCGCCCTGTTGCAGCCGCTTTTCCTATGGCGAGCGCTGTGCCTGATGGCGCGTCGACCTTATATTTATGGTGGGCTTCGAAAATCTCAATATCCCAATCAGAAGAGAGCTTTGCTGCGGCTTGTTCAACTAATGCTAGAAGAAGGTTTACCCCGACACTCATGTTTGCAGCATAGATAATGGTTGTTTTTTGAGCCGATTCTTTGAGAACGTCTTCATCGTCAGCACTTAGGCCTGTTGTTCCTATGATCAGGGTTTTTTGGTGTTTTGCGGCGAGTTTTGCGTGTGTTACTGTGCCTTCGGGAAGGGTGAAGTCAATGATACAATCGGCGCGTTCGAACAGTTCTTCTTCGTTGTCTGTAACAAAAAAGCCGTTTTCTTCTACTGTTCCGATTCGTGCAGACCCACCAGCGAGTTTTAAGCCTTTTGCATCCCAGTTTCCTGATTTTAGTTCTTCAATGAGGAGCTTTCCAACTCTTCCATTACATCCGACAATTCCAATTTTCATTTTATTTTCCTGGCTCGCTAAGGTCGTCCCAGAGGTCGCGGATTTTTGTGAAGAAACCGCTGGATTCAGGGGAGTGTTTGTTCGCCTCCTTGCCGCCTGACATTGATTTATCAAGATCCTGAAGTATGGCCTGCTGTTTTTTGTTCAGATTAACGGGTGTTTCGACGAATATTTCGATGAACATATCGCCGCGCTGTTCGCGGTTTATCATGCTCATGCCCTTACTTTTTAGGCGAAATTGTTGACCTGTTTGGGTACCTGCGGGTACTTTGACGCTTGCGCGGGTGCCTTCGATTGTGGGGACTTCTATGCTTCCGCCCAGGGCTGCGCGTGTTACGGTGATTGGAACGCGGCAATAGAGGTTTGTTCCGTCGCGCTGAAATAATTTATGGGGTTTGACATTCATCATAACGTAGAGGTCACCGCGTGGACCGCCGCGTACGCCTGCTTCGCCTTCGCCTGTTAATCGGATACGTCTGCCGGTTTCTACGCCAGCGGGGATTTTGACTTTGAGGGTTTTGCTTTTCTTTACGCGGCCTGCGCCGTGACATTCTTTGCATGGGTCTTTGATTGTTGCACCTTCGCCGTTACAGCTTGGGCAGGTGCGTTCTATAGTGAAGAATCCTTGTTGTTGTCGGACGCGGCCTGCACCAGCGCATGTGGAACATTCTTGCGCGCCTGCACCGCTTGCTGCGCCTGAGCCTTTACAGCCTTCGCATGTGTCGTTGACGGGGATTTTGATTTTGGCTTCTTTGCCTTTATAGGCCTCTTCCAGAGTTAATTCCATGGTGTATTGCATGTCTGATCCACGCATTGGACCAGAGCTGCGTCGTCCGCCGCCGCCGCCCATGAAATCGCCAAACATGTCTTCGAAGATGTCTGAAAAACCTCCTGCGCCTGCGCCTGCGCCGCCGCGACCACTCCCCATAGAGCCGTCAAAGGCTGCGTTGCCGAAACGGTCATAGGCTGCGCGTTTTTGTGGGTCTTTTAGGGCGTCATAGGCTTGGCTGACTTCTTTGAATTTTTCTTCGGCTTTTTGGTTGTCTTTGTTTTGGTCAGGATGATATTTCATCGCCAGCTTGCGATATGCTTTTTTGATTTCATCATCACTTGCAGTTTTAGATACGCCAAGTATTTCGTAAAAATCTTTATCTGCCATTTTTATTGTCTCTTAAAGATGGCGAGCTTTGCGCAGGGCAAAGCTCGCTGGATTAGACCTTACGCTGATTTTTGTTCGTCGTCAGATTCTTCTTCGATTTCGATGTCGGTGAAGTCTGCGTCGATTGTATCGTCATCATTATTTGAATCGGATGTTTCAGAGAGATCGTCAGAGCCTGATTCAGCTTCGGCTTGTGCGTTTTTATACGCGATTTCACCGAGCTTCATGCTGGCTTGAGTCAGGGCGTCCGTTTTAGACTTGATGTCCTCTTTATCGTCACTGTCGAGAGATGATTTCACCTCTTCGATGGCAGCTTCGATTGTGCTTTTCTCGTCCTCCGGGATTTGATCTGCAAGCTCGCTTAAAGAGTTTTCGACGGTGTTGATGAGGGCTTCGGCCTGGTTGCGGGCTTCGATGAGTTCGCGTTTTTCCTTGTCGGTTTCGGCGTTCATTTCGGCGTCTTTCACCATTTGATCGATGTCTTCATCTGATAAACCACCAGAGGCCTGAATGCGGATTTGCTGTTCTTTATTCGTGGCCTTGTCTTTGGCAGAGACGTTTACGATACCGTTGGCGTCAATATCGAATATGACTTCGATTTGGGGTTCGCCGCGGCGTGCTGGGGGGATGCCGACAAGATCAAACTGACCCAGCAGTTTGTTGTCAGCGGCCATTTCACGCTCCCCTTGGAAAACACGGATTGTCACAGCATTTTGGTTATCTTCTGCCGTTGAGTAGACCTTATTTTTCTTTGTTGGAATTGTTGTGTTGCGGTCAATGAGGCGGTCGAAAATACCACCCATTGTTTCAATACCAAGTGAAAGCGGTGTAACATCAAGAAGAAGAACGTCTTTCACATCGCCTTGTAAGACACCGCCCTGTATGGCTGCGCCGTTTGCGACCACTTCGTCAGGGTTTACGCCTTTGTGGGGTTCTTTGCCGAAGAAGTCTTTAACGGTTTCGATGATTTTTGGCATGCGTGTCATACCACCAACCATGACAATATCGTCAATTTCAGACGCCTTTAGGCCTGCATCTTTAAGTGCGGCTTTAAGGGGGGCTGTTGTGCGTTTTACCAAATCGTCAACGATGCTTTCCAATTTTGCACGGCTGAGAGAGATTTGGAGGTGTTTCGGCCCAGAAGCATCTGCCGTAATGAAAGGTAAGTTCACTTCAGTTTGGTTCGTGCTTGAAAGCTCGATTTTAGCTTTTTCCGCCGCTTCTTTCAGGCGCTGAAGGGCGACTGTGTCTTTGCGAAGGTCTACGGTATTTTCCTTTTTGAACTCATCGGCCAAGTAATCAATGATGCGTGCGTCAAAGTCTTCACCACCCAGGAATGTATCGCCGTTGGTTGATTTGACTTCGAATACTCCATCGCCGACTTCGAGGATGGAGACGTCGAATGTACCGCCACCAAGGTCATAGACCACGATTGTGCCTGTGCTGCTTTTGTCCAAGCCATAGGCGAGAGCAGCGGCGGTTGGTTCGTTGATAATGCGCTCAACTTCTAAACCAGCGATTTTACCAGCATCTTTTGTGGCTTGGCGCTGTGAGTCGTTGAAGTAAGCGGGCACTGTGATTACTGCTTTTGTAACCTTTTCGCCGAGATAGCTTTCGGCTGTTTCCTTCATTTTTTGAAGGATAATCGCAGAAATTTGTGATGGGGCATATGTTTCGCCGTCTATTTCGACCCATGCGTCGCCGTTATCGCCTTTAACAATTTTGAATGGTGCAGTTTCGGCCATTTCCTGAACTTGTTTGTCGTCAAATGGGCGACCGATCAGTCGTTTGATTGCATAGACTGTGTTTGCAGGGTTTGTAACCGCTTGGCGTTTTGCGGGTTGGCCGACAAGGCGTTCTCCGTCTTTTGAAAAGCCAACCATTGATGGGGTTGTGCGTGCGCCTTCTGCGTTTTCAATTACTCTGGGCTCTTTTCCGTCCATTATTGCGACGCAAGAATTTGTTGTACCCAAGTCAATACCGATAATTTTGCTCATTTTAAGCCTCTTTCGTTGTGGCGAATCTTTTTAAATAGCCTGACCATCAGCGCTATTTTTGATCCCCAAGGATAAATGTTATAGCATTATAACGCGGCTTATTTGTAAAATCCAGAATTTTTTACGCTTCGGTGTTGATCGTTTGACCTGGCTCGGAAGGTGTTTCTGGTGCGCTGCCTTCTGCGTTTTTGGCGACTCCGACGCGGGCGGGGCGCAAAATACGACCGTTAATCACGTAACCTGGTTCGATGACTTGTATGATTGACCCATTTTTTTTATCTGGCATGGGCGCTTCGAACATGACTTCGTGGAAGTTTGGATCAAAAGGTTGGTCAATGGGGTTTGTCTTTTGTATGCCATTTTTTTCGAATGATTTTAGGAGCTCTCGTTCTGTGGCTTCGATGCCGCCGATCAGGTTTTTGAGGTTTTGATCTTCCGTGCCCTCTGGCATGGCATCAAGGGCGCGGCGGAGGTTGTCGGCAACGCTGATGAGGTCTTTTGAGAATGAGCTAATGGCAAAGCGCGATGCGTCTTCGCGGTCTTTTTGCGCGCGTTTTCGGGTGTTTTCGGCTTCGGCCAGGGCGCGGATAAGTTGATCTTTTGTGCGGTCAAGCTGTTCCTGAAGGATTTGGATTTGCACTTGATCTTCGCTTGGGTTTGATTCGTTGTGGTTTGATTTTGGATGCGTTGCAGATGATGGGTCGATTTCTTCGGAGAAGGGCTCGTATTCCAAATGCTCTTCTTCGGGGGTGCTTAGGTCTACGATATCTTCTGGTTCTTGATTGTTGTTTGCTTGATCTGCAGGCATGGTTAACATCCTTTCTTTGTTACAAGAATGTTGTTATCGCAGTTTAAAGCTCGCAAAACAAGGGTTTATTCGGGCTGTTCTTGAACAGGTAATGATACGTTTACATCAATTGCGTAGCTGACTTCGCGTGGCCCATCGACGCCATATATTGTGCGTGATGGTTTAATTTTTCCAATGAAAACGTTCGGTGTGTCATCGTTGATTTGATTGATGAAACGCCCTTGCGGGTCTGTGAACAAGACGTAGTTTAGAGCAGTGTGTGGTAATTTATAGCCGTCCAGTACGTCCTCCATAGGAATGAGGCCGTGAGAGATGCCGAATTCTCGGATCATTTCTGTGATGTTTTCACCTTGTTTTGCGCCAGTTGCGCTGAGAGTGATGGAGTTTGAGGGGAAGAACCAAAAAGTGGGCCAGTATTCGCCTGCAGGGCTTTTGACCTTTAAGGTGATACGATCTTTGTTAATATCGATGTCATGCTCGCCGAAGTCACCATAATTGATGCTGTCTAATTTTATTTTATTTGTGCCGCGTTTTATCAAATCGTCACGATCTAATGGGATATCAACGAATGAAATATTGTTTTTTTTCTCGCAATCGTGGTTACTATATCTGGGATCAAAATTATCTAATCTTATATCAGTGTCTAAAATGGCAACTTTTATTCTTTTTCCGAGGTATTTTACTTCTGCGCCATCTTTAACGTTTTTATACATGCCTTTTTGGTCGAAAGGGACATTTCCTTTTTTCATAGATGCGCAGCCAGCGACAACGCCGTGTGCCTGAAAACGTATTGTAAACTTTGATTCCGACTGTTTTGGGTTTCCAAAGAATTGGAGTGCGTAAAAATTGCGCGGGAATAGGCTGGTTGAGTTTGCTTTTATTCTGACTTCGGTCTGTTGACCTTTGCCCTGAGCATATGATGATGTTGAAATAAGAACGCTCAGTGCGAGCGTGATGAAAAGGAATTTTTGTAACATAGTGCCTAACCCAAAAAAAATGTAATTCAGCGCGTAGTTTAGCGCGTTATGCCAAAAGACGCAAAGCTTATTATTCTCAAATTGACAATTCCGCGCATGGCGTTAGAGTGCGCGTTTAAATATGAGATAGAAAGATTTGCCTATGAACCGCCCTTCTGGCCGCGCTGCGGATGCCCTTAGAGAGATTGAAATACTTCCGAACTTTACCAGGCATGCCGAAGGGTCTTGTCTTATAAAATGCGGTGAGACGCATGTGTTGTGTACTGCAAGTGTAGAAGAAAAAGTTCCGGGCTGGATGCGCAATAGCGGCAAGGGCTGGGTGACGGCGGAGTATGGTATGTTGCCGCGTTCAACGCATTCGCGCATGGATCGTGAGGCGGCGCGAGGGAAACAATCGGGGCGGACACAGGAAATTCAGCGCCTTATTGGACGTGCTTTGCGCGCGGTTGTGGATCTTGAAAAATTGGGAGAACGTCAAGTTCGTGTGGATTGTGATGTTTTGCAGGCTGATGGTGGGACGCGTACGGCGTCTGTGACGGGGGGGTATGTGGCGCTGCATTTGGCGATGAATCATTTGGTTCGGATTGGCGCTTTGGATGAGGTTCCTTTGACAGATACGGTGAGTGCGATTTCGTGCGGGGTATATCAAGGCGTTCCTGTGCTTGATTTGGATTATCCTGAGGATTCAGATGCGGATACGGATGCGAATTTTGTGATTACGGGCAAAGGTGGAATTTGTGAAATTCAGGGAACGGCTGAAAAAGAGCCATTTTCTGAGAGTGAATTTCTGGATTTATTAAAGCTGGCGCAGAATGGTTGTGCGGATTTGACGAAAATTCAACGTGAGGTGATTGATGCGGATCTTTGATGGTGATGAGCTGTTGATTGCGACACATAATGCAGGGAAAGCACGTGAAATTTCGGCTTTGTTGTCTGCTTATGTGCCGAAGTTTTGTACTGCGAGCGATTTGGATTTGCCCGAGCCTGAGGAGACGGGTTTAACGTTTGTTGAGAACGCGATTTTGAAGGCGCAGGCGACGGCGCAGGCCTCTGGTCGGGTTTCTTTGGCGGATGATAGCGGTTTGGCGGTGAATGCGCTTGACGGTGACCCGGGGATATACTCTGCGCGTTGGGGCGGTGTTAATAAGGATTTTAATCTTGCGATGGGTAAAGTCCATGAGGCTTTGGGTGCTGGAGACGATCGCAGTGCGTCATTTGTTTGCGTCCTTGCGCTTGGCTGGCCTGATGGGCATTCGGAAGTGTTCGAGGGGCGCGTTGATGGTGAGATTGTTTGGCCTATGCGCGGGACACGCGGGTTTGGATATGATCCGATTTTTCAGGCGAAGGGGTATGATCTTACGTTTGCCGAGATGGAGCCTGCGGAAAAACACGCGATATCGCATCGTGCGCGGGCGTTTGAATTGCTTGTACAAAATTGCCTGAAGGGGCAGGCGGCGTAAGTGTTTCGTTCCAATCAAATGGGCGTTTATATTCACTGGCCTTTTTGTAAGTCTAAATGCCCGTATTGTGATTTTAATGTGCATGTGCGGGGCGCGTTTGATCAAATGCCTTGGTTGGATGCTTATATTAAAGCTTTAGAACATTATGCAGAGGCTTTGCCTGATAAACAGGTAGTGTCGATTTTCTTTGGCGGCGGTACGCCGTCTTTGATGGATGCTTCAAGCGTTGGGGGTATTGTGGATGCGGTTCAGCGTCTTTGGCCTGTTGCGAATGATTTGGAAGTGACGCTGGAGGCGAATCCGACATCGGTTGAAGTGCAGAAATTTCAGGATTTTAAAGCGGCGGGGGTGAACCGGATTTCGCTTGGTGTGCAGGCTTTGCATGATGG
>CAYGSA010000042.1:0-14074 GCA_964352375.1 uncultured Micavibrio sp.
AGTTCAAAGGTGGGAAAGGTGTTGCTACGGCGCTTGGAGCGCTACTGGCGGCGGTTCCGTTTGCGGGGCTGGCGGCGGCGGGGGCTTGGTTGCTTACGGCGGTTTTGTTTAAGATTTCATCGTTGGCGGCGCTTGTGGCGGTTGGGATTGCGCCGATTGTTACGTTTTTTGTTTATGGCGCGGCGCCTGCGGCGGTGTGTTTGCTGATTACCTTGCTCGTGTGGTTTCGGCATAAGGATAATATCAAGCGTTTAATCAGAGGCGAGGAACCGAAGATAAATTTTAAGAAAGGAGAATGAGTCGCAAAGCCGCTAAGACGCAAAGCGTTTTGCGCGGCACTGAAAGATTGAAGTAAATATTTTAATAGTTTTTATTTTGCCTGCGGCGCTTTGGTTTTTTACTGCAAGCTTCGCGTCTTTGAGACTTTGCGATTGTATTGAAATGCTACATTCTACACCTGAAAATAAAGACATATCCGAACAAGAGCGCCTAGAATGGCTGCGGTTGTTTCGCACGGATAATATTGGGCCGATTACGTTTTATCAGTTGATCCAACGCTTTGGCAGTGCGGGTGAGGCGTTGAAGGCTTTGCCTGAGCTGTCACGACGTGGCGGACGGAAGAAGCCGCTCACTGCGCCAAATGAAGGGTTGGTATATCAAGAATATAAGGCGCTGAAGAAGATTGGCGGCGAGATTATCACCGCTCAGGATGCGGCCTACCCGCTTGCGCTGACGGCCACGGATGATGCGCCGCCGATTTTGAGTGTTTTGGGGAATGCTGCGCTTTTGAATAAGTCATGTATCGCGATTGTGGGTGCGCGGAATGCGTCGCTGAACGGGAAGAAATTTGCGAGCAGAATAGCGCGGGATTTGGGTTCGAAGAACCATGTTATTGCCTCCGGTCTTGCGCGCGGAATTGATACGGCCGCGCATCAAGGATCAATCGAGAGCGGTACGATTGCCGTTGTTGCGGGCGGGATTAATGTGGTTTACCCCGAGGAAAATCAAAAGCTGTATGATGAGATTAAAGAAAAAGGTCTGATCGTTGCCGAGAGTGCGTTTAGCGCGAAACCGTTTGCGGCGTCTTTTCCACGGCGTAACCGTATTGTTTCGGGCATTTCCAAGGGCGTTCTGGTTGTTGAAGCGACGCAGCGCAGTGGCTCGCTGATTACTGCGAGGATGGCGGGGGAGCAAGGGCGCGATGTTTATGCCGTTCCCGGTTCGCCAATGGATCCACGCGCAGCGGGGCCTAATCACCTCATACGTGAAGGTGCGACGCTGGTGCGGAACGCGGATGATTTGCTTGAAATATTGATGGATTTTTCTGGGAATACACTTCGTGAAGCGCCAACGCAGCGTCATTCATTCACTGTTTTTGACGGTGGACAAGCAGACGAAGCGCCTGAAAACTTACAGGAAACCATCATTTCGCAGCTCTCCTTCACCCCGATTTTAGTTGACGAATTGATCCGCGCATGTCATTTGACTGTTGCACACGCGCAAGGTGCGCTGTTGGAATTGGAACTCGCGGGGCGTATTAAACGTTTGCCTGGAAACAGGATTTCACTGCTAGAGCAAGAGGATTAGTTTTGAGTCAGAACCTCGTTATCGTAGAATCGCCCGCAAAGGCAAAGACCATTAACAAATATCTGGGCAAGGATTATGAGGTACTGGCCTCATACGGGCATGTTCGCGATTTGGTGAATAAAGATGGCTCGGTTTTGCCTGATGAGGGCTTTGCTATGAAATGGCAGCTGGGGGAGCGCGCCGATAAGAATGTGAAAGAGATAAAACGCGCTTTGAAAAAAGCCGATGCATTGTATCTCGCGCCTGACCCCGACCGCGAAGGAGAGGCGATTGCGTGGCATATCTTTGAGTTGCTCAAGGAAGATGGCCTGTTGGAAGGTAAAGACGTTCATCGCGTGACATTTAACGAAATAACAAAAACAGCCGTTCAAAAAGCTTTTGAAAATGCGCGCACGCTGGATCAGCCTTTGATTGATGCGTATCTCGCGCGGCGCGCCCTGGATTATTTGGTGGGCTTTAATATCTCCCCTGTTCTCTGGCGTAAATTGCCGGGATCGCGGTCTGCGGGGCGTGTTCAATCGGTGGCTTTGCGTTTAATATGTGAGCGTGAGACTGAGATTGAGGCATTTAAGCCGCAAGAATATTGGAGCATTGAAACCAAGCTGCACACCCCTGAGGGCGCGCCTTTTGTTGCTCGATTGACACATTTAGCGGGGAATAAGCTTGGGAAGTTTGATATCCCTTCTGAGGCCGATGCGACGGCTGCCGTTAACCGGATATCTAATAAAAACCTTGCTGTCCAGAAGATTGAGAAGAAACAAGTCCGCCGCAGTCCGTCTGCACCGTTTATTACATCGACGTTGCAAATGGAAGCTTCAAGGAAGCTTGGGATGTCTGCGTCGAATACAATGCGCCTTGCACAGCGCCTGTATGAAGGAGGCGATGATGGAGGTTATATTACGTACATGCGTACAGATGGGACGACGCTCTCTGAAGATGCGGTGAAGCAATGCCGCAACGTGATTGGCAAAGATTACGGTGATAAATACCTTCCTGATACGCCGCGCCTTTATAAGTCCAAGGCCAAGAATGCACAAGAAGCACACGAGGCGATTCGCCCGACTGACCTCTCTCTTACACCTCATAAATTGCGCGGAAAATTAGAGCCTGATCAATGGCGTCTGTATGATTTGATCTGGAAGCGCACGGTTGCTTCGCAGATGGAAAATGCGATTATGGATCAGATGAAAGTCGATATATCAGATGGTACGGATGATGTGATTTTACGAGCGAATGGTTCTGTTGTTGCATTTGATGGTTTCTTGACGCTTTATATCGAAGACGAAGATGATGACGACGATGAGACGGTCAACGAGAATGATCGCCGCTTGCCGCCAATGAAAGAGCATGACGCGACGAAACTGGTTAACACAACACCGAACCAACACTTTACGCAGCCTCCGCCGCGTTATACGGAAGCCTCTTTGGTTAAGAAAATGGAGGAGCTGGGGATTGGACGTCCGTCGACTTATGCCTCTATCATGCAAGTTTTAAGGGATCGCAGTTATGTTCGAATGGATAAGCGTCGTTTTGCACCTGAAGATCGCGGACGGTTGGTGACAACGTTTTTGGCCAAATTTTTTACGCGATATGTCGATTATGATTTCACAGCTAACCTAGAAGAAGAGCTGGATGCGATAGCGTCTGGTGATACGGACTGGAAATATGCGCTTGAGCTATTTTGGAAAGATTTCAAAGTTGCCGTTGATGGCACGAAAGAGCTCACGATTACCAATGTTATTGATCATTTGGACGCCGAGCTTGGATCGCATTTCTTCCCAGAGGGTGATGAAACGCGTAAATGTTCGCTCTGTGATGGTGGACGTTTGGGGCTTAAGCTTGGCAAGTTCGGGGCGTTTATTGGATGCTCTAATTACCCGGAGTGTAAGTTTACGCGCCCCTTAATTATACCTGATGGTGAGGATGCGGAGATGGCGGCGCTTGCGAACCAGCCGAAAATTTTAGGTGAAGAACCAGGTTCTGGGCGTTCCGTAAGTCTACGTCGTGGCCCTTATGGCCCTTATGTTCAAATTGATCCGCCGCAAGAAGCAATTGATGAAGTGGATGCCATTAACGCAGAGCATTTGAAAGAGTTTGAAGCCAAGGTCAAGAAGGCTGAAGAAAATGGCAAGAAGCCCCCTAAGAAGGCAAAACGCAAAGCGCAACCTAAACCGAAACGTCAAGGTTTGGCGGCTGGTACGAACGCAGAAGATGTGACCTTGGAAATGGCGCTTGGATTGCTGGCGTTACCACGTGATGTCGGTACGCACCCTGAAACAGGTGATATGATTCAAGCGGGGATCGGACGTTTTGGCCCGTTCCTCAAGCATGAAGGTAAATTCACGTCACTGCCAAAAGATGATGATGTGATGCATGTTGGCATGAACCGTGCCGTTGAGGTATTGGCTCTGGCGGCTGAGAAACGCGCGGCGAAAGAAGCGGCAAAAGCCGCAAAAGATGCGGAACTGGCGGCCAATCCTAAGCCGAAAAAGAAGAAGCCGCCCACGAAGAAGCGAGCTGCTGCGAAGAAAAAGAAGGGCGCTACGAAGGCGAAATCTGAAAAAAGCGCATAAGTTTGACTTTTCTTGTATCTTTGCCTAAGGTTGCCCGAATGGAGAATAATTATGGATTTTGGTAAAGTTGCGAGAGGAATTGCGCTGTCTGCGGCTCTTGTTCTTTCTGCGGGTAATGCCGTTGCGGAAGAAACTGATGCGCAGCGTTGTGCTGGGTATCCTGATTTTGATGGAGCAAGAGAGAATTTTGAAGCGTTGGGCAAGCGCGCTGATCTTCTGAATGAGTATTGGGATCGACGAATTCAGCATCATGAAGATCGCGGACAATCTTATTTTGATACACGCAGGCTTGCTATAGAAGATCTTTCATACTGTTCCGGCCTTACAGACAAAGCCAATGAACTGAAAGAAAAGGGAGAAGAACTGTTTGATCAAATTTTTCCTGAACCAGAAGCACCGGGCATTGATGCTTAATATTCTTTGCCTGCGGCCTTTCATTTTATGATCGTGGAATGGTTTCTTGTGAAACCTTGTGGTTTGTGCTATTCAGTTTGTAATGAATAATAATGAAGAAGCGTTTTTAAGCTCTATATCAGCGCAAATGCTGCACCGCTTGACTCTATCCTTACAAATTATAATCCTATACAGTTCCGACGATTTGCGTTTGGAACAACCATTTCAATTACATAAAAGAAAATAATAATGACACACGTTACTAAAGAAAATGTTTTTGAGTTTGTAAAAGACTCTAAAACGCCTGTTACGAAGCGGCAAATTGCGCGCGCTTTTGGGATCAAAGGTGGTGAAAACCGCGTTGCCTTGAAACAAATATTGAAGAAATTAGAAAAAGACGAAGCAATCGATAAACAGGCTGGCGGGACGTATAGCGTGCCTTCGGGCTTACCTGCTGTTTCGGTTTTAATTGTGAGCGAGATTGATATTGATGGCGATGTGCTTGCGCGGCCATTGGATTGGGACTCTGATCTGCACGGTGATGCTCCGCGCATTGAGATTATGCCTGATACCAAGAATTACAAGAATGTACGCGAAGGTAGCCGTGCGCTTTGCCGCCTCTCACGTGCTGGTGATGGCGTTTATGAAGCAAAGATTATTCGCCTTGTTGATGAGGGCGCGAAACAGGAGGGCGGGACTGTTCTAGGGATTTTGCGCATGCAAAAACATAGTGCGGTTTTACAGCCTACGCATAAAAAGGCCAAACATGATTATACGATTGCGCCAAAAGATTTAGGCGGTGCGAATGACGGGGATTTGGTGGTATGCGAGATTCTTGGCTCGCGGGATTTAAAAAAGAAACGCGCCAAGATCACCGAGATTTTGGGTAAGCAAGGCGATCCGAAGACGATCAGCCTTATTTCATTACATGAGGCAGGTTTGAGCGACCATTTTCCTGATGAGGTTGTTGGCGAAACAAAGGGCATGAAAGTTCCACCGATCGGCACGCGTGAGGATTTGCGCGATGTGCCTCTGGTGACGATTGACGGTGCGGATGCGCGTGATTTTGACGATGCGGTGTTTGCGAAAAAGCTAGATAATGGCGGATTTCATTTGATTGTTGCGATTGCTGATGTGGCGCATTATGTACGGATTGGAAGCGCGCTGGATAATGAAGCGCAAAAGCGCGGTAATTCGACGTATTTCCCAGATCGTGTTGTTCCGATGTTGCCGGAGGGTTTATCGAATGATCTGTGTTCGCTTCGCCCTGACGAGCCGCGTGCGTCACTTGCTGTTCATCTTTATATTGATGCGCATGGCAGTATGGAAAAATATAAATTTGTTCGGGCGCTGATTAAATCTCATGCGCGTTTGACTTATGAACACGTGCAAGAGGCCAAGGATAAAGGCGACAGTGAACTTGCCGATATCATCGATCCGCTCTATGCGGCGTATGAGGTTTTGGATAAGGCGCGGCAAAAACGTGGCGCGCTTGATCTTGATTTGCCAGAGCGCCAGATTTTGATCAATGATAAAGGCCAAATGACTGGCGTTCAGACCCGTGACCGGCTAGATGCGCATAAGTTGATTGAAGAATTTATGATTCTGGCAAATGTTGCGGCGGCGAAGGCACTTGAAAATAAGAAGGATTATCCCTGCGTTTACCGCATTCATGATAAGCCTTCCTATGACAAGCTTGAGTCTGCACGTGACTTTATCGAGAGCTTTGGTTTGTCGCTGCCGAAGGGGCAGAATATTCAGCCTACGCAAATTAATATGCTGCTCCAGAAGGCCGCAGGGCACGAATATAGTCATTTGATTTCGCAGATGATTTTGCGCACGCAAAGCCAGGCGGTTTACCATACTGACAATATCGGTCACTTTGGCCTTGCGCTGGATCATTATGCGCATTTCACCTCCCCTATACGACGTTATGCCGATCTATTAGTGCACCGCGCGCTGATTGGTGCGTATGGGCTTGGTGACGGCGCGATGGATAAGGGTGAGATTGCACGTATTGATGAGATCGCGCAGCATATATCGGAGACTGAGCGCACGTCTATGGTGGCGGAACGGAGCGCAGTTGATCGCTTTACGGCGAGCTATCTTTCCTCTCACATAGGTGAAGAATTTCAGGGAAAAATTAACGGCGTTACACGCTTTGGACTTTTCGTGACACTTGATGCGAGCGGTGCGGACGGTCTGTTGCCGATGAAGGCACTGGGGGATGATTTCTATGTGCATGACGAGAAAATGCATACTTTGAAGGGTAAGCGTCATGGTAAGGTTTTCCGCATGGGTGACCCGATGAAGGTGATTATCAAAGAAGCGGACGGTATGACTGGTTCCTGTATTTTCAGCGCGGTTGGCATGCAAGGGCGCAAGAAAAGCATTCGTGGGCATAAAAATAAGCTCAGAAATCATCGCGGGCGGTGATGAAATGCTTGACAAGAACATGTGAACACGGCATAAACGCACATCTGAGAATTAAGGAGTTTACAAATGGCTAAAGCGTCGTATGTCAAAGTAAGATTAGAAAGTGAAGCTGGAACAGGCTATCGCTACTATGCGAAGCGTTCTACGCGCGCGGAATATAAGATCAAGAAGAAGAAATACGACCCGTGGGCCGTTAATGAAAAGACTGGCAAAAAAGGCATGCATGTTATGTTTGTCGAAAAGAAAATGCCCCCTTCGAAGAAGTAAGCCTTGGTTTGTTTAACATTTTCAAAGAGCGCCTAGTTGGGCGCTTTTTTTATTCGTCCTCGAATACTGGACGTTCAGCTTGTTGAAATTCTTTAGGATCAAGCTTTCCCTTCCCTTCAAAAACAGAGCAGTTGCGCCCTGCATTCTTTGCTTCGAAGAGACATTTATCAGCGCGCTCGAG
Source organism: uncultured Micavibrio sp. (assembly GCA_964352375.1). GTDB lineage: Bacteria > Pseudomonadota > Alphaproteobacteria > Micavibrionales > Micavibrionaceae > UBA1672. Next base: position 7,438 of record CAYGSA010000042.1, read on the forward strand.
AATTTCAGACACGCTGTGGCCGCCGTTGTTGATTGTGGCACCACCAACCGAGGTTGTAATACTGATTTCACCGCTCTCTGTGCTGCATGCAAAGGGTTCATCAGAGATTGCGCACCTTAAACGCTCTGCGATCATATAAGCGCGCTCTGGGGTGACGTCTGGCAAAATAACAACGAATTCTTCCCCGCCAAGACGTGATACGAGATCGAAGCTCCGTGTTCCGTATTTGAGGCGTTCAGAAAATATTTTTAGCACTTCATCGCCAACCTTGTGGCCATGCGTGTCATTTACCGCCTTGAAATGGTCAATGTCTAGGAACAATATTCCTAGCGCCTTGTGGCTTTGGACGTTGCTTTCGATGAGTTTTTCGAGATGAACCTCCAGATAGCGGCGATTATATAAACCGGTCAGGCTGTCTGTGAGGGCCATTGACAGGCTGATTTCATATGTCGAGCGCAGGCGATCTTGAAATCTTTTTCGTCTGATTTGTGTACGCACACGAGCGAGCAACTCCGCTTTTTCTAGCGGCCTAAGAATGTAATCATGCGCGCCCATCTCAAGGCCGTGTGCAACACGAGGCATGTCCTCGTTTTCTGCAATCATGACAATTGGCAGATTACGTGTCGCTTCGTTAGAGCGAATATGAGAGCATAGCCTTAGGCCATCTTCGTCTTTCAAATTCAAGCTGACCATTATGATATCAAAGCCCTGTGATGCGGTAAGCTCTATGCCTTTAATGCCGTTATCTACGGCCATAACGATGTTTAGATCTTTGGAAAGTGCCTCTATAATTTTGTTTTTATCGAATTCCCTGTCTTCGATCAGCAAGATACGCGAGCCCTCAACCGGCTCATTCATCAAATTTACTTTTTCTGTCACAACGCCAAATTGATTCGCTGCATTTTCACGAATGCGCCATTCATCCAGCGCCATTTTCAGACGCGCCAAAGAGCGCACGCGTGCCATAAGCGCGACATCATTAATTGGCTTACTGAGAAAGTCATCTGCGCCCGCTTCGAGGCCGCGGACTTTATCCTGAATATCTGTTAGAGCCGTCACCATTACAACAGGAATATGAGCCTTTTCAGGGTTGGCTTTTATGCGCTTGCATACCTCAAACCCATCCATTCCTGGCATCATAATATCAAGCAGGATAATATCGGGATTTTCACTCTCGACCTTTTCGAGAGCTTCGGCACCGCTAGTCGCGGTAATCACATCGTAATATTCACAAGAAAGCTTTGCCTCCAGTAGTTTTACATTCGGCAAAATATCATCAACAACAAGGACACGTGCAGACATTATAAAGCCTCCCTTTCAGCGTGTTCTTTTATAGTTACTTCTTGATCGTCTCCAAGATGTTTTTTTACTGTCTCGATAAAACTTGAAACAGATATTGGTTTGGAGACATAGTCTTCGCAGCCACCCTCGCGGATTTTTTGTTCATCACCCTTCATTGCGAATGCGGTCACGGCGATTACGGGGATGTGTTTCAAATCTTCATCGGCTTTAAGGCGTTTTGTGATATCCAGGCCAGAGATTTCAGGCAATTGAATATCCATGATTATCAGATCAGGTTTATGCTCCATCGCCATGTCGAATGCCTTGTTGCCCTCACGCGTTTGAATAGTCCCTATTCCATGTGCCTCTAGCAGGTCATGGAATAGTTTCATATTAAGTTCGTTATCCTCAACGATGAGAACTTTTTTAGTCATTGAAATGTGCCCTAAAAATTTTAAATACTCCAATGCGCATGCTACGCTCAAGGTGTTGCCAAAAGGTTAATTCTACTCTTGTTTTTCACACTTATTCTCTAGCTGTTCCAATGCTATGAGCTTTTGCGTGACGGAAAAATCTGAATACTCAATATTCATATCACTGATGACACCGTTTTCATGAAAAACGATAGACATTTCATAATCTGCCGGAGCCCCCTCATTTTCAAGCGGGAAGAAGGCTAAACGCAAGTTCCAGCCTTTTGTGGACGTTAGGCTTTTGTCTATATTTGCGTTATGTTCCTTAGCTGGTGTGAACGTTGCTGGTTTACCTATGAAACTATTGATCTCAACAGGGCCATCGGTGTCGCTGCCATCAAAAATGCTGACATTATAGAATTTATTCCCTGCTTTTATATTTTCCAGTACATTGAGCGTGTGCGCCATCGGGAACATTGTTTTTTTGGAGAATTTAAAATCCAAGCCCTTCGGGATTGTGAATGTTGCTTCTGTAGGCGTTGCGTTACCGCGGAGTTCTTCGAGTAGCATATCGCCGCGCTTGCGTTGAGATGAGAAACTAAACTCTTTGCCATCAAAAGACTCATATGTTGAAAAATCACTTTTGATTCGTACAGACGGGAGTTCCGCGTATTCATATATCATGTCAAAGCGGTGGTTTGATATCCATGCATCGCATGACGGTTGCCATTCATATAGCATTTTACCGCTGATGTTTGATACTTTTGCGCCGCTCTTTTTACTGGATAGGCGTATATCATAGAGGGCTTTGTGAGGCTCAAAGCCTGCGGCCGTTGCTCGATCCAGTGATGCTTGCGCCGTTTGAGGGAAAATAACAAGTAGCGTGACAGCTAAAGCTAGATATTTAAATATCGTATTTTGTCCCATAGAAAAGCCTTACTTATTGAACTTTTTACATCATACCCCAAAGCTTTGCGCACGCAAAGGGCTATCCTATGGGCAAAAACTTCTTGTTTAGATAGGAAAATATAACCTGTTTTCTTTTTTCTGATTGCCACCCCCTCCATAAGATACTGTTTTAAAACGGTAATTTAAATGACATAACTGGCACGCCTTTAGCATACCTCATGAGCAGTAAGACCATTATCAACCGCGTTAGGAAGGGATGACACATATGACTAGCGATATCATTCATCATTATATTGACCAACAGGATGCCCAGAAAGGGCTTTTTGGGCTTTGGGGCCGTACGCCCGAGCCGTCTCAACTCACGGATATTCTCAGAAGTGCTTATGCTCGCCTTAAAAAGGCAGAGCGGGATCTGGAGGAGAAAAGCGTACGTATTGTAGAGCTTGAGCGCATTCTGACAGTTGACGAGTTGACTGGCCTGACCAATCGCCGTGGCTTTTATCAGGCGTTCGAGGCAGAGCTTGATCGTGTTAATCGCGGGCAGAATAAAGGCGGTTTATTAATAATGATTGATCTTGATCGTTTCAAAGCCATAAATGACACATATGGCCATGCTGCTGGCGACAGAGCGCTTGAGGCCGTTGGCGAATTTTTGCAAAATAATATCCGTCCTATGGACTGCGCAGCACGCCTTGGCGGAGATGAATTTATCTTGCTGTTGTCCAATACATGCATCGAAAAGGCGATGGCGCGGGCGAAGACAATTGGCGAGCGTCTTAATTCTTTAAGTTTTGATTGGGAGGGAAAGCGGATTAAGCTGCATGGTAGTTTGGGACTGCAAGAGTTTCATGAGGGCGATACCATTGAGCGTATTATTGCCGAGGCCGATCAGGGCATGTATGAGAATAAAGCAGAGCGCAAAGAAATGGCATCATGATTTTCGTCTAAAAATTACCCCCAAGCCTGCCGCTCTACTCCCTAACTCACCCCAAATGGCAGGATCCCAACCCGAGCGTATTTGATGATGCGCTCGGGTTTTTGACAAAATCTTCATTTTTATATAATTTGTTTTTAGAAAAAAAACAGGGTTATAAAATGTTAGATACAAAAGCTTTAAAGAGCAGCATAGATTTAGATGTGACGCCCGAGCTGCGCGATGTCTTAATGTTGGATAGAACGGCTTTACAACGTGCGACAGATCATGATCTTAGCCACGCGCAACGTAGTCTTTTAGAGCTTAATGCTTTTTTGCAATTGCCGCGCTCTATCGGGATTGATAAGCTTAAAGAATCTCTCAGTAATGTTGTTCGCTATATGCTGGAGCTTCAAGGTTTGGATACAGGGCAAGGCAATCAGATTTTATGTGATGACCAGCATGATTCTCTCAGTCTGAATGATAACAAGCCGAGTGCGAAGAAAAAGCGGAGACAAATGGAAGCTGAGGCTGATCTTCTTAAGCAGCTTGAAGAGCAAATGGCCAAATCCTTTGATCAAACCTATCTTCATGTTGAAAAGAAGCTAGATAATGTCGGCTCGAATATTGATATTCAGCTGGCGAAGGTTGATGCCGAGATTGATAATCTTATCAATGATGCGGCTCATGATCATGAGCAAAAGCTTGAATCCAAACGGGCACGCCGCAAGCGGCTCAAATCATTTAAAAAACGGGTCTTAAATTATCAGGCAGAGATTAGTCTGGCGGCTGAGGCCATGGATACGGCGGCGCTCATTGAGATCGAACAGAATCTCCATCAAGATCATGAGGTGTTTAACACGACCGGTGCTTTCCCTCCAGAAAAGCCCATTGATAACATCTTTAACCTTTTTCCGCGTAACCCGATTTTGCGCGCCGATCCAGATTTACAGTGGCATCCTCCGAAAAACCCCATTCTTGCGCATGATTTACTGCGCGTTGATTTGATGCTGCAGAATTTGATTCAAGATATTGAGGGCGCTCTGGGCGGTAAGGGCAAAGGCGCGAACAACCAGCCAGAGATGGATGTTTAACCTTTAAGCCATTGGAACAGCAGGCGCGCATTCTTTTTGCACTGCATCTTTAGGCATGTCATCTACGTCAGCGTTTAAGCCATCGCCACGATACTCGACCTTCGGAATGTCTGCATCATCCACGCCATGGAATGCTTCGTAATAAGCTTGCCTTACAACTTCGGCTAACTCTTCTTCAGACATACCAGCTGTTGCAGCATTATCGGCAATGTAGATTCTTGTTATGTCTACTGGTGACCATTTTTCACCATCCCTTGCAAAATCTTGCATGTCTGGGTTTGCCATCGTATTCCCAACACCAGAGAAACTCTCATTTTTGCCTCTATAATATGCATCTTCAGGTGACTGATCATTCACAATAAGTAAAGATCCTCTCCCTCCAAATAAGTCACTTCCGGCTGCATCTAGGCCTTTTTCAGCCAGAGCACATCTTACAGCGTCGTGAAAGGCAAGAATTTCAGGGCTAATGTTATCAGATTCACCATCATATACGCCTCCAACACTTTCAATGATTTCTTTTGGAATAGCTAGATCCAGTGTTATTCTTCCGCCATCACCACCGTGCCCATGTGTATTTAGTGTTGAAACATAATACCCAGATACATCAGACAAACTTATACCCTTGTCTATGTTCGCTTGAACTGGAGTGTAGTCTGTTGGATTCAATGTGTCTTCTGCCATATTTACCACCTGTATTTTCTTCATTTTCTTATAGAATATATAAAATTATGAAAAAATACAAAATTTAAGCCGCGTCCGTCATTTTCTTTGGAATATCCACTTTCATGTGCAGTGCTTTGAGTTGTTCTACGTCCACGGCGCTTGGGGCTTGCATCATTTGGTCTTCATACTGGCCGTTCATCACAAACGCATAGACTTCGCGCAGGTTTGGCTCATCGGCGAGGAGCATGATGATACGGTCTACGCCGAATGCCAAACCACCGTGTGGTGGGGCGCCGAAACGCATTGCATTGAGCATACCGCCGAATTCTGCCTCTAGGACAGCTTTGTTATATCCTGCAATGCCAAAAGCCTTTTCCATGATTTCGGGTCTGTGGTTTCTGATCGCGCCAGAGGCCAATTCAAAACCGTTGCACACACAGTCATATTGCCACGCGTAGATATCAGTGGGCTCTTTAGTTTCGAGGTCTTCCATACCGCCTTGTGGCATAGAGAACGGGTTGTGTGAAAAGTCGATTTTTTGCTGTGCCTCGTCGAATTCGTACATTGGGAAATCAATAATCCAGCAGAGTTTGTAAACGCCATGCTCTCTTGCGGCGCTATGATCTTCGGGGAGTGCATCACAGATGGCATCACGCGCTGCGCCTGCGAATTTCGCGGCGGGGAGTTCTTGGTTACAGATGAAGAAAATCGCATCACCGTCTTCGCAGCCTGAGATTTCCTTAATGGCTGTTTGCGCAGCTTCGGGGATGAATTTTGCGATTGGGCCTTTGCCTTCGCTGTCCGCGAAGAGAACATAACCCAAGCCCGGTGCGCCTTCGCGTTGTGCCCAGCTGTTAAGTTTGTCAAAGAAGCTGCGTGGTTGATCTGAGACTTTGGGAGCGCGGATGGCGCGGACAACGCCGCCTTTTGCGATGACGCCTTTGAAGGCTTTGAATTCGACATCGTCGTGGGCGAAGACTTCGGTGACATCACATATTTCGAGCGGGTTTCTGAGATCTGGTTTATCAGAACCGTATTTAAGCATCGCGGTTTTGTAAGGGATATCTTCGCACCAGATCACGTTGCGCTTTTCGCCAGTGAAATCTGCGAATTGTTCGAAGATGCCTTTGACGACAGGTTGGACTGTGTCGAAGACTTCTTGCTGTGTCACGAAGCTCATTTCGATATCGAGTTGGTAGAATTCAGCGAGGCGGTCTGCGCGGCCATCTTCATCGCGGAAACAAGGTGCGATTTGGAAGTAACGGTCAAAGCCGCTCATCATCAAAAGTTGTTTGAACTGCTGCGGCGCTTGTGGGAGCGCGTAGAATTTTCCCGGGTGCAAGCGTGATGGCACGAGGTAGTCA
>CAYGSA010000043.1:0-13871 GCA_964352375.1 uncultured Micavibrio sp.
GTAGTCACGTGCGCCTTCGGGGGAGCTTGCGGTTAGGATTGGGGTTTGGAATTCTTGGAAATTCTGGCCCCGCATTTTATCGCGCATAGTCGCGATCACATCATTACGCAAACGGATTTTCTTTTGCATTTGTTCGCGACGAAGGTCGAGATAGCGGTATCTGAGGCGGATATCTTCACCCGCTCCGTCATCTTCATAAACTTGGAATGGGATGACATCGGCGGCGGATTGAAGTTCCGCTTTTTCGATTTTGATTTCAATCTCACCGGTTTTCATTTTCGGGTTGATGGTTTCGGCGGTTCTGGCGGCAACTGTACCTTCCAGTGTTACAACGCTCTCAACGCGCCATGTTTCAAGCTCCGCCATCAAGGGAGAGTCTTGCTCTACGACACACTGCGTTAGACCATAAGTATCACGCAGGATGATAAACAAAACACCGCCTAAATCGTAAATACGATTAATCCAGCCCGAAAGCTTTACGGTTTCACCCACATGGGCTTTGTTCAGTTCATCGCATTTGTGCGTTCTGTAAGCGTGCATTGTCGTATCCTGTAAATTTCATCAATAAGACACGATTTATATCGCAATTTCGGGGTTTTGCAAGTTCAGCTTTTGACTCTGTGAAAAACTATGCTGGCACACAGACACCAAATAGCTTTGACATATTTTCTTAATCTGTGTTAAATTCTTTATATAAAATATAAAAAAGGGTTTTAAATATGACAGATAGTCTCTCTGGACATTTTGGAATTAAAGTTGGTGATACTGAAGGGACGGTTTCACTGGATGATGTCTTGATTGCGTTAAAGGCCGTTATTGATGGTGGGCCAGATAAAGGTGGCTTTACTCGAGGAACCTATGAATTTATGGCGGACACGGCGCAGGTTGCAAGTGGAGAACAAGAACCACATGGGGGGGTGTCGCTCGAAGATAGGCAAAGATCCTTAAAATCGAATATTTACGCACTTCTTAGCCAAACGGAAAATCATGCTGATGATGAAAGATTGAAACCTGCACGAGCATTATTGAGGCAGGTTGCTGATGGGCTTGATGTTGATATACATGACTCAACTCGTGCGCTTTATGATGATCGTTTGCCAGGAACTCTTGTTCGGCCGTCTGAAGAAGGTCTAGACAGTCTAGACACTGTTTCATAATTCTGTATCATGATTGAATAGAATAAGAAAAAAAGAGTTTCATGCCTATCATTACAGAGTCTCATGCGCTTGCGGAGTTTTGCGCTCATCTTAAGAATTGTAAGTTTATTACGGTTGATACCGAGTTTTTGAGGGAGAAGACTTATTACCCTAAGCTATGCCTTATTCAAGTGAGTTGCCCAGAGAAGAATGCCAAAGCGATTGACACTCTGGCCGAGGGGATTGACCTTACACCTTTATTTGACTTGTTGAATGATGCAAACATTCTCAAGGTTTTCCACGCAGGGCGGCAGGATTTGGAGATTTTCTACACTCTTACCGGAAAAGTACCTGCGCCTGTTTTTGATACGCAGATTGCGGCGATGGTTTGTGGATATGGCGATTCGATTGGTTATGATCGATTGGTGCAGAATATTACTGGCGTGCAGATTGATAAAAGCTCTCAATTTACAAATTGGGCTATCCGGCCGCTGAGTGATAAGCAGATCGACTATGCTTTGGGGGATGTGACCCATCTTTGCGATGTGTATCTTAGATTGATGGCGGAGCTTGAAAAACGCGGCCGTACTGATTGGGTGCGTCAGGAAGATGCTTCTCTTACCGATCCTGCCGTATATGAAAATGATCCATACGAAACTTGGAAACGGATAAAAATTCGCTCGCCGAAGCCAAAGAACCTTATTGTGTTGCGCGAACTTGCGGCGTGGCGCGAGACAAAAGCGCAGCAGCGCAATATTCCCAAGCCGTGGTTAATGAAGGATGAAACTCTCGCCGATATAGCCTCTCAACTGCCGACTAGCCTTAAGGGATTATCGAAGATCAGAAACCTGTCAAAGGAGTATTACAAAGAGTCTAAGGGACAAGAGATTTTGGATGTAATTCAAAAAGCCTTGAACATCCAAAAAGATAGCTGGCCTATTCCGCAGAAACGACGGCAGATTTCTGCAAGTGCGATGGCGACGATTGATGTTTTGAAGCTGCTTTTAAAAGTGATCAGCATAGAGCATGAGGTTGCGAGCAAGATAATCGCGAACGCCGATGATATCGAGGCGATTGCCCTTGATGATGACGCTGACGTTCCCGCTCTTAAGGGATGGCGGCGCGAAGTTTTTGGCGCGGATGCGCTGGCGGTTAAGCACGGAACACTTGCCATTGGCCTTCAAAATGGTAAAGTTATGAAGGTTCCTATTAAAGAATAGAGATGATGAAACGACTTTTATTATTGCGGCATGCGCAAGCCTTGAACGATGCGCCGAGTGATAAGCAGCGCGCGCTGTCTCCTAAGGGCATTGATGATGCAAGTGCGCTTGGATGTCTAATGGAGAAAAAAGGGTTTATTCCTGATTTTGTTTTGTGCTCTCCCGCCCTGCGGACGCGCCAGACATTAGAGGCTCTGGAGAGCTCGCTTGGTGAGCGCCCTGCTTCTCATCCTGAGATTTTGTATAACGGCGCGGCGGGCGATTATCTTACACAGATTCAAGGCGCTTCTGATGATCATTCTAATATTATGGTTATTGCGCACAACCCCTCAATTTACGAGCTTGTCATTCGCCTAAGCGACCCTACTCATGACGCTATGATGCAAAAATTATCTGCAGGGTATCAACCTGCAACATTGAGCGTGTTGGACTGCCCATGCGACAGCTGGGCAGATATTCAATTTGGCGCAAATGCACTTTCGTATATTACCGAGCCTTTGGATTACGATGCCCCTGCCCGCCCAACGCGATGGATGTGACTTAATCGTCAATCATTTCAGCAAGAACTTTGCGCATAAGAGGAACGGAGATGCCGCGTTTTTCGGAGAGGGCTTTTTGATCGGCGCGCTGAACGATATCGCGTGCGGATGAAAAGGAACGTTCCATGCGCGGCAGGATATAGGAAATGACGTCGTTGTTCACGCTGAGCTGGTGGTCTGTGAACAATTTAATAAGTACAGACGCAAGCAGCATATCATCGGGCGCGTGTATGCTTACGCTTGGTGCGGCGCGGAAGCGGGAGGCGAGATCAGGCAGAATGAAATCCGTTAATGATGGACTCATGCGCATGGTGATCATCATGGTTTTTTGCTCTTCTTTGAGCATATTATAAAGGTGGAACAGCGTGCGCTCTGCTGCAGGGTCACCGAGCCATGGGTCAAGGCTATCTAGCGCAAGCGCAGGCCCGCGTTCGAATAGGTCTAATGCTTCTGTAGAGGTTAGTTCTTTTGCGTTTATGGTCGCAGCCTTAGTTTTATCTTGCCATACAGCTGCGAGGTGGCTTTTACCGCTGGCTGCAGGCCCTTGTAGGACAAGGACGGGGGCAGGCCAATTGGGCCAACGATCTATCCAGCCTACTGCATCGCGATTGCTGACACCGATTTGGAAATCTGAGCGCTCGAAGGCGTGGCGGCAGCCTAAATCGAGCGGGATTTGGGCTGCGTTTCTTAAGGTATGCGGCATTACTGATTATCCGCTTTCTTTGGCGCTTTTTTCTTTGTTGTCTTTTTCTGGGCGGTTTTCTTTTTCGCTGGCTTTACTGGTTCGACCTCAGGGTCAAGGTAATAGGCACTTTGTTTATATTCTGAAATTCCGAACGCGAGCAAAACGCCGATGACTGCAGCAACAGGCACTGCCAAGAACATGCCCAGAATGCCGAGCAAGCTGCCGCCTGCGAGAAGAGCGAAGAACACCCAAAGGGGATGGAGGCCAACACTGTCGCCAACAAGTTTGGGGGTTAGGAAATTGCCTTCTATGATTTGGCCGCCGATGAAAATTCCTGCGATGAGCGTTACGAACATGATATCCCCTGCTTGAAACCATGCGACGGCGACGCTGACGACAAGCCCTACGGCTGAGCCGACCATTGGGATTACAGAGAGAAAGCCTGATAACAGGCCGATGAGAAACCCATATTTCAGCCCCGCGAGGGTGAGCATGATCGCATACGCTATTCCGAGAATCACCGCCACAGTGATTTGCCCCCGTACAAAGCCAGAGAGTTTGCCATCGATTTGTTTTAAAAGCCCCATGATTGTGCCTTCAGAATGGCGTGGCATTAAGTCATGTACCCATTTTGTAACAGCTGGCCATTCCTTCATCATGAAATAGGCAACAATGGGCATGAAGATGGCAACAGATACAATATCTGCCACTGCCTGCCCGCCTGCGGCGAGTTTACTGAGAAGGATTTTTGCAAATTCAGTTGCAGAACCCGCGTTTTCCTGAAGCAATCCCTGAAGCTTTTCTTTTTCAACAGTGCCGACATATTCTTCTAATCTGGCGGTTAGCGGCGTTAGGAGGCTTGTAATTTTTTCAATATATTCAGGTAGGTCTTTTGAGAATTGAGCGAGTTCACGATAGAGAATCGGTGAGACTATTCCGATAAAGCCCCCGATCAAGATTAAAAAGCCGAACAAGATCATCAGAGCAGCTGGGCCGCGAGCGATTCCGATTTCACTGAATTTATTGACAGTAGGGTTGAGGAGGTACGCTACCGCAATGCCCATAACGAAGGGCAAAAGCATGGTTTTAAACAAGATGATTGTCGCAATGAAGGCTAGGCTGGCGCCAAACCAGAAGATCAAATGTGTTGATGGCTTTAAGGGTTGAACGCTCATGATTTAGAATGTCTGTTTTGTTGCGTTAAAGGGACGCGATTTTTCGCCGATGGGGCGGTAAAAGCTGTTTGATTTTCTATGGCCTATGAACAGGCCATAGGTTCCGTCTTGGTCAATCTGACCGAGACTCAGCATTGCGCGGGAGAGATTTTCTCTGAAACGCGCTTCATCTCCTCTGAAATTAAGGGATACATTTGCCTCTATTTTCTTCAATGTGTTCAGCCTTAGATCACTTGCGCCTGGAAGTTTTGATAGGGATTGCTTAACTCTGATCCATTGTTTCAGATCTTTTAAAGGGATGCGAAGAGTGTAGCTTTTACTTTGTGATTCACTGAATGCGTTTTTGCGTTTCCAGTCTTTTTGTAAGGCTTCATTGCCCATGAAAACCGCACGATCATATAGCACGCTTACATCTTCATTTTGTTGCGCTTCTAATACAATTTGTTGAACATATTCAGCGCGGCCACGGTCTGTGCGATAGATACTAATTTTTAGTTTTTTGCCGCCCTCTTGTGGGTCTGCTATCATAATAGCCGCTTCTTTTGCGCCGTAGCGCGAGAGCATGCGGTTGAGTTTCAAGCGTTCATAGCGCAGGGCGTTATCATCATCAATATCCGAGATATCTGCTAGATCGCCAATCGGAATTTGGATCGGAACAAGTCTGGAGAAAACCTTGTTTCGCGACCATGCCTGCATCCAAATATTGTCTTCAGACCAAATGGTTGTCTCCCCGTCTTGCTTCAAAACAGGCAAAACCAGCAATGTTGAGCTTGTATTTTGTGTGTAGCTTACGCCTGAGAGCGAGAATAATCTGCTTATGGCTTTTTCATTGAAACGAAATATGTATGTGCCGACATATCTTACTGAGGATAGCTTTTCGTTCGTGACTTCATAATCTTTGATCAGGGCCGATAGCGTTAGGCTGTCGGGGGTCGTGACATTTTGATCTTGCCCTTCTGATACAAGGCGTTTGGCGAGAATTACGAAGGCTAGTTGTTGCGCTTTTTCGAAGGCTTGCTCTTGTGCCTCTACCGAGTTTTCCGCTGTTACATCTACGGTCACATTTTCAACAGTGAATAAACTGTTTTGCGCTGAAACGATCGTGGAGTGTGTGACTCCGATGCATAGAATTACAATCGCAATTATTATACGCTTGCAGTGAAAAGCCTTATATTGTATGCCCATGGTGCACCTAAAAAGTGATAATGATCTTATTGTTTTATAACGCGATGCTTTGAAGAGCAAGACGAAAGAAAAGTAAAAGATATGCAAGGACATAACAAACCGCCAAGTGCTTATAAACAAGCTGGCGTCGATATTGATGCCGCGGATGAGTTGATTGAATCTATTAAACCTGCAGTTGGGAATACGCACCGTGCAGGCATGATGTCAGGGCTTGGCGGGTTTGGGGCTTTGTTTGACCCGAAGGCTGCGGGATATGACGATCCGATTCTGGTTTCGTCAACAGACGGCGTCGGAACGAAAATCAAAGTTGCTATTGACGCTGATGTGCATCATACAATTGGGATTGATGCGGTTGCGATGTGCGTGAATGACCTTATTGTACAGGGTGCCGAGCCTTTATTTTTCCTGGATTATTTTGCGACAGGCGTCCTTGATAAACGCGTTGGTAAGGCGGTCATTGAAGGTGTTGCGAAGGGCTGTGAAATTGCCGGATGTGCGCTGATTGGTGGTGAAATTGCCGAGATGCCTGGGCTTTATGCTGACGGGGATTATGACCTTGCAGGGTTCACCGTTGGTGCAGTTAACCGTGACCAGTTGATTAATGGTGAGACTATACAATCTGGTGATGTGATTTTGGCGCTGTCCTCTAATGGTGTGCATTCGAATGGCTATTCGCTGGTTCGGAAGATTCTTGCGGATAGTGGTCATAGCTATGACGAGCGTATTCCTTTTGATATGGTTGTAGCGATGCAGGACAGAGATCTTGAGAAACAGACCTTATCGCATGCAGAAACGCTTGTGGATGCCCTGCTTGCACCTACACGTATTTACGTGAAATCTTTACTTAAGGCATTTGAAATTAAGAATGATCATGGCAAACCAGTGATTAAAGGTATGGCGCATATCACGGGCGGAGGCTTATCTGAGAATATTCCACGTGTTTTGCCTGATGGGTTATCAGCCTCTCTTGACGCGGCCGCTTGGGAACTGCCCCAGATTTTCAAATGGTTGAAGAAAAAAGGTAATTTGGATAATGATGATCTGATGCGTACGCTGAATTGTGGAATTGGTATGATTGTCATTTGTGATCCGAAGCATGCCAACGCTCTTGAAGAGTCCCTGAATAATTCTGGTGAAACAGTCAGTGCTATTGGTCAAATTACCGCTGCGAAACAACCCGAAATTTCTTTTATGATTAAGAACCGAAAAAAAGCATGGGGCTAAAAAAGCTAAAGCTTGCGATTTTCATTTCTGGGCGCGGCAGTAATATGCGTTCGATTATGGATGCTTGCATGAGTGATAGCTTCCCTGCTGAGATTTCTGTCGTTTTGTCTAACAGGCCAGATGCAGGCGGGGTTAAAGTCGCAAATGCTTGTAATATTCCAACTGAAACCGTTGATCATAAACTTTATGGTGAGAGAGAGGCTTTTGAGGCTGAGATATCCCAGCGCCTTAAGAACTATGATGTTGACTTAATTGTGCTTGCCGGGTTTTTGCGGATTTTGACCCCCTCATTTGTGGAGCGTTGGCCGAAGAAGATTATTAATATTCACCCTTCTTTACTTCCTGATTATAGAGGCACAAACACACATGCGCGTGCCCTTGCAGATGGTCGGGCAGAAACTGGCTGCACAGTTCACTATGTTATACCCGAGCTTGATAGTGGTGAAATTATTGCACAAGTTCGCGTTCCAATCTTAGAGGGTGATACGCCTGAAACGCTTGCGGATCGTGTTCTTATGGAAGAGCACATGATCTATCCAGAGGCGATTAAAGTAGTCGCGGAAAAATTTGGGCTGGATTAGAGGATAAAACTTTAGTAGATTGTGCTTAACATATTGATAAAGAGATCAGAAAAAAATGGCAAACCACACTCCCCCAGAAATTGACCCAGAGCAACTTGAAAGCGCAGAGACGTTATGGCGTAATTTTACGATTGGCGGAAAATATTCTATCTATGCAACTGTGGCTATTCTTATTGCGCTTGCCTTGGGGTTTGTTCAGTTTTTTTAACCTCATCCTAATTAAATATTAAAGTTTCTCAGTCATGATTTGCGCAAAGCACTGTACTTTCTTTGTATGGTTGCAAGGTTCAAGAGCAATGCCTGCAAAAATGATGATAAATATTTTGAAACGACAGCCCCTATCTTTGCGCGCCAAACAGGTCGCTGCGATCTTTTGCCTAGTTTGTGTGTCTGCACTTTTTTTACCTCATATTTTTACGCATACCAGCACAGCGAACGGACTGATGCTATCAGACGAATACGATGTTTTTGCGATATCGCCTTATGTTTATATTACCAAAGATGAAAAAGGAACGCTCACTTATCAAGAGATTTTAAAGCATTATGAGGGTAAATTAAGGGGTGAGAAAAGATCTACTGATATTATATCCATCGGATTAAGTGGGGCAGTGCACTGGATTTTATTCTCGGTTGATAATCAAAGTCTGGAAGAAAACTGGATTTTAGATTTTGGAAAATCATTTAATGGCCGCCTCGGGCTTGCGCGTGACCTTAGCATCATTAATGCTACGACAGGCTATATAATGAATTTTTCTGATGATGGTCGAGATGGAAAAAACATCCCTGTTTTGGGGGCGTCTGTGCCTTTGAAATTTGCTCAAGGCCAAAATGACATAATTTTACGGATTGTTGCTGAAAAAGGGTTTCCCCTGACGCTTGTGCCCCATTTAATGTCACAGAATCATTATATGAAAGAGATGTTTAAAGGTGATTCACGCTTTATCACTATCTCTATTATTTTTTGCCTTATTATGAGTTTTTTTGTTTTTTCATTTTATGAAAATCGAAATCCTGCCTCTCTTGCTTTATTCTCGTACTATGCGACTTTATTTTCTCTTTTCTATAATTTTGATACCCAGATTGTCTCTCAGGATATTTTAGACGGGCGACTGATGTTTATCCTTTATATTTCTAGTTTTGTGGCATTGTTTGTAGCGGCAAAATTTTTTATTCAAATAGATTATCAGCATAATCCTTTTGAAAATCTTTTTTTAATATCAACCTCTTTTGTTGTTTTTGTAGCGCTTATTCTTTATTTGACAATTCTGAGCTACAGCTCTTTCGGTCTTATTTCCTTGGTTCTGAGTGTATTCTGTTCTGTTTTAGTTTTAAGTGTTATTGCGGGTTTTACGGGCACTATGCCTCTTCCTCTCAAAGCCTTGTTTTGCTGCAGTATATGGCTTTCTGTTATTCCTTTAATGATACTCTGTTTAGCGGCACTTGGAATTATGCCAGAGCATTCCGAAACTTATATGATATTTTGGATACCTCACCTTCTGAGCGCCGTTTTCTTTGTCTCTTCTTATTTTTTTTCGTATGAGTATCACAAAAAATTAGAGGAGCGCACTCTAGAGAAACAAAAGCAAAAAGAGCTTTCTTATGCGCAATTACAAAAATCGAAATCTTCGGCGGATCATGCGCGACTTCTACGCGTCATTGAGCGAGAGAGAGAGCTGATGTCCGAGCTTAGGGAACGTGAGGTCAAGCGCACAGAAGAAATGAGACAGGCAAAAGAAATGGCCGATAAAGCTAATCAGGCGAAATCTTCTTTTTTGGCCGTTGTGAGTCACGAGATTAGAACGCCAATGAACGGTGTTTTGGGTATGGTACAGCTTTTACATGATACGCATCTTAACAAACGTCAAAGTGAATATGTAGATGCAATCTATCAATCGAGCAACACGATGATGAATTTGCTCAATGACATTTTGGATTTTGAGAAAATAGAGCGTGGAAGCATGACTATTGAGGCTATTGCTTTTGATATGCATAAGCTTATCAAAGATATTGTTATTTTGATGTCTGGTCATGCTGCCCAAAAAGGCATTACGCTTGAGCATGATATTGCAAATGATGTCCCTCAATTTGTTGTAGGCGATCCTACGCGGCTTAGACAAATTCTTCTAAATTTTGTGAGTAATGGTCTTAAATTTACTGAAGACGGGCGTGTTACTATATCGCTGCAGACTAAAGATGAGGGACGCACTATATATTTTTGCGTTCGTGATACAGGCATCGGTATTGCACCGCAGGCTCAAGATAAGCTTTTCATTCCTTTTTCTCAAGCAGATACAAGTATCGCACGAAAATATGGTGGGACGGGACTTGGTCTGGCTATTGCGCAGCGCCTCGTTCATGCCATGGGCGGTCATGTTGATATCCATAGTCAGGTTGGGTCAGGCAGTGCATTCTCTTTTGAATTAAAGTTTGAGCGTGCAAATAAAACAGATGAACACGTTCTCCTAAGTCAGATAGAAGAAAAACAAAATAAAATTGAGTTCCTCGATCAGGATAACGCGTTTGACACGAAGCCGATGCGCATTCTTATTGTCGAAGATAACGAGTTGAACAGAAAGGTCATGCACGGTTTACTGTCTCGGGACGGTCATACTTTGTATATGGCGGCAAATGGCTTGGAAGCCATTGATATATGCTTTAATAAAGAACCTGATCTCATTCTTATGGATATCCAGATAGGTGGCTTTTCTGGCATTGAAACAACGAAAAAAATTAGAGCCCATGGTAATATTAATATTGCTTCGACGCCTATTATTGCGATGACGGGCAATGTAATGCTTGAAGATGTGGAGACTTATTTCGAGGCTGGCATGAATGGATTGCTGCCTAAACCAGTGCATTATAAAGATTTGAAAATTCTTCTTTATAATGCATCAATAGGTAAATTTGAAAATGATCTTCCTGCCGAATTTTTTGCTCATAGATCCAATAAATCCATTGATTTAAAACACGTTAAAACAGACCTGCAGTTTGATGACCGCGAACATTTTATGGAGGACTCACCTGCGCGTATTTATGATATTCGTGATGATGGTCATTTACAAGCTTCAACTGGCGCCCCTCACCAACCTATCAGACAAGCGCATACAAAAGTTCCCGCTCAGGAGCGGCTTGAGCAAAAACAGATTAAGAGTAATGATGAATTAACAGATATACAAAAATATATACTCGGCATTCCATCTGATAGACTGTCTGAGACTGATAAAAAACCTAGCCCTGAGACAAGTTCTTCTCAAACAAATGACCTGCCTGATGAGGCACAGCAGGAAGTTATGATGCCTTCCGAACATGAAATGCCTCTTCAAAGCGCGTATATTGATCTCGGGATGCTAACTAACTTAAAAAATACGCTTGGTGACACTCAACTAGAAACATTGCTTTATGGTTTTTTAGACAAATCTACAGAGATTATTGAAGTACTTGAAGCCTCAGCTTATGCTGTGGATATTGGTAATCTAGCTGCGCGTGGACATGAGCTTAAAGGTATGGCAGGCAATTTTGGCATGTCTGCCTTGAGCGCTGTGGCCTCTGACGTAGAGAAATATGCTAAGCTTATGGATAAAGAAAATGCTGTGCAATCAGCCAAAAAGCTAAAGGGCATAAACGAGGATACCCGCTATGCCCTTTTAGACTGGCTTAAAAGTTAGAGTTACCCCTATCCTACGATCTCATCTGCCTTGAAGAAGTATTCAATTTCGATTTTTGCGTTTTCCAGTGAATCTGATCCATGGACGGAGTTTTCGCCGATATTGAGGGCGTATTCTTTGCGAATTGTGCCTGCGTCTGCTTCTTCTGGGTTAGTTGCGCCCATGACTTCGCGGTTCTTTGCGACAGCGTCTTCACCTTCGAGGACTTGAACGACAACAGGCTCGGAGCTCATGAATTCGGTGAGTTCGCCGAAGAATGGGCGTTCGCTGTGAACAGCATAGAAGCCTTTTGCTTTATCGAGGCTCATATGGATGCGTTTTTGGCCAACAATACGCAAGCCTGCTTCTTCGAGTTTCGCGTTAATTGCGCCTGTTAAATTGCGGCGCGTGGCATCTGGTTTAATTATTGAAAATGTACGTTCAACAGCCATGTTTAAATCCTTTTTATATTCGGTTCTTTCCGTTTGAATGAACGGTATAGCGAGCCTATTCTTTGCATGCAAGAGAATATTATTGCATTAAGGCCTTGTGTCTTGATATAGTAAGAAAAAATAAAAATAAACAGGGGATTTAGTATGGGTTTATCCCGTCATTTTGAAGTTTTAGCGAACTCTATGCGTGACTCTCATGGTCACGCAAAGCAGCGTATGAGCTTTGAGCGTATGGTCGAAACACATCATACCGCAACTGAGCGTCTTGCTTCGGCAATGATTGATATCAGGCGGGATACTGGCGCATCCCTTAAAATTGGTAAGCCAAAAGAATTAGGGCGCGCAGAAGATAAAATTAAGGATGATTATAAGGGAGATGCATCGCTGCTCTGTGATATGGCGCGTGGGAAAATTATTGTAGACTCGCCTGAGCAAATTCAAACAATGCAAGAAAACTTGCCTGATTTGCTGGCTATGCACGGGATGTTTGTTGTTCAGGAGAGTGATTATTTCAAGACACCCAAGGCGCAAACAGGATATTCGTGTCTTAATTTTAAAATTGCCGTTCCTGTTGGTGAAGATGATAAAGGTCAGGCGGAATATCAGATTTGTGAGTTACAAGTTGTTGCGGAACAAATCGAAGCGGTTTCAAAACAATCGCATTTTTTTAAGCGTAAATCAGAAGATATTACAGCGGAAGGACTTGTATCGCCTGCGGATCAGATGTTGGCTTGGGCTTATTCGACCATTGCGCGCGGCATTACCGCGCAAGTGCGGCATGCGCATGGGTATGAGGCGCTTCTCGATAACCCTGCGAAACATAGGCTGACTGAACAGCGGCAAAAGCGCTATCAAGATTGTCGGAATATGCTCTATGATGTATTGGCTGAACAAGCTAACGCAGAAACTCATTCGCGTGATGCTGAACTGTTTGTCGAGCGTGAGCAGGATAAAGGTAAATATTTTTATGCGATTAAGCATGGCACGCACGGAGCGGAATTTATGCGCTATACGCAGGAAGAAAATATCCGTCAGGCATCTTTACAGCGTTACAGCGAGGCCGATGCGAAATGGGTACCCGCCGGTGCGGTTGGTCAGCTTGCCTATTCGTCTAAGTTTGAAATATTTGATAGCCATAAAGATTTTGCTATGGCACGCACTGAATACATATCTGATGCGCGGCCCGAAGCTACTTCTGATCTTATACGAGAGTCTATTCGTCGTCTGGAGGAGGCTGATCTTGGTTGATATTATGGATTTTGATTACGACCCGAATGCACCTGAAGAGATTCAGTATTACATTGTGGGTGTTCATCCGCTCCGTGTGACAGTGGTTGACGAATTGCCGATTAAGATTGAAAAACCTGATGAGAACGGCGTTTTTGTAAAAGATAATGCGATGATCCGCCGCCTCAATGACTCACTGGATGTCGAAGAGGTGGATGAAGCGCGGTTTCGGGAATATTGTTTGAGTCAGGGTGTGAGGGTTTAGCTGTTATGCGTAATAGAGATAAGCTTGTTGATAGAGCAAACTGGACTTTTGGTCATGCACAGCAGACCCGAAGCCGCGCATATCAAGTTTGTAAAGATATTTGTGAGCTAACTGGCTTAGATCCTCATAATGACATTTTGGCTGGCCCTACAAAAACGCAAAGAAGAATGTTAGAAAAAGCGCAACAAGACTATGGTGGTGACTTTAATCAAGTTCTTGATCCTTGCCGTTTTATGATTTTGTTTGACGATCCCGATTCTGTCATTCCAACCATGCGGCGTGACGTTCTACCGGGTAAAAACCAAACACCATTTGAAAGTTCTTTAATAGAGAGAGGCCGTTTTGATTATGGACGTACTCCGAAAGACATGTTTGAGACTCCCAAGCAGTGGGGGTATATGGGATTTTTAATGAACTTTAATCCCAGAAACCCTCAAAAACATGTTCCGTTTGAAATTCAAATGACGCATAGGGATTTACATGAAGGCGTTTATCCCGACACTCATGAAAAATACGAAGAAATTCGTGCCGCTATTGA
>CAYGSA010000044.1:0-13820 GCA_964352375.1 uncultured Micavibrio sp.
ATAAAGAAGATAGGTTACAATAGGAATGAATGCAATAAAAGCTGAGGTTTTGAGGTGATCAGCATTTTCTTTCAGAAACAATTTCTCGCAGGCATGCGCTAAACCTCCAAGCCTTTCAAAGCTACCGCTATTGATAGCCCTCAACATCGCATCAACGCAGGCACCAAATGTCTCGTAATCTGCCATAAGCAAAAGATACATCAACCCACAAAGCGAGCTTAACACTAAATACAAGTTACCACGCCAAAAACTTCTAATCAGGAACGTCATATGATTACTGATCAGACTGTCGTCTTCTTGACGCGCACGCTCCATATAAATCGCAGCAACGGCGCATGCGCAAATCATTAAACTAAAAACAGAAACAACGCTCACAGGAACCAGGGTAAGAAAAAAAGAGGCAAAAAACACACCGTAATAAATCAAGATTTTCTTCTTTTCTTCCATAAATCCTACACTACCTGCGTCCAAACAAACGTTCAATATCTTTGAGCGAAAGCTCCACATAAGTGGGGCGTCCGTGATTACACTGCCCCGATAACGGCGTGTCTTCCATCTGCCGCAAAAGCGCGTTCATCTCATCTGCGTTCATGCGCCGCCCGGATCGAACAGAGCCATGACACGCCATCGTTGAGAGAATATGATTAATCTTCTCTTCCAACGCCAACGCCTGATCATGCTCCTCCAACTCATCGCTTAGAGAACGAATAAGCCCCTGCACATCAATGCGCCCGCTCAAAATCGAAGGCACGGTTTGCACAGCAATCGCTGCTCCGCCAAACGGCTCAATTTCTAACCCCAAACGCGCCAGCGTCTCCCTCCAGCCAAGCAAACGCTCCGCTGCAATATCATCAAGCTCTTTAATCTCAGGACTCAGCAAGCCTTGTTTATCAATCCCGCGCTCGCTCATTTGCGCTTTAAACCGTTCATAAACAAGGCGTTCATGCGCGGCATGCTGATCAACGATAACTATGCCCTCTTGCGTCTGCGCCACAATATAATTCTCATGTAACTGCGCCCGTGCAGCCCCCAAAGGATGATTCTGCACCTCAGGCGCGGCCTCTTCCGCCTCAATCCGCCCCGCAGGTTGAGGCTCATACAGCATATGCGTGGCCTCCGCCAAATTCCCATATGTCGGCGCAGAGCGCGCATAGCTCATGGGAACGGCGGGCGCCGCGCCGCGGTGCAAAGGCAAGCCAGAACCAGGCCGAAAAGCAGACAGAGTATCTCCCGCAACTGTCGTCGAGGCCTGAAACCCATGCTCATGCAAAGCGCCCTTCAGCGCCCCAATAATCAAACCACGCACACCTTGCGCATCGCGAAAACGTACCTCGGCCTTGGCGGGGTGAACATTGACATCAACCTCGGATGACGGCAAATCAAGAAACAGCGCCAGAACAGGATGACGATCCCGATGCAAAACATCCGCATATGATGCACGCACACAGCCATGAAGTAATTTATCCTTCACCGCCCGCCCATTCACAAACAAATATTGTTGTTGCGCATTCCCGCGATGATAGGTCGGCAGCCCTGCAAAGCCAGAAAGCTGTACTCCATCTCGTTCGGCGAAAATCTCCAAACAATTCTCTCCAAAGTCACGCCCTAAAATAGAGGCCAAACGGCTCTGTCGATCCAAAACAGCAGGCAGCTTGAGTTTCTTCTCTCCATTATGAGACAGGGTAAACGCAATCTCGTGATTCGCCATCGCAAGCCGCGAAATCATATCCTTCACCGCGCCATATTCCGCGCGATCACTCTTCTGGAATTTCAGCCGCGCAGGCGTGGCATAAAATAGATCCCGCACCTCAATCCGTGTTCCCTTGGGATGAGAGGAGGGCATAACCGCGCTCTTCTTGCCCGCAGCGCATGTGATTTCATAGGCTTCCTGTGTCTCCAAACTATAGCTCTGAACCTTAATCCGCGACACCGCCGCAATAGAAGCGAGCGCCTCCCCGCGAAACCCAAGATGTGCAATATTAAGTAAATCATCTCCCGGGAGCTTCGACGTTGCA
This sequence comes from uncultured Micavibrio sp., assembly GCA_964352375.1. Classification (GTDB taxonomy): domain Bacteria; phylum Pseudomonadota; class Alphaproteobacteria; order Micavibrionales; family Micavibrionaceae; genus UBA1672. Next base: position 2,016 of record CAYGSA010000044.1, read on the forward strand.
TGCCGATCTAGCGCAGCGTTCAGCTCCTCCGCATTCATCCCATGCCCATTATCGGAAATCACAACCTTGCTCTTCCCGCCTGCATGAATATCGACATCAATCGCGCCTGCGCACGCATCAATAGAATTCTCGACCAGCTCCTTAATCGCCGCCGCTGGCCGTTCAACAACCTCGCCAGCAGCAATCTGATTAATCAATGTTTCAGGTAAATAACGTATGCGCATAATATTTTATAGCGCAATGAAAAACTAAAGCCTACTAAAATCAATAATCGCTTTCTCAAGTTGCGCTCCGTCCATTACGGTGTCTTTTAAAACCGCACCAGACAAATCGGCACGGCGTAGGTCAGCGTTACTCAAATCTGCATACGTCAAATCCGCGCCCAGCATAATCGCATCACGCAAATCAATATCGCGCAAATCAGCAAATCGTAAATCCGCACCACTAAGGTCAATACGATGAACACGCGTCCCGCCGCCTTTTTTCTCAAACTGCAAGGGGCTAAGGCGTCCGCCCCTTAAATTGGCGCGAGTGAGCTTGGCGTCTCTGAGGTTAGAACCTCGCAAATCAATATTCTCCATATAACAATCACGAAAGTCTGCACCAACTAAATCCGCGCTTTGCAACGCCGCACGGCTTAAGTCCAAATTTAAAAAGCATGCATCACGTGCCCTCATAGCCGTCATGTTATAAAGCCGTAAATCAAACAAATTACGCAAATCATAGCCACTAAGATCAAGCCGCTCACCATCAGTGCCATTTGATGCAATCCATAGCGTATGTGCCTCAAGAATTTTCTTAAGCGTTTCTTCAGGGTCTTCAAGAACTTTCCCCATATTATCCTGCGTCACCGCACCGCTTTTGTCCGCACCATAACTTTCCGTACCCTCCATAATGGCGCCAGACAGAATGGAGCTCCGTAAATCCGAATGCGTAATATCCGATCCTGTAAAATCAACAAGGCTGAGATTAGCGCCATGAAAGCTTGCGCTACGCAAATCAGCGTTCTGTAATATCGCGTTCGCCATATCGACATCAGAAAAATCTGCGTTCTTCGCACGTATTCCAGAAAGATTAGCTTTGTTCAAACGTGCCCCTGACAAAATTGTTTTTGTCCCCTCACCTGCAGAACGCTCACGATCTGCAATCCCGCCTTCACGGGATTTTTCCATGATTTTACCCTCACGTAAATCCGCTGCACTCAGGTTGGTCGCGTTTAAATTTGCCCCCGATAAGCAAGCCCCACGCAAATCAGTGCGCGAAAGATCCGCATGCGAAAGATCCGCCCCGCGCAAATCACAACCAAAGAAAATAGCACCCCGATATGTCCCAAGCGACAGGTCTGCACCAACCAGAACAGAACCAGAAAAGTCAGCCTGCGATAAATCATGATTATAGAAATTCAAGCCAGAAAGGTTGCAATATTGCAAAGATAAACGCTTGCCACCAACTTGACCGCGCATAAACATAAGATGGTGTTCGATAAGCTGATTGAGCCTGTCCTGCGAAATCACAGGCAAGTCCTTCAAATCAGGAATATCGTCAACATATCTGAGCATGGTAAGCCTATAATATCATAAAATCATATGATCTTTGAACAGTTTATACACAAGAAGAAGGTCAAAATAAACGCAGTGCAAATGACTATTGAAGACCATCTAAAATAGACTCTCTATGAACCTAATCTAGATTCAAATATGCCAGCAAACCCTTGGTCGAGCCATCAAGATCACCAGTGTGTTCTTCAATATTAAGTGCAAGGATTTTGCCAAGCTCCACGCCACATTGATCAAAACTGTTAATATTCCAGATAATGCCTTGAACAAATACCTTGTGTTCATACAGCGCAAGCAATTGTCCTAAACCAAAAGGATTTAATTCATCGAGAATAATCGTATTACTCGGCCTGTTCCCATCAAAATGATGGTGCAAATCTTCATTTTTTTGACCTTGCATCATCGCCTGGGATTGTGCCAGTGCATTCACCAAAAGCTTCTCATGATGCCCTGCAAGCGGGTTCTGTGTTTTCTTACTCATAATAAAGTCACACGGGCTAATGACGCTGCCTTGATGGAGCAATTGAAAAAACGCATGTTGATTATTGGTGCCGACCTCACCAAACACAATCGGGCCTGTGCCATAAGGAACTCGGCGCCCGTCTCTATCAACAGACTTACCGTTCGACTCCATATCCAACTGGCGCATATAATCACAGAAATAGCGCATATAATGATCATAAGGCGCCATACATAGTGCCGGATAGCCCATGAAATTGCGATTCCAAACACCGATAAGAGCTAAAATTACAGGCATATTTTCTGCAAGGGGGGCGGTCACAAAATGCTCGTCCATGCTTGAGGCCCCTTTAAGAAGACTACGGAAATGATCTGGCCCGATCCCAATACACAGCGGCAAGCCAATGCTAGACCAGAGAGAAAAGCGCCCTCCAACCCAATCCCACATCGGGAAGACGGAATTAGGGTCTATGCCAAACGCCGAAGCCTCGTCAACATTACTGGTCAATGCAACAAAATGTTTGGAGATATCCTCAACCCCTTGATCTATCACCCATGCACGTGCACTTCGCGCATTCAGCATTGTTTCCTGAGTTGTAAAAGACTTGGAGGCCACAATGAACAAAGTCGATTTGGCATCAAGGCCTTTCAGTGCCTCAGCAAGATGTGATCCATCAACATTAGAAACAAAACGAACATTAATGTCATCACGTCTGAACGGCGTCAGCGCCATATACGCCATGCGACCACCCAAATCAGAACCACCAATACCGATATTGACGACATTTTTGATCTGGCCAGAATCATAAAGACGCGCACAAAATTCATACATGCGCGAGTGCACCGCGGCAATGTCGAGTTCGGGTTTATCCTTGCGTAAATCCATATGACGAACAGCACGGTTTTCCGTGATGTTGATTTCTTCACCATCCATCATTCGTGTACGCCACCCTTCGATGTTGCAGGCACGCGCAAGCTGCAGCAAACTGTCCATAATCTCACGCGAAACAAGATTCTTGGAGTAGTCCAGCAAAAGACCTCCATGCACCAAATGCATATCATCAAAGCGCATCTCATCTTCATCAAACAAAGATTGAATAGAACGACCAGACAGTTTCAAGGCCTGCGCCTCTAAGGCGCGCCATTCATCGAAATCTGAACGTAAAGGAGTCATATTACTGGACGTTCGGCAAAGCCGTGAGAGGAATTGCATCGCTCACTCCTTCAGGTTTTCCGACAAGAATAGTTGTAAAAGAGTCGGCGTGCAGTAATCGCTCGGCCACCTTTTGAACCTCATCGGCGCTCACCGCATTAATCTTGGCATTCCGGTGATCCAGATAATCAAGAGGGAGGTTATCGATCTGCAGCGAAAGCAAAGTGCTCGCAATCGAATCTGTAGACGTTAACTGCAAAGGCAGGGAGCCTGTAATGTAGGATTTAGCATCCTTAAGCTCAGCATCACTCACCGCGTCATGGCGCATCTTCATCCATTCCGCCTGAATCAAGGAGAGCATATCGGCCACAGTCTCATTTCGTGTAGATGTTGAAACATTCAAAATGTCAGCTTCGGCATAATCTTGAAAATAAGAATATATCCCGTAAGTCAGGCCGCGCTTTTCACGAATTTCTTCCATCAACCGCGATCCAAAACCCGACTCACCCAGAATAAAATTCATCACCTGCGCGGCATAATAATCAGGTTCAGAGCGGTCAACACCTTGTTGTGTAATGGTAATAACAGTCTGCGGAATATCTTGATCATAAATATAGGTCTTGCCCGCATTGCTCAATGGTTTTGAAGAACCCGCTTCATAACGCGCGTCATGCAAACCACCAAAAAGGAAGTCCAGACTATTCTTGAGAGTCTCGGCATCAATATCACCCGCTACTGCAATGATCATATTATTCTTACCAAGCTGGCTATGAAACCCCCGTAAATCATCGGGCGTAATATTATCAAGCGATCTAAGCGTCCCGCCACTATTCAAGGCATAAGGGTGTCCCTCAAAAATACGATCATTTTGTAACCGCGCCGCAATCCAGCGCGGATTAGCAATCGAGGAACGAATACGGCTCTTATTGCTCTCACGCATTCGTCCCACAGCATCCTCATCAAAGCGAGGCTTCAAAAGCGCCAATGACAGCAAGTCAAAGGCTTTGTCTTTATGACGCGTCAGGGTCTTAAGTTGCCCTGTGAAATGATCACGTGTGACACCAAAGCGCAATGTAATCGAATGATCCTCAAGCGCCTTTTGAAAGGCCTGCGAATCCATATCACCTGCCCCCTCATCCATTGTATTCGAAGCCATACGAGCAAGGCCTTGTTTTTCAGAGGGGTCATTCTTTGCACCCGCACCGCGAAAGGCAAATTTAATCGCAATAACAGGGACAGAGTGATCTTCCACTAACCAAGCGGTCAACCCGCTATCGGTTTTAACCTCTTGAATATCAAGAAATTTCTCCTGAACATCACGCGCATGGGCGTGAAATGAAAAGCTCAAGCAAACAAATAATACCAAAATCCGCATAATTATTGACCTTCCTGTTTAGGCATCAAAACCCCCGTCACAGGCGGATATTGATAAGGCGCATCAGGATTCAAATATGTCGCCGCTACGGCTTGAATATTCTGGGCGCTCACGCCTTCAATCTGCGCAGGCCATGTTTCAATATCTTGAAGCGTCGACCCCGTAATCATCGAATACCCGATAATCATCGCAGGGCCAGTCAGGCTATCACGTGCATAAACCGCCTCAGCCTGTAATTTCGCTTTTGCTTCGGTAAGCTCGGCTTCAGTAACGCCATCACGAATCAAAAGGCGTAACTGCTCCTCAAGCGCTAATTCCAAAGCGTCTAATGTTACTCCTTCTGACGGCGTGGCAGAAACGCTCAAGCTTCCATCATTCCATGCGGCGGAATTATAAAAAAGACTAACACCTGTCGCGATTTTCTGTTCAACAACCAACGCCTTATAAAGCCGTGAACTGGCTCCGCCACCCATAATGCTCTCTAAAACCTGCAAGGCCAGTGACTCTGAAGGGGTCTGCCTATAGCTTGGAACGCGGTACTTTCGTTGAAAAACAGGCTGCTGAATACTATCGTGCTCAAGTGTTACGCGCGTTTCAGAAATAAAAGGCGGCGAGATGGTACGCTCCCGAACAGGGACACTCCCCTTCGGAATCAGGCCATACGTCTTTTGAGCCATCGCCAAAACATCTTCGCCCTTTACATCACCAGAAACAACAAGGATCGCATTATTCGGCACGTAATATTGATCATAAAATGCCGTAGCATCTTCCAGGGTAAGAGCCGCAATTTCATGCGCCCACCCAATCACAGGAATAGAGTAGGGGTGGTTCGGATACAACGCTTCATTTAACTGCTCTGCCATTTGCGCGCGCGGGTCGTTATCCGTACGTTGTGCGCGTTCTTCCAAAATAACTTTATTTTCGGAATCAAATTCAGATTGCGGAATGTTCAAACCGCGCATGCGTCCAGCCTCCATACGCATCATCTTTTCTAAGTGTTCTGAGGCAATAGATTGAAAATAAGCCGTGTAATCCTGAGAGGTGAAGGCATTATCATTGCCACCAAGCGCACGAACAATCCGCGAAAATTCGCCAGGTGCAAACGTGCCAAGCTCCGGATGGCTATGCCCCTTAAACATCAGATGTTCATAAAAATGCGCAATACCAGATTTCCCGCGCGGCTCGTCCGCCGCCCCAACTTTATACCACAGCATGTGCGTCACAACAGGTGCGCGGTTATTCTCAACAACAACAATCTGCAAGCCGTTATCTAGCGTGAAAGATTTTGCATCAAACACCGTATTCTGAGCAAACGCAGGGGATACAGAAAAAATAAACAAAAATAAATATATAAATCGAACCATCATGCAGCGCACAATAACACACTTTATTCTTCAATAAAGGGTGTTTCTCCTTCGGTGATAACTTTGCCCGTTTCCTTATTTGCCTTAAGGCGCTCATACTCGGCTTTGGCATCAACAACAGTTGCGGAAGCCTCCGCTTTACGGCCTAGATTAATCAATTTTTGCGCCGTGGGCACATTCCGCTCAGCAAGCTCACGCGTTTCATTATTCACTGTCGATCGAATATCCGATGACGCATTCACTGCCCCAGAATTTTTCAAAAGCGCGTCCTCCGCACTGCTTGATACGACGCTCTTCGCGTGCACATTCCCAAACACAGCCTGTTCTGCTTGCGCAATCGCAGCTTGTTCTTGAGGCCTAGGTTGCCCCAAAACAGGTGTAGGTAAAATTAAATGCGGTGGAACTTCGAGAGGTGCGCGGGTGATAACAGAAAATTCATCAGGTGACTCTTTTACAAGGCCCAGTGAATTCCTAAGATTGCCACACCCGCTCAACGTGATTGAGAGGAAGAGTAAAGCAATAATGCCCATATGTTTTTTTTGTTTCATTTTTTTACGATAGCGCCATTTTTTACGAAGATCAAAGGCTAAAGATCCACCTATCAACACACAAATACCTGAAACAATCGCCATGTCAGCAACATTAAAGGCAGGCCAGTGGTGACCGTAAAGGTGAAAATCTAAAAAGTCGATCACCGCACCAAAACGTGCTCGATCTATAACATTACCAAGCGCGCCACCAATAACAACGGCGTAACAGATGCCCTGAAAATGGCTCTCTGCCTTCCAAAGCCACACAAGGAAGAGGCCTGTAATCGCAAGAGCAATAGCAATCAGAATAAGGTAAGTATGCCCGCCACCCCCGCTGAACAGGCTGAAGCTCACGCCTGTATTCCACGCCATCACTAAATTGAAATAGGATGTAATAGGCATATAATAATAAGGTAGGCGCTCATGCGCATTGATGATCCAATCGGCAAAGCTCTGCCCATCCGCGCCAAAAACCCGCGGCACGAATATATTTTGCGTCACATGCCATTTGCTGAGTTGGTCAAAAGCAATAATGAAGACAGAAATAAGCAGCCAAAAACCCCTGTTTTTCCGAATATCCCATACAGTCTGACGCGCACGCTCAGCGGCATAAGCGTGTTTGCGATCCTGCATGGCGCGGTGCTCTTCTGGGTCAAGCATAAAAAAAACCTGCGGCTAAGTTGAACTTGGCCACAGATTATATCTTATTTAGCGTTAATCAAGATGCTTATTCGTCTTCTTCATAACAAACTTCTGGAATAAACCATCAATCGAAAGAATACGGCCGCCATGAAGCATCGGCACCAACAGTAAAAGCATCCAGAAATAATGCTGCGGGTTCGCCACGCCGTAATCCTCAGGAACAATATATTGAATAACAATCGTCATAACCAAAAGCCCCGCCGCGCCAACACGCGTAAACAATCCAAGCGCCAGCATCGCAGGAAGAACCAATTCACCAATCGTGCCACCAATAGCTGCCATATTTGGATCAACGCCAGGAATAGGGTGATAATCCGTAAATGCTTCAACCACATCTTCCCATTGGTCATTCTGCCAACTTTCAAATTTAAGCACGCCTGACTTCCAAAAAATCAGAGCCATATAAATACGGATTGATAAATTTAAAATCGGCTTAAGCGCCATATCCGAGAGTGCAATGAGCCTTGCATAAAGTGAAAACATAATTCTATATCCTTTTGTTAATCCAAACTTTTTCCTGTTAACGACTTCGTCTAATACGCCGAAAAAGTTTCAAGAGAAATATTTTTTTGTAGGAATTTATTGAAATCAAACGCAGGGTAGATGTCCAGTGTTTTTTCTAGCGCACGCCCAAGTGATTCATGGCTATGAAACTGTTTTAAAATGAAAAATTCATCTTTATCCAGAGAAACGATCTCTACCTCCAAATGAGGTCGATAAACAAGCAAACGCGTTTCATGGCTATGTGTTAAATCAGGCGCGTCATATTTTTCCTCATTCTCACAGAAATGTTTGATCGCCAAAATCGGATAAGATGATTCAATGAATGTCACCGAAGGGCGCAGCATAATTTGAACATCGCTAAGCGCATCTTTAGAAACTCCCGCAAGCGTATCAGGGCGCATCGCCAGATCATCAGGGGCGTAATATGCCGCGTTCACAGCAAGCTCAAACGTCGCAACATCTGCCAAATAAGGTAAACCCTTCGCGGGCGCATAACTGCGAATAAAATCATCAAACCCTGTGCCATAAGTATGCAAACAACCAGATGTTGGCGGGGTGTCAAAAATAAATGCCCGCGCCATCGCCTTTAAAAAATCATCACCAACCAGTTTTTCAATCACGGGAAAGGTTGCGCAAAGCGAGGCTGAAACACTGCCTATGATATTGTTGTGATACACCTTAAGGCGGTCTTCGACGCTGATATCATTATCAACAAAAACATCGCGAAAGTCATCATCAACATGGTGCAAATCCGCGGCGGGTTGCAACATGGTGTCTTTGAATGTTTCTTGAAATTTATTCAGCCGCATGTGCATAGCTCTCGACAACAACGCGCTCAATGATCTCGCGTGCTTGCGTGGCTTGGTCGACCAAAACTTGTAATTCAGGCAAATCTTGATCCCACTCAATTAATGTCGGCACAGTGCCAATATGGGCGGCGGCATGCTCATATAATTCCCAAACCGCATCACAGACTTTCTGGTTATGCGTATCAATCAAAAGTGTGTGATCCCCAACCGCTCGTTCGATGTGACCCGCCAAATGCATCTCCATCACGAAATCAGGTTGAATGGTGTTAACATAAGCAACGGGGTCTAATCCGTGATTATGGCTTTGAACATAAATATTATTAATATCAAGCAACATCGAACACCCTGTTTTATCACAAAGAGCGTTCATGAAGTCTTGTTCGCTCATCTCGTTCTCTTTAAATGCGATGTAAGTCGATGGGTTTTCAACCAAAATGCTGCGACCAAAATATTGCTGCACTTGGTCGATATTTTTAGAAAGGCGCTCTAACGTTTCGCGCGTATACGGCAAGGGCAACAAATCATTGAGATGCGCATTGCCGCTCGCACTCCATGCAACATGGTCGGAAACGATAAACGGGTTATATGTATCAATCAGGTCTTTGAACTGACGAAGGTGGTCTGTATTGACGTCACTATCGGCGCCCAGTGATAAACCAACACCATGCATGCTCAGGGCATATTTCTCGGCGATTTGGTCAAGATAATGGCGATGCACACCACCACAGAAATAATTTTCAGGGTGAACCTCAAACCATCCAAGGTCAGGGTCAGTATCAAGTATTTCTTGATAATGCGCAGACCTAAGCCCTACGCCCACCGGGTGTTTGAGAGAGGGACCCGATGGACGCGAGGAAAAAGTCTGGATCATTTTAGTATGTGATTCAGACTTCATGATGAATTACTCTGGCTTTGTGCCTTTTTTATCAAAGTTTGGCTCAAGTGAACCACCGACAAGCTTTTCACAAGCGCCCGCTGGAAGTTTGATCCACTCAACGCCGCTACCATCAACTGTTGCTTGCGCCGCGCAACCATGTGCTTTATCCGCAGAACCACAGCCGTTCTTACCGGCCTTAACAACGCCATAGCATTTCTCTTTGTCTTTCGCAGCATGCGCAGTGTCGGATGTTGCAATGTTAATCGCGCCAACTGCCGCAAGAGCAGCCGCACCGGCCAATACTGAATTCAATGTTTTCTTAGTCATATTATTTCCTCATATGAAATTTTAAGTTACACAAACCATTTCGTGGCTCGATCAAAAGAGGTTACATGCTAAAAAAAATTTCCAATAGAAAAATCGAAATATAAGAGTATAAGAAACTATGGATTTCTTTGAAGATGTTAAAAATTTACCCGCTAAAGCCCAAGACTGCGTCATTGTCATTGGAAATTTTGATGGTGTACATTTAGGGCATCAGCAACTTTTAAATCAGGCGCGCGCCATTGCAAATGACCTTGGCAAACAACTCGGCGTACTCACATTTGAACCACACCCCCGCAAACTTTTTCGTCCAGATGAACAGCCAACGCGCATTACCCCAATGGCCTTAAAACGTGAGCGCCTTGCCGCAAACGACATAGATCATATGTTCTGCCTGAACTTCAATTGGGATCTCGCCAGCCTTTCTGCGGATGATTTTATTCACCGCATATTAAAAGACGGATTAAATGCGGCGCATATTCTTGTCGGCTTTGATTTTAAATTTGGACAAATGCGAGGCGGCACACCAAAAACAATTAAGGACGCTGGCCTTCCTGTCACAATAATTGATGAAATCAAAAACGACAGCGCCCAAACATTATCCTCCAGCCGCGTACGCCAACTCTTGCGTCACGGCGAAATCAAACAAGCCAACGCCATGCTCGGCTGGGACTGGGAAATCCACGGCGAGATTTTCAAGGGGGATCAACGGGGCAGGGAACTTGGCTACCCCACCGCCAACATGCCCCTCGGCGATACAGTACATCCCGCCTACGGTATATATGCCTGTTACGCCCAAATAGAGGGCGAAGATGAATGGCACAAAGCCGCAGCCAATATTGGTATTCGCCCGATGTTCGAAGTAGATACCGCTCAAGTTGAAACGTTCATCTTCGACTTTGACCGCGAGATTTACGGCAAAACAGTGCGCGTCAAACCCGTGAAACGCCTGCGCAGTGAAGCCAAATTTGATAGCCTCAAAACTTTAATCCAGCAAATGGAAAAAGACTGTAATCAGGCACGGGAGATTCTCTAGTAATGGAAGTTTTTTTCTCGCTGTTCGTAAATCTCCTTCCACTCTATGCGCTCATCGCGCTGGGGTATTTCTGCAGCAAAAAAATGGGCGTGGAGCGCGACTCCTTGGCGACATTGGGCATCTACATCTTCATGCCACCCGTTACGTTTGGCTATATCGCGAACCTCGATTTCAAACCTGAATATGTCGCTCTCCCCGTCTTTTACTACGCCGCCAGCGTCATAATTGGCCTTGGTTTTTTTGCCTTGGGCAAAAAAGTATACGCCGACAAACAAGCCAACCTTATGGCGATGTGTGCCTCAATGGGTAACACAGGCTATTTCGGCATCCCGCTTGTAATGCTGTTCTTCACCGAAGACATAATCGCGATCTATATTTTCATGATGGTTGGGGGAACAATATTCGAATCCACCGTCGGCTATTACATCGCCGCCCGCAGTTCATTCACCGTCAAACAAAGCCTCGTCAAACTTTCTAAATTCCCCGCTATGTACGCCATGGCTGCGGGGTTCGCATGGAACTACTCTGGCTGGGAATTCCCCGACCTCGCCCATGTCTACTGGACGCACTTTAAGGGGTGCTACGTGATTATCGGTATGATGATCCTCGGCGGCGCGCTTGCCCGCATTGATAAACTCGTTTTCGGATGGCGCTTTACCGCTCTGACCTTCGCCGGAAAATTTGCGGTTTTCCCCGCTTTAGCGCTGGCGTATATCTGGTTCGATAAAACCTATTTCCAAATGCTTGGCGCGGATATCTACACCGCAATCATGATGATGGCCATCACCCCGCCCGCAGCGAACATCGCCGCCTACGCCGCGCAAATGAACATGGAACCCGAAAAAGCCGCCACCACAATCCTGCTCGGAACCATCTTCGCCCTCATCTATATCCCCGCCGTGATTTGGGCAATGGGGCTATAATCCCCCTTGATATTAGGCGCGCGAGTAGCCATAGTGTGATCATGAAAAACGCGCCGAAAAAAGTACAAGGCATAATTATTCGAATTAGAAACCCGGCTCTTGCATAAAACAGAGACCGGGATCAAGCCGTTAAATTTCCATGAAATAATGAACAGATAAGAGGCGCATAAAAGCGCGTAAGAGTAATGACTGA
>CAYGSA010000045.1:0-13471 GCA_964352375.1 uncultured Micavibrio sp.
ATGATCAAATAAAGTAGCAGGGGTTCTTGATTCAAAGGGGGTGATGGCGGACAGACAGGGATTCGAACCCTGGATGGGCTTGCACCCATGCCGGTTTTCAAGACCGGTGCATTCAACCACTCTGCCATCTGTCCGCATGTGGTTTTAAGATTCACAGTCTTAGCGATGTTTGTATGGCTTTGTCTAGAGGAAAGATAAAAAAAGTCATATGATCACGTTCATGTTTGTCTCTCAACTTTTCATTGGAGGCTTGTGAGTTCTTTTTAATCTGCAAACGGTTTTATCTTGTTTGGATGGAGTGCGGCCTTTATCTTTGATGTGATATTAAAACTTTACGAGAATGAGTCGCGCAATGATGATTAGAATTTTCTTCCTCTTTTTACTAATTTTAACACCATTCTCGGCGCAGGCTGATGATAAATTTGATACGTGGGTTGCGGCGTTTAAGGCTGATGCAACACGTGAGGGAATTTCCTCAGATTTATTGGAGCAAGTTTTTGTCGGGGTCAAGCCTGTTGCGCGTATTATTGAGCTTGATCGTAAGCAGCCCGAAGGCACGATGACGTTTGCGCAGTATAAGAAAAGGGTAATTAGTGATGCACGGATCGCGCAGGGGCGGCGCATGTATAAGGAGCACCGCGAAGTTCTTGACGCAACCGCGAAAAAATATGGAGTGCCTGCGCAGTATATTGTTGCACTTTGGGGGGTTGAGACAAGTTACGGGAACAATACAGGGGGATTTGATGTTGTTACGGCGCTTTCGACACTTGCGTATGATGGCCGGCGCTCTCAATTTTTTCGCAAGGAGTTGATTAACGCGTTGAAGATTTTGGATGCGGGGCATATTGATCATAAAAATATGAAAGGCTCTTGGGCGGGGGCGATGGGTCAAAATCAGTTTATGCCGTCCAGTTTTCACGCATTTGCGATTGATGGAAATGATGATGGTCGCCGCGATATCTGGACGAGTTTGCCTGATGTTTTTGCCTCGACGGCCAATTATCTGAACAAGAGTGGTTGGCGAGAAGATGAAAAATGGGGGCGGCGCGTTTCTTTGCCAAAGTCTTTGACTAGAGCGCAGATTGGGCGTGATAAAAAGAAAAGCTTGCTCGAATGGAAGCGCCTTGGTGTGACTTTGCCAAACGGATCAAATATTCCTGTTGTCGATGGGTTCCAGGCGGCTGTTATTGCGCCTGATGGCTTGGACGGGCCTGCATATTTAGTGTATCATAATTTTAATGTTGTGCTGAAATGGAACAGGTCGAACTATTTTGCAACATCAGTTGGAATTCTTGCGGATGCAATCGTGGCTCAATAATCTATGAAAAATCTAATATTGCTTTTTATAATGTGCTTTATTTTTACTGGGTGTGCGCGGCTGGAATTAGCATCACATTTTGTAAAAAAAGGAATGGATGTTGCCGATAACTCTCAGAGTAAGGGACATTACAAAGTTGGGTCACCTTATCGTATTAAAGGAAAAAAATACTATCCTAAGGTAGATTATGGTTATAATAAAAAGGGCATTGCCTCGTGGTATGGGCCAGGTTTTCATGGCAAAATGACGGCGAATGGCGAGAGGTATGACCAAAACGATTTGACTGCAGCACACAAGACATTGCCCTTGCCTTCTATTGTGCGGGTAACAAACCTTGAGAATGGGCGCTCTCTTGTTGTACGCGTTAATGATCGCGGGCCTTATGCAGATAGGCGTATTATTGATATGTCGAAAAGAGGCGCGGAACTGTTGGGCTTTAAGCAACAAGGGATAACCAAGGTGCGTGTGACGGTTTTGGAAGAGGAAAGCCGCTACGTGGCTAAGCTGGCGCAGGATGGAAAATCTACGCGCGGTGTTGAGCTTGCGATGAATAGGAAATCGTATAAATTGCCGAAGGTTGCACATGAAGAGGTCATTGAAATTGCAAAGGCTCCGCCGCAAGAGGTTGTTTATGAGACTAAACTTGCTTCCGTTTCGGCATCGCATTCCAATACTTTTGTGCAAACGGGCGCATTTTCTTCGCGTGATGCTGCCATGAAGTATTCCAGCGCGCTTAGCCATTACGGGCGCGCGCAGATATATCCCGTCTCTTCAAATGGGCAGGTTTTGTATCGTGTGCGGTTTCCCGTAAATGATACATTTTCGGCAAATGCCTTGCGTGATCAGCTTTATTCAGACGGTTATCAGAACGCTTTAATTGTTGTAGATTGAAAATATGAGACATTTGATTCTAGTTATATTTCTATTTTGTATCCCCAGCTTTGCTTTTGCACAATTGGAGACTGCAGCAAAGCAGGCTATCCTTATTGACCATGATACGGGGCAAGTTCTGTTTGAAAAAAATGCAGATGAGAGCATGCCGACGTCCTCTATGAGCAAAGTGATGACAATTTACCTTGTGTTTGAGGCGCTTAAGACTGGTCAAATTACACTTGATACTGAATTTGTTGTCAGTGAGAAAGCATGGCGTAAGGGTGGTTCCAAAATGTTTGTTCGGGTTGGCGACCATGTACGCGTGGAAGACCTTATCCGCGGCGTTGTGGTTCAATCTGGGAATGATGCGACGATTGTGCTGGCCGAAGGGCTTGCCGGGAGCGAGGATTTATTCGCTGATGCATTGAATGCAAAAGCAAAAGAGCTTCGTATGAACAATACGAATTTGATGAATGCGAGCGGGTGGCCTGATCCAGATCATTACTCGACAGCGCGGGATTTAGCAAAGCTGGCGCAGGCCATGATCCGTAATTTCCCTGAATACTATCATTATTATAGTGAACCACGTTTTCGGTATGCGGAGATTACGCAAGAGAATCGCAACCCCTTACTTTCACGAAATATTGGTGCTGATGGCCTAAAAACAGGACATACAGACGATGGTGGGTATGGCTTGATCGGAACGGGTGTGAATAAGGATGGGCGTCGTGTTATTATGGTTTTAAATGGCATGGAGAGCAAAACGGAGAGAAAGACTGAATCTGTTCGTATGTTGAAATGGGCTTTGGACAGCTTTGCGTCAGTTTCACTTTTTAAAGATGGTAAGATTTTGGAGCAAGCTCCTGTTTATCTGGGGAAGCGTGCGAAGGTTGGGCTTCAATCACAGCAGTCTCTCCAGACGCTAGTTCCTAAGCTTCAAATTAAAAATATTCGAGTTGATGTGCAGTATGATAAGCCTTTGAAGGCACCGATTGAACGTGGGCAAGTTGTCGGCAAGATTTTAGTGCATGTTCCTAATAAGGAGCAGGCCATTGAAGTTCCTTTGGTTGCGGCTGAAGCTGTGGAGCAGATGTCCTTGATTTTTCGTTTGCTTACCAAGGCGAGATTACTGGTGACTGGTGCGGGGCGGTTTGAATGACGGCGCGTTTTATCACCTTTGAGGGTGGGGAAGGCGCGGGCAAAACAACGCAAATTAAACGGCTGGCTGAATTTCTTGAAGCTCAAGGATGCGATGTTGTTTTGACGCGTGAGCCGGGTGGTACGCCAGAGGCTGAGTCTATTCGTGATCTTGTTGTGCAGCGCGAAGGTGGAGATTGGGACGCGCTATCTGAGTTATTACTTTTCTCTGCGGCGCGGTGTGAGCATGTTTCAAAGCTGATTAAACCCTCTTTGGCGGCAGGCAAGACTGTGATTTGTGATCGTTTTTCAGATTCTACACTCGCCTATCAGGGCTATGGGCACGGGCTTGATTTGGATGTTATCAGACATATTGATGTGATTGCGCGGGGCGGGATTGCGCCTGATTTAACGTTTGTTTTGGACATTGATGTGAAAGTCGGATTATCTCGCTCTCGTGACCGCTTAGCGGGGGATACAGAGGATCGTTTTGAACGTTTGGATATCAAATTTCATGAGAGGTTGCGCGCTGGTTTTTTGGACATTGCTTCTATGGAGCCAGATCGGTGCCGCGTTTTGAATGCGTCACAGGATATAGACACTTTATTTAGTGAGATTAAACATGAGTTTGTTTGAAGATGACCTTGTTGAGGCTGTGGAGCCTCAGCATTTAAAAGAGCCTAAAGCGATGTCCTTTTGTTTGGGGCATGATGTGCAGGAAGCACTGTTTCTTGAGTTGTTTGGTCATGGATCTTTGCCGCATGCGATGATTTTTTCTGGAGTTCAGGGGATTGGAAAAACAACGATGGCGTTTCGGCTGGCGCGGTTTTTATTGAGGTATGGGCGAGATGATGATGGAGGCGCGCTTTTTGGAGAGTCCTTACCACAAGATTTTACATCGCTTGATGTTGAAGCGGATGATCCTGTTTTTGCGCGAGTGGCCTCTGGTGGGCATGCTGATTTGTTACATATTGCGCGGGACTATAATGCGGCAACGAATAAGCAAGATGCTCTCTTGAAAGTTGAAGCCTTGCGCAAGATTGAACCGTTTTTGCGTAAAACGTCTGGCGAGGGGGGGTGGCGTATTGTGATCGTCGAGGATGCGGATACTATGAATCGTAATGCGCAGAATGCGATTTTAAAAATATTGGAAGAGCCGCCGCAGAAAGTTTTGATTATATTGATTGCGCATGGCGCAGGTTCACTTATACCGACGATACGCTCGCGTTCAAGGATGGTTAATTTTGATGCGCTGTCACAAATGGACATACAGGCTTTACTCGAAAAACAAGGCCACATTTTGAATCTATCTGAGGCGCAGGCAATTTCTGAGCTTTCCATGGGGAGTGCTGGGCAGGCGCTTACATTGATAGAAGAGGAGGGGCTGGAGGCTTTGGCGAGTATTTTGAACCATCTTGGGGTTGGTGGTCAGAAAATTCACGCTCTTTCAAATTCACTCAGTGGAGCGGCCCAGGACAAGCCGTATCGATTATTTACTCACTTAATGGTTTGGGTCTTTCGACATATGCTGTTTTTGAAAGCGCGTGGAGTTTCTGATTTGCCACCGTATATAAGGAACAATAGACTAGATGCCATGTTTAAGTCTTATTCTTTACCAGAGCTTGTAATGCTTTGTGATGACTTGAAAAATAATTTTGACCGTATAGAATTTTCCAATTTAGATCGCCGCGATGCTATACGCTCCGCTTTTCTTATGATAGAAAATGAGGGCATTTAGGCCTAAGGGAGTTTAAATTTTGAGCGATCAGAAAACATTTTATATTACGACAGCAATTTCTTATGTTAATGGTGTGCCGCATTTGGGGCATGCTTATGAATCGATTTTGACGGATGTTGTTGCGCGGTTCAAGCGCTTGCAAGGCTATGATGTCATGTTCTTAACAGGGACGGATGAGCACGGCGAGAAAGTTGCACAAAGTGCGGAAAAAGAGGGCACGGACCCTAAAGTTTTTGCAGACCAGAATGCAGCGACGTTTGAAGCGATGACTCATAAGCTTGGCCTGTCGAATGATGATTTTATTCGGACAACTGAAGAGCGCCATTATAAAGCATCACAAGCTATTTGGCAGACGTTACATGAAAATGGTGACATTTACCTCGATAATTATGAAGGATGGTATTCTATTCGTGAAGAGGCTTATTTTACTGAGGATGAATTGAGCACCGTGGAGGATGGGCAGAAATTCACGCCACTGGGGACTGAAGTTTTATGGGTGGAGGAGCCGAGCTATTTCTTTAAATTGTCGAAATATACGGATCAATTAATTTCTTATTATGAAGCAAACCCCATGGCTGTTCAGCCACCAAGCCGGATGAACGAAATTTTGGGCTTTTTGAAGCAAGAGGGAGGATTGAATGATCTTTCTATCTCGCGTCATAAAAGCCGACTGACATGGGGCATCCCTGTGCCCAACGATGCGGATCACGTAATGTATGTTTGGCTTGATGCGTTGACGAATTATATTACGGCGATTGGCTATCCTGATGAGAATGACGCAAAGTTTCAAAAATTCTGGCCAGCGGATTATCATGTGATTGGTAAAGATATTACGCGTTTCCACGCGATATACTGGCCGGCATTTTTGATGGCGGCTGACTTGCCATTGCCAAAATCCATTTTTGCGCATGGCTTTATCAACATTGATGGCGCGAAGATGTCTAAATCTGTTGGGAATGTTCTCTCGCCTGATGCGTTGATTTCGATGTATGGGCTAGATCAGACGCGTTATTTTCTGATGCGTGAAGTGTCGCACGGATCTGATGGAAATTTTGCGCATACGCAGGCGGTGCAGCGTATTAATGCGGATCTTGCCAACGGTTTGGGAAATTTGGCGCAGCGTACGCTTTCAATGATTTATAAGAATTGTGATGGCGCTCTGCCACAGCCGAATGATTTTACTGCTACTGATTTGGGCCTGATCAATGATGCGCGCACGTTGAAAGATTTTGTTGATGAGGATTTAGATTCATTACAAGTGAATCGTTTTCTTGAGAGGGTATGGAAGGTTGTCGCTGCGTGTGATGGTTATGTTGATGCAGAGGCGCCTTGGAAGCTCAAGGCAGAGAATCCAGAACGTATGAAAACTGTGCTTTATGTCTTAGCAGAGGCGATACGGAATATTTCGATTATCGTGCAACCTGTCGTGCCTGATGGTGCGTCTAAAATTCTGGATCAGCTTAAGGTGTCTTTAGATGAGCGTATATTCGTGCATATGGATGAAGAATATGCCGTTAAATCCGGGGCAGCTATTGATAAGCCTGAGGGCGTGTTTCCACGCATTGTTGAAGATGAGGCCGAGTAGGTTATGTGGATAGATTCCCATTGCCACCTTAACCATTCGGGAATACAGGAAAAAGGTTCGCCTGCCGAGATCATACGGATGGCAAAGGATAATGGCGTTGATGGCATGTTGACGGTCTGTTGCAAAATGTCGGAGGAGCTTGAAGAGCTTGAGCGTATTTCTGCGCACGATAATGTTTGGTGCAGTCTTGGTACGCATCCACATAGTGCAGGGGAAGAGGCAGAGAAAGCGATCACCCAAGAGCAACTGGTTCAGGCGGTGAGGGTCAATGAAAATGTGATCGCGATTGGTGAGACGGGTTTGGATTATTACTATGATTTTGCCTCGCGCGCTGATCAGGATGCGTCTTTTCGCAAACAAATTCATGCCTCTATAGAGGCTGACGTGCCGATGATTGTTCATACGCGTGATGCGGAAGAGGACACGGCAAAGATTATGCATGAGGAGGGCGATGGTATGTCTTTGACGGGTGTTATGCATTGCTTTAGCTCTGCGCCGTGGTTGGCGGAGGAGGCACTGAAGATGGGGTTTTATGTCTCATTTTCCGGGATGATTACCTTTAAGAAGCTGGATGAGTTGAGGGAGATTGCGCGCACTGTTCCTTTGGATCGGGTTTTGGTTGAGACGGATTCCCCTTTCCTTGCGCCAATGCCTTACCGCGGGAAGGTCAATGAGCCTGCGTTTGTTGCTCATACCGGTGCATTTATGGCAAAAGAAATTTATGGCATAGACCCCGAAGAGTTTGCTAAAATAACAACTGATAATTTCTTTAGATTGTTTAAGAAAGCAAAACGCGCATGAGTTTAAAGCTGACATTGATGGGATGCGGGAATTCTTCAGGCGTTCCAGCAGCGGGTAATTATTGGGGCACGTGTGATCCGAATGACCCTAAGAATGTACGCACGCGGTGCTCTTTGGCGGTGCAGTCGGATGAGACTACGATCATTATTGATACGGGCGCGGATTTTCGTTTTCAGATGAATCATTATGATATTGATATGCTTGATTGTGTGTTTTACACGCATCACCACAGTGATCACTGCCACGGTATTGATGATTTGCGCGGGCTTTTCTTTCGCAATGGGCGTCAGTCGATCAAATGTTTTAGCAGTCAAAGCGCGCTTGACGCCATTACAGAGAGTTTTGATTATTTGTTTGATGGTGGTGTGAATAAAGATATTTACATGCCGATGCTTGAGGCTTCACCGTTTGATGCGACGCAATATGGTCAAGAGCAGACCTTTCGGGATATTCAATACACGCCGTTCGAGATGGATCACGGGACATGTACGGCCGTTGGATACAGGTTTGGAGATGTTAGTTACTGTGTTGATATGAAATCACTTTCTGATGATTCTTTGGATGTTATTAAGGGCTCCAAGATCTGGATTGTTGATGGAGCAGGGCATAATAACCCCGATAATAAAGTTCACGCCGATTTAGGAACTTTATATCAGTATAACGACTATATCGGCGCGGAGGAGGTCTATGTGACCTGTCTTTCATCGTTTATGGACTATAAGGCGTTGAAAGCCGAGCTTCCTGCGGGATTTTATCCTGCTTATGATGGTTTGATTTTTAATTCTGTATAAGCCTTTGTTTTTATTTCTATATATGGATTTCCTTCAATCTGTTTTTTATTTTTAGGGGGGAGGGGGTAGGTCTTGTTTATGTAGTTTTTTGCCTCTCTATTTTCATACATAATATAGGACATTTATCCTATTTTGTCAATTAAAGATAGCCTGACCTTTGTTTTTGGTTTATGATCTACTTTAGAAGTGGGCAGTGCCGCGTGAATTCAGAATAAAGTTTGACAAACC
The DNA here is from genome assembly GCA_964352375.1 of uncultured Micavibrio sp. GTDB lineage: Bacteria > Pseudomonadota > Alphaproteobacteria > Micavibrionales > Micavibrionaceae > UBA1672. Next base: position 8,472 of record CAYGSA010000045.1, read on the forward strand.
CCTCCCAAAAGCGGTACTATCAGTGTAAGTAATTATAAAAATAATTTTGGTGATATTAATTTAAGGGAATTTAATCATGGCAGGAGCTATATTAAACGGAATAGCAAAAGCGGCCCCTTATGCGGGGCGAGGGGCATCCGCGTTGTGGGGAGGCATTAAATCTGCTTGGAATATGCCTTGGACAACCGGGCGTGTTGCTACGGCATCAGCTGCTGGTACTGGACTTTTAATTGCAGATAACCAAACTGGAAATGTGACGACTAAAGCTCTTTGGGACAGCGCAGATGCTGTTGGATTAGCCAAGCTCTATTTTTCCAGCACCACTTACTTAGCGCGTCAAGTTGCTGGACCTGTTGCTAATATTGCTAAATCGGAGCTGGAAGAAAGCGGTGTTATTAATGAAAATACGGATACAGATATTTCAAATAATTTGATATTAGCAGGATCACATTATCTCACTGGAGATGACAGGGGTGCTTTGCTGCTTGCATCTAATATTGGTATTAATGAGGTTGATTTTCTTGCCGCTATAGATAGTGCGCGTAAAGAAAACCCTGATGGAGATATTAAAAACACAGTTATTTCAACTTATACACATTTAGAGGAACGAATAAGGGCTGCTCATCTCAACGAAGATCTAGCAGCAGAAGTTGCTGATGATACACCCGCCGTAAATGCGAACGAACAAGCCAGCCCTGGTTCTGTTGCGGGGACGCAGATGGAACGTATCCTCAAAGAACGCCAAGAGGGCGGTGGGACGCTTAACCTCAACCAACAATCGCCTGATCAAATTGCGCAGGTTTTTAGAAGCCTTACGGGTATGGATACGGCAGGGATTGATCTCACTCAAGATACGAAAACATGGTCTAAATCTGCGGTGAGCAAAGCCTTTGATCTTGCGGAAAATCATGGCAGTAAGCTCGGACTAGGAATTGGATTTTCTATTGTTGCGTGGGGTGTTAACGCCTTAAGTTCTGCTTTTGGTCAGGAATCGTGGTTGGCGCAAGGGGCGCAAAAATGGGCTTTGGATCATTTTGAAATTGATGACAAGCTTCTTGCTTTGCAGAATGATATTTATAGCGGTAATTATGTTTCTCTTGGCGTTAGTGAGAGACGATTTGATCGAGCGCTTAAATCTCTTGTCATAGATCATACACCAGATGACCCGGCACTTGAGAATAGCTAAGTTGTTCCCATTTTCGGATAAAATCCGTTATACTGTAATTTATGGATAAAAAACTTTCCAAATACCCAGAGGGGAGTGTGCTTTCTCAGCTTGTGATGGATATTTACGTGCATTCTGATAAGGTTACGATCCTTTATGACCGGACGTTTACGCAAGAGCTTTTGGGGCTTGAATATGCGCCGAAGGAGAGGCAGTTATACTTTCATTTCACACCCGGAAAACTTCCTTTTGGTGTACGTATCCCCTCTGATATTAGTGCGGCTTTAGAGCATGTGGATACTGTGACTCTGTTACAAATTAACTTAGAGGAAGACGAGGCCGTCTTTGGGCTTGAGGTTCCGGTGAAACTTATATAAAACACCGGTTGAATAACATGGGTTTGGCATTATGAGTAAGTCTCCGATTCTTGTGACTGGCGCGGCCGGTTTTATTGGTTTTCATACGGCAAAGCGCCTTTTGGGGCAGGGGCAGCGCGTTGTTGGGGTTGATAACCTCAATGATTATTACGATGTGAGTCTTAAGCGCGCGCGTCTGGCGGAGTTAGGTAAGCTTGACGGATTTTCATTTGTTGAGGCTGATATTTCTGATCAGGATGCGATGCAGGCGATGTGGCGCGAGCAGGGGCCTTTTACGCGGGTTATTCACCTTGCGGCGCAGGCGGGCGTTCGCTATTCACTGCAGAATCCTTATAGTTATATCAAGAGCAATTGTATGGGGCATGTTGTTGTCATGGAATTGTGCCGCCATACGGAGAATTTTGAGCATTTGGTGTATGCCAGCTCTTCGTCTGTTTATGGCGGGAATACGAAATATCCTTATTCTGTGACGGATTCCGTTGATCATCCTATTTCTCTTTATGCGGCGACGAAGCGCTCTGACGAGTTGATGAGCCATACATACAGCCATCTTTACAAAATTCCACAGACAGGATTGCGGTTCTTTACTGTTTATGGGCCTTGGGGCCGGCCTGATATGTCGCCGATTATCTTTACCAAGGCGATTTTAGCGGGTGAAAAAGTTCCGGTGTTTAACCATGGTGATATGAAGCGTGATTTCACATATGTTGATGATATTGTGTCTGGGGTGCTTGGCGTGCTTGAAAATGTGCCTGAGGGTGATGTGCCGCACCGCGTTTTGAATATCGGGAATAATAAGAGCGAGAAGCTGATGGACTTTATTGGTGTGATTGAGCGTTCATTGGGTGTTAAAGCGGATCTTGATTTTTTGCCCATGCAGCCCGGTGATGTCAAGGAAACTGCTGCCGATATTACAGAGACGACTGCTCTATGTGGCTATAAGCCAACGACGACGATTGATGAGGGCATTCCTAAATTTGTTCATTGGTATAAGTCGTATTACGGGGCTTAGAGTTAAGTTTTTGTATATTTTTCGCTTTTTAATTTTCTATTTGTTGCTCTGAAACGTTTTTGGGGAGATACTTTCTTTGTGTTTCAAGGAAATCCGTGTGTTTCGTTTCAGATCATTGTTTAAATATATTCTTAGTGCGAGTCTTCTTTTGTTTTTAATGACAAAGATTGACCTCCATGTTTTGATTGAAAAATCTGGCAGCCTCAATATCTGGTTACTTTGTTGTGCGCTTATGTTTATTATTTTTCAGATTTTATTTCTTAATTTGCGGTGGCATATTTTATTAAATGCTGATGAGCATGATATTTCATTTAAAACGAGTAGCTTGATGAATATTATTGGCTACTTTGCGAATATAGTTTTTATTACTTCGGTTGGGGGCATAATTGCAAAATCGGGGTTGGCGGTGCGGCATGGGCTGTCTTTGGCTCAGGCGTTGTTTATTACATTTTTAGATCGGTTTATGACACTAGCGGCTTTAATTGTCTTAAGCGTTGCAGGTCTGCCGTTTTTATATGGGGCCATAGACTATAAATTTCTTGTCATTTTTGTTTTCGTTCTTTGTTTTTTGATCGCGCTTATGGCTCTATCTGTTTTTATCCTGAGATCAGGGGTGCTTCGGACTTATATTTTATCGAGCCGTAAGCGTGTTCTTTTTATTGGCACTCTTCGGAATTTTGCACAAAACTATGATTTGATTAAACACCTGATCTTTTACAGTCTCGTTGCTCAGATTTGCTTTGTTTTCTGTGTTTATGTTTTGTCTCTGGGTGTTGAGAAAGGGCCTTTAAGCGCAGGGCACACTATAGAATTTCTGGCTTTGATTCCTGTTCTTGCTCTTATCTCAAGCCTACCGATCAGTTTTGGTGGTTGGGGTGTGAGAGAGGGGGCTTTTATGTATGGTCTATCATTAATCGGGTTTACAATGGAGAGTGCTTTTTTCCTATCCATTCAAGTCGGCCTTGTGACTTTAGTTGCTCCATTTTTTGTTGGCTTGCCTTATTTGTTGAGTACTGATTTAAAAGAATTTTTGTTGGTCGGACAGCGTGAACGTAGCGCAAAATCAAGGGCGTAAATTTATGTTTAATGCTCTCAAAATCCGTATGAAGACATTCCAATCCATGCATTATATCGTGATATTGTTTGCTGTGGTTGTGCAGATTCAAGTGACGCTTTTTGCTGATGGTGATTATTTGGGGTTGCGCGTTAGTCTGGGCGACCTTCTTATACCGTTTGTGGGTGTGTTCGTTGTTTTTTCCTTGCTGAGAAAGAAGACCTCATGGCCTCATTGGTCTATTCCTTTTATGCTTATCTGGATTGTTGCGCTTAGTTTTATTATGAGCCTTGCACTCTATAATGGCTATGTGACGAATGGTTTTTTATCGAGCTGGGCTTTTGTTAATAAATATATCGGTTTTTTTCTTTTACTGTCTTACTTAATGCTTGGCGGCTGGATCGTTACAAATGTATCGAATAAAATGGCTGTACTTCGTCTTTTTATGTGCGTTTTTACCAGCTTCTATATTTTGACCGTTTTTATGAGCGCGCTATTGCTGTTTTTGCAATATTTTATTCCTTTTCCTTTATGGCTGGCGGATTATCCTTGGGACGGCTTTATGGCTAATCGGAATGCGTTTGTTGTGATCTTTATATTGGCGTTTACCTTTGTGATTTGGTCTGACGCTGAGGGGCATACATTTGTTCCTTTTTGGCTTAGCATGTTGTTCTGGCTCTGTTTGCCAATGTTTTTTGTTTTTAATGAGTCGCGTACGGGATGGATTGTATCTGCGGTTTTAGCTGTTATTTTCTTTGCTAAAAACCCTATAAAGCGTGGTGTGGTCGTGCTTCCTATTTTATTGCTGGGGACGCTGATAGCGTATTCTTCTTATTATATGACCACTGCTGCGAGCTCTTCTGTGAAAGAGGGCTGGCAGATGCGTTATATGGTGGCTTTGGTGGTTCAGCAAGATGAACTGGATTATCATGGAGATCAGAGGCGTTATACTGCTGTTGAGGATGGGTTGGAGCTGTATCAGCAGCACAACTTTATTACTGGTGCTGGTCTTGGAACGTATAGGCCGTTTCAAATTCAAAAGCGTGGAGAGTTTGTTGATATCATGGACTTTACAGGGCTTTGGCTGTTGGTTGAGACTGGTGCGTTTGGATTGTTGATGTTTACGGCATTTTACCTTGTTTGCATGCATTCTGTTTATCGGGTTGGCTTTGTTGATGGCCATAGCTCTTATCATAGAGCGTTTCTCGTTTTCTTGATATTATTTGCAGGGATATCCGTGTTGCATGAGTTGATGTACACGCGTGCCCTTTGGTTTTCATTAGGCCTTGGCATGGTCGCTGTGATGGATAAGCATAAAAGTAAAGGTTTGGTATAAGCACCCTCTTCTAAACATATCCCTTAATTACCATAATATATATTATCACACAAAAA
>CAYGSA010000046.1:0-13284 GCA_964352375.1 uncultured Micavibrio sp.
CAAAAACCTGGCTTAAACAACTTGAACAGTCTGATGGAATATTGCCACATGACCATGGCACACGAAACAAAAGAACATTTCCGCATCCTCTTCCTCAACAAAAAAAACGAAATGATCGCCGATGAAATTCAAGGTAGCGGCACCGTAGACCACACACCCGCCTATCCCCGCGAAATCATGAAACGCAGCTTGGAACTCGGCGCAACTGCGATTATCCTTATGCACAACCACCCCTCAGGCGATCCCAAACCATCCGCGGCCGATATCGAAATGACAAATTTAATCATCGACGCCGCAAAGCCCTTTGACATTACCATACATGATCATGTTATTATTGCTCGTAACGGTCACCTCTCTTTCCGCAACGAAGGACTCATATAGATGCATTACTGGATGCCCTTTTCAATGATGGCGCTGCTTGCAATTGTGCTGATCCTATCCACCGGATGCACACCGCAAAAGCAACGAAAAATTTATACTGATCCCACATATGGCTACAATCAAAGACCAAACCAGCAATTAGAAGAAATGCGCGAAAAGAACTTCTCTGTCCTGCGCACTGAGATGGCAATAAAAGGCCTGAGCATGGATAACCCCATGCTCATCCGGGCCTTTAAATCCGAAATGAAACTAGAGCTATGGGTAAAAAGCAGCTACGGCGCGCAATACGAATTATTTAAAGAATACGACGTCTGCAGCAAATCAGGAACGCTTGGCCCAAAACTAAAAGAAGGCGACATGCAAACCCCGGAAGGATTCTATAATGTCACCAAAGATCGCCTCAACCCAAACAGCAAATATTTCCTCTCCTTCAACATTGGCTTCCCCAACCAATATGATCGCGCCCATAAACGCACAGGCTCTCACCTCATGATCCACGGTTCCTGCGTATCAGAAGGCTGCCTCGCTATGACAGACAAAAACATCGCAGAAATATACATGATCGTGGAGCACAATTTTAAATATGGCCATAAATCCATACCGATTCACATCTTCCCTTTCCGCATGACAAAGGAAAATATGCGGTTGCGCAACATCTCACGCTGGTATCCGTTCTGGGAAAATATGAAGGAAGGCTATGACTTCTTTGAACGCTATTACGTCCCACCAAAAGTCATCGTCCGAAATAAAAGATACATCTTCACCGAAGACCACATGCTCATGAGCATGAAAAACCCATTTGAAGAATGAAGCAAATATAATGTAAGTCCTCTTTTCATCTTCTAGCCAAAATGCTATCAAATCACACAAATAAAAACAAAGGCGACACGCATGATACCTAGATATAGCAGGCCAGAAATGGCATCCATCTTTGAACAAGATAACAAGTTCAAAATCTGGCTAGAAGTTGAAACGCTTGCCCTGGAAAAAATGGCCGAGATGGGAACTGTCCCGCAAAGCGCCGCAAAAGCTCTGCGCGAAAAAGGCAATTACGATGTTGATCGTATCAACGAAATCGAAGCCGAAGTCAAACATGACGTCATCGCCTTCCTAACATCCGTTGCCGAATATGTCGGCGAAGACAGCCGTTACGTCCACCAAGGCATGACAAGCTCCGATGTCATAGACACAAGCTTTGCGGTCATGCTCACGCAAGCCGCTGACCTGATTATTGCAGACCTTGAAAAACTCATGGCCGCCCTCAAAAAACGCAGCCTCGAACATAAAGACACACTCTGCATAGGCCGCAGCCACGGCATCCATGGTGAACCAACAACATTCGGCATGAAGCTCGCAGGCCACTACGCCGCCTTCAAACGCGCGCGTGAACGCATGATCGCCGCCAAAGAAGAAGTCTCAACTATCACAATTTCTGGCGCAGTCGGCACATTTGCCACAGCAGACCCGGCGATCGAAGCGCACGTCGCAGACAAACTCGGCCTCAAACCCGAAACTGTCGCAACGCAAGTCATCCCACGTGATCGCCACGCCATGTTCTTTGCAACACTCGGCGTCGTGGCCAGTTCAATCGAAAACCTCGCCGTCGAAATTCGCCACTTGCAACGCACCGAAGTCCGCGAAGCCGAAGAATATTTCGACAAAAAGCAAAAAGGCTCCAGCGCGATGCCCCATAAGCGCAACCCCATCGGCACAGAAAACATGACAGGCCAAGCCCGCATCATCCGCGCCGCCGTTATCCCCGCCCTCGAAAACGTTGCCCTTTGGCACGAGCGCGACATCTCCCACAGCGCAGTGGAGCGTACAATCCTACCCGATGCCCTCATCAGCGCCGATTACGCCCTAAACCGCCTCGCTGGCATAGTTGATAAACTCCTCGTCTACCCTGATCGCATGATCCATAATTTGGAAATGACCGGCGGCCTCGTCTTCAGCCAACGCACAATGCTCGCACTCACCCAAGCAGGCATCAGCCGCGAAGACGCCTACCGCATAGTCCAGCGCAACGCAATGGCAGTCTGGGAAGACCGCAGCACAGGAAAAGGCACGCACACATTGCGCGAAATGCTGGAACAAGACAAAGACGTAACAGATAAACTTGACGTACAGACTTTAGATGCTATCTTCTCCTACGATGCTTATACAAAAAACATCAATGATATTATTAACCGCGCATTAGCATAGGAGAGCCAAATGAAAGGCGACAAAAAAGTAATTCAGTATCTGAACGAAGCCCTAAAAAAAGAGCTTGGTGCAATCAATCAATATTTCCTTCATGCGCGTATGCTTGATGACTGGGGCGTAACAAAGCTCGGCAAACATGAATATAATGAATCAATCGAAGAAATGAGACATGCCGAAACGCTAATCGACCGCATTCTATTCCTAGGCGGTCTTCCAAACCTCCAAGAGGTGGCAAAGTTACACATTGGTGAAAACGTCAAAGAAATTCTCGAATGCGACCTTAAAATCGAAATTGAGGGTGTTAAGAATTACAAAGAAGCCATCGCATATTCTCGCGAAGTTCAAGACTTTGTTTCAGAAGATATCTTCAAAAAGATATTAACTGACGAGGAAGGCCATGTTGATTATCTCGAAACACAACTCGAACTCATCGAACAAATAGGGATCGAAAAATACATCCTTTTAAACTCACAAAGCCCATTAGACGCGGAAGGCGCCTAAATATAACCAAAGAGAGAAGCGCAGCAGCACTATGCGCTTTTCTCTGATACTAATCGACCATTCTCATACCAAAGCTCTTTAGAAACAGAATGGTCTTTATTGCTCCATTCAATATATGCTGGCTCACCCCTACGATGCCTTTTACCATCCTGATACCATTCGGCACAATGTAAACGTCCGTTAAATGAAGAATAAGATATATGTGCAGGCCCATCTAAACGATGTTTATGACCCGCAAGCGACCAAATTTCACGCCTAACAAAGGGGTGTTTCTCAGAAAACCAAAGATATGCAGGGCCATCTTCCCTGTGTAACTCATGAACATCACCAAATTTTTTATACCATTGTATAAAAACAATACGCTTCCAATCAGGTGCATAACTAATCCTTTTAATAGTATCAGCGCAGACTTGGTGGTCTTCGGTAATCAAGCCACCAACTTGAATACATTTTCTAACAAGTGGTCGTTGCAGGGTATCAAGATAAAAATCACCAGTAATTGTTAAGTTTTTAGGACAAACAAAATCCGGGCGGTTTTTTATATATAAATCCCCCTCAATCACAAAATCATCAGGTAAATTATTAAGTTCAACAACCTCACCATTGTGAAAAACAAATCCGTTCCGATCCACAAAATCTGTTTGATCAATTTCAAACAGTTCAATGAACGAAATAATACGCTCCGCATATTTACTAAGCGGAGGCTTATTTTGTTTTCCAACACATTGACGCACTTTCAGACTTTTATCATCCACTTGCATCGTTACATGCGGTTTATTCGATGCATCACGCAACGAATAAATACTCGTTGTCAAATTGGAAATACCTTCATCAAAATAATGCTCATACGCACCATTACCAACGCAATGTTGCATAAAGAACGCTTCTCGCGCCGCTGCAACAAACGTTAGAATTTTGACCCAACAATATCCATCATTAAATTCCTGAACAATTGCAACATCATCATGATCCAACTCATATTGAAAAGAAACAGATTGCATTCCGTCTTGCGCATACATCTGATTTTGTCGATCAATCGCTTTGTCTGCCTCTTTCATGGCTTGTGCAACAGAACCAATTTTCTTAAGCTTTAAAGGCCTACCATCCTCATCCTGATGCTCAATCCAAGAAGCCCCCTGAACGATAGAACCTAATATCCAATCTCTAATATGGCTTATTTTCTGGTCTAAATGGGGTGATGGGCTAAAGCGATGAAACTCCTTTTTCCCCCAATCCTTAATCATCCAATCTGGCATAGGGTTTGGCCTTTGGTCAAAAACTTCGAGATATTCGCGATCTTTTCGTAAAGGCTTTTCCAGCGCAAGTATAAGATATTGCGACAACAAATCCGCATGGTCACAATCTTCAGAAAAGGAAGACAAATAAGATGTAATATCTTCCGTATTAAAAAGATTAATCATAAAACCTCAAAACAGATTAAACCGATAAATTATTGCAGAACATATAGAACGATACCATTCAAAATGTAACCAAAAATAATTTCAAAACGAAAGTAAGAATGACTTGCATTTACTCCTCTAATTGATAATAATTATCATCAGAAATTAACGGAGCACCCAATGTACATTTGCATATGTAATCCATTCACGGACAAAGACGTTCAGAAACATTTGAGTGCGTGCGGTCAAAAAACCACGCCCGGCCGTGTATACAGCGCATGCTCTGGCGGCGAAAAGGTTAATTGTGGCAATTGTACATGCATGCTTAAAGACATGGTCGACCATCACAACAACACGCTCACAATTCAAGAGATTAGCGGTGAAATGATAAAAACCGCCCTCCCCGAAAAAGAAACAGTTTAACTTGCATTTCAGACCAACTTCTGTACGGTCATCCCCTGAAAACAACTCTTAAGGAGAAACCATGCTTAAGAAATTAATGCTTACACTATTCGGAGGTCTAATACTCATGACAGCAGCATCCAACACAAAAGAAGCGAAAGCGGCCGATCCCGCTAACGTTGTAAATATGGAAGTGTCAAGCGGCGGCACTGTCGTCATTGAACTTCTAGACGATATCGCGCCAAAACACGTTGAGCGTATTAAACAACTGTCCTTAGAAGGCTTTTACGACGGAATCGTATTCCACCGTGTTATCTCTGGATTCATGGCGCAAACCGGCGACCCAACGGGTACAGGCACAGGCGGCTCCAAATATCCTGACCTCCCCGCAGAATTCAGCCAATATAAATACAAACGCGGAACAGTCGGTATGGCTCGCTCTGCAAGCCCTGACAGCGCAAACTCTCAGTTCTTCATCTGCTTCACAGACACGGGCTGTAGCTTCCTAACGGGTCAGTATACAGTGCTCGGCCAAGTGACAGAAGGCATGGAGTTTATTGATAAAGTTGCTGTCGGCGAGCCACCAAGCAACCCCGACAAAATTGTCAAAATGAGCCTGGCACAATAAAGTAAAAGCTCACAATGCAAACAGACATATACCAAGTCGACGCATTTAAAGATAAGTTATTCGGCGGCACCCCAGCCGCCGTTTATCTATGAAAGGCGTCATTTATGCCTAACGATTGGTGGCGCCATGCTGTCATTTATCAAATCTATCCTCGCAGCTTTCTCGACACCAACCATGACGGCATTGGCGATCTGCCTGGCATCATCAAAAAACTGGATTACATTAAAGATCTCGGCGTAGATGCTATATGGGTTTCCCCCTTCTTTCCATCACCGATGAAAGACTTTGGCTATGACGTTTCAGATTACAGGGACGTCGATCCCATGTTTGGCACACTCAAAGATATCGAAGAACTCCTTGATAAATCACATAAAAAAGGCATAAAGGTTATTATTGATTTGGTCTTCTCACACACATCCGATCAACATCCATGGTTCAAAGATCCGGAAAAAAAGGACTGGTACGTCTGGGCCGATCCAAAAGAAGACGGCAGCGTTCCAAACAATTGGGTCAGCCTATTCGGAGGCCCCGCATGGGAATGGAACGTACAGCACCAACAATATTACCTCCATAACTTCTTAACAGAACAACCTGACCTAAACTTTCATAACCTCGAGGTTCAAACTGAAGTCCTTGATATATGCAAGTTCTGGTTTGACCGCGGCGTAGATGGATTCCGCCTAGACGTTGTAAACTTCTATTTCCACGACCAAAAATTACGGGATAACCCACCACGCACTGACCATGGCTACGCCACACAATTTGAGGGCGACACACCCTATTCCGCTCAGTCCCACATTTATGATAAATCAAGACCCGAGAATCTCGAGTTTCTCGAAAAAATCAGAGATTTGGCCGATTCTTATAAGAGCCGTTTCCTCATGGGCGAAATTGGTGATGACAATCCATACGAGCGCACCCGCGAATATACAAAACCAAAACGCCTGCACACAAGTTACAACACAGACATGATGTGCGGAACGAAAAAGGAACTAACAGAAAGCTTCATTCGCAGCGCCATTGAGACATTTTTCACCGAGCAGGTAAAACAAGAAAAAGGCTGGCCGACATGGGCATTTTCAAACCATGACGTCGTCCGCGCCGCAAGTCGCTGGTACGCGCTCTATGAACACAACCCAGACTTTTCAAAGCTCTTAATTGCCTTACTCGGCTGTATGCCCGGAACATTATGCTTGTATCAAGGTGAAGAACTCGGACTGCCCGAGGCTGAAATACCCTTTAATAAAATCTGCGACCCTTGGGCAAAAGAAACTTGGCCGGAATGGCAAGGGCGCGACGGGTGCCGTACGCCTATGCCATGGCTGTTAGAAACGCACATTAATCAGTGGCTACCAACCCCAATAAGCCATTTAGACCTAAACGTCGTGGCACAACAATGTGACACAAAAAGCACACTCACCTTCACGCAAAACTTCTTAAAATGGCGCAAAAACAACAGAGATATATTTAAATTAAATTTTGAAGTAATAAAAACAAGCCATTCAAAAATAATACATTTTTTATATAAAGAAGATAAAAACGAAACGAACTGCATCTTTAACTTATCAAACAAAAAAATAAGCTACAAAGAGCACACATATGAACCTTATAGCTTTGCAATAGACGGATTCTCAAATAAGCCATAATCGGCCAAAATTATTCATCCTCTTCAAACTCAAATCCAAGATGATCATACAAAAGATCATCATCAATATCCAGTACAGGAGTTGCCTTCTGAGAACGCTCCCGCTTACGCATCAAAGATTTATCCTCCCCCTCCTTAAGCTCCATAGCCTGTGCAACATCAATAATTTTCTTAACTAAAGCATCAATTTCCTTAGGGTTATCAATCGGCAGCGGCGTATCCAACCTCAAAACACCCTTACCATTGATGAACAAGAAAATAATCCAAGCTTTTTTGATTTTCATCAAACTCACCAACTTAAGCAAACGATCATTCGTTAAATATTCCCGCACCAGATCTAGATCAGCCGCACGCACAATAAAAGAGTCATCCCATCCGTGAGTTGGCGGCTTATACTCTTGGTGCAAACCAATATTTTCAACAACATAAACCATCCCTCCACTTGCAACCGCACAATCCGAAGAAAAACTCGAATGCAGTGTCACTTCAATAGCGGTCAGATGCCGCTGCGAACGCCCATCAAGCTCGCCATGCTCACTTGCAAAAAGAGACACACTATAATTATCAATAACACCGTTAACAGAGGGAGTTTCCAAAAAACTTTTAGGATGATAACGAAGCTTCCTTTTCTCAGCATAAAACTTCCATGCGCGCTTCTGACGCAACACAACATGAATAGACCAAAACCAAAACCCCAAAAGCAAGGCAGAGACGGTAAACCATAACAAAAATGTAAATGATAAAGGCAAAAACAACTCCTAAAATCCAGTTTTTACAAGCCTTTACACTTTAGCTGGCTTTAAGAGCGCTTGCCAGTAAAAAAGGAGGCCATGAAGGCCTCCTGTAAAAAGTTATAATTTTTATTAATGAACCTGAGAATAGTGCACAAAGGCCTCATCAAATTCAGCATTATGAACAGGCGCTGTATAATCATCCTTGTCTTCAGACATCTTCTCTGCCAAAGCCCCCATTTTATTGAGCAACTGCTCCGCATGAGAAACCAGAGCTTCGGTTTTTCCTACACTGATAACATCAGCATCAGCATGTTTCTCAATTCTCTCATGAAGAACATTTTCATGATCAGAAACCTGCTCAACCTTTTCTTCAAGCTTATGAATAGCATCACCAAAGAAACCAGCTTGCTGATCAACAATTTCAACCTTACGCTCAAGACTTTGAACAGAACTTGTAAAGGCATTTGCCTGATCACCAACATTTTGAACCTTGGTTTCCATCACCTCAATAGAGCGTGAGAATTGTCCGGTTTGTTGATCAACAACCTCCATCTTTTCCTCAAGCCGATGAATAGCATCACTAAAAAAGCCGGTTTGCTTTCGAATAACTTCAAAGCCCGAGCGTAAACGCTCAAAACCAGCACCCAATACCAAGCTACTCCCAATCGCTGCAACTGCCGAAAAAACAGCCATCATAATTGATATAGCTACTATAGTTTCCACGTCCACTGACATATCCCAAAACCTTTCTTTTATATGCTTAAATAAAGCGCACTTATAAAATAATAAGTACTTAGCTTAACGGGTTCGAAACCAGGTTAAACTCATGCGCCACAAGAGAACGCTTATACAATTATGATAATATGGAAAGGGACGGGATGTCCATTGGTATCGTTTCGAAATTATCTAAAACTTTAAACAACACAGAATAAATGTTCTAAAACAACAACATAAAAGATAGACTAAAACGGGCTGCTATAAATTTCATCCAGAGTTTCTTCCCCAACAGAAAGAATAGCTCGGCGATCTCTCTTCGGCGCAACAATCTCTTTAATCGGCTGGCTCAAGGTCTGCTCCGCAAGATATTCTCTCCCAGTCTCAATCTGAACAACATCTTCAAGAACATCTCCAGCCTGTGGAGAAAGCTCACTATGCATTAAACCACTTTCAAAACCCAAAGATTCTTTCTCACGAACATGCTCAGGAACAGTAAGGTTAACAGCCTCATCGCGGGCAATAGTATGATTTAAGACATCCTCAGCATCAATAGGCGTCCCGACAACAACATGATCGCGATCATCATGATCTTGCGATTTTTCTCTAATCTCTGAAAGTGTCTTGGAAGGAATATATCTGTTAATTTTATAACTCTCAGGCTCAACTACAGATAAAAGCGGAGCCGTCTCTTCTATAGACGCATGTTTTTCACTATGTTCGCTCATCTCGGCATTCGTATGATCCTCACCGTCAGAAGAAGTTGATAGAGCTTTAGATGACTGCCCCTTTGTTTGTGCTTCTGAGAATATCTTCTCGGCTTTTAAAGCTGGCTCAACCGCTTCAGCAGGAGCCGCAGGAAGTTCCTGCACCTTTTCAACTGGTTTAAGCTCAGGCTCAAGCTTCAAATCTTTCTGAGGCAACAAACGTGCACGCACATACACAATACCAGATCCCGCTGTACGATTATTACCATACGGGCTAAATTCAGTTGTTTTTTGAGCTTCCCAACCATCACCACACGCGGTTAGAAAAAAAGGAAGGGCAAACAGTGAAACACGTAAAAGCGAACGAGACATAATAAATTCCTTTAAAATTCTTTATTTTTTACGCAGAAACACACAGAATGTTAGAAAGTGCATAGTACGGCACCCACTTAAAAAAATCAACATAACAGATTTAATAGACTAGATAATTACTACCTTGAAAAAACAGAAATGACAAGAGGAAGGACTAGAATAAGGAGCTAATAAATTCAACGCCCTCACTCCGCTTCTGGCGTATTTCCGTCCAGACGGTATCATCTTTACGCACGATAAACTCGTTATAACCTGACCCTAAAAGCCCCTGCCAGCGGGCGTTATAACGACATTTTTGTTTCTTGGTTTTTTCTGGTTGCAGCCTCACTTTATACTCCAATCGCATCCCGGAATCCCCAGATCCACCGACAATTCCATCCACATCTAATGCCATACGATTACGACTCCATTCATAGGCAATAAGCGCTTTACGGTCAAAACGATCCTTTAAACGGCAGCCGCTCTTAGAATCAGATTCGCCCTTCAAGGCAAGCACTTCTTCAGCATCCAAAGGCTGTTCTCTAATCGCTTCAACGGCTTGATCAAGCTTCATGTAATCTTGTTGGGGTGCAAAATAATGCGCAGCATAGAGAGGGGCATCTTGGTCTTCAATAGAGTTGTGATTCGCTATCGGTGGAACCGGTGCCAGCGGAGCCGGATTTGAAGAGGTAACACACCCCGATAAGGTCAGAAAACTTAAAATAAATACAAAACTATAACAAAACTCCTGACCTATTCGTCCGTTCGGGATGGCACCTAATATGCGCATCTTAAAACGTGTCATAGTTACATAATACCACAAGCCTAGCGTTCAGCGCTAACATTTAGTGATTTTTATGTGCTGCAACGCACCTCAAACAAGGGAACTATCTGCAATAACAACATACTAACAAACAGAGTATATTTTAATCAAGCTTGTAAAAAACCAAAGTCATAATCGGCACACCAATGATCCCAACCGTAACGCCCCAAAGATAAAACTCATTATATCCCTCCATAGGCCATCCCAAAAGGACATATAAAGCCATAGGAGCATATGTAGAAACATACGTTAAAACAAGGAAAAGCCCGATACTGATCAAAAGCAACTTGTCACGAAATTCCTTCCAAAAATAGGACATAATATAAACAACACCATACGTCAAAACACCAACCATAATCGGCGCTATCGAACCTGTCGCATCAGAAATAATAAACGCCGTCGTCCCAACAATCGCACACTCCACCAAAATCAGCCACTTACAGGCCTTCAAAAATGCTTCTGACATATGCTACTCTCCCATTTATCTTTAAGAACCATAGCGTTGTTTGGAAAATAAATCTACAAAACAAAATTATATTCATAACATCAAACGCCCAACTCCTTGTCCTCAAGCTGTTTAATCTCATCACGCAAACGCGCAGCTTCCTCAAATTCCAAATCCCCGGCAGCGGCAAGCATCTTCTTCTTAAGCGCCTCAATATGTTTCCGCATCTTCACAGGATCATGAATAAACTCCTGAATCGCGCTATCATGAAGAGTCCGAGCGCCAGCCCCAGCCCCGTCCTTCTGATCAAATACATGATCAAACGCCTTGGAGACATTCCGTTTAATCGTCGTCGGCGTTATGCCATACGCCTCATTATAGGCGATCTGCTTCTCACGCCTGCGCGCCGTTTCATCAATCGCATATTGCATACTGTCTGTAATCTTATCCGCGTACAAAATCGCCTTCCCATCGACATTGCGCGCCGAACGCCCAATCGTCTGAACAAGCGACGTACGAGAGCGTAAGAACCCTTCCTTATCCGCATCCAAAATACACACCCGCATACATTCAGGAATATCCAGCCCCTCTCGCAGCAAGTTAATCCCGACCAGCACATCAAACTCTCCCGCACGCAAGCCTTGGATAATCTCAATCCGCTCCAGAGTATCAACGTCAGAGTGCAAATACCGCACCTTAATCGCGTGCTCGCTCAGATACTCGGTCAAATTCTCCGCCATCTTCTTGGTCAACGTCGTCACGAGCAAACGCCCACCCTGGGCAATGATCTCCCTCGCCTCATGCATCAAATCATCAACCTGGTTTTTCGTCGGCCGTATTTCTACAGGCGGGTCAATCAACCCAGTAGGACGCACAACTTGCTCCGCAGATATGCCACCCGATTGCTCAAGCTCCCACGGGCTAGGCGTCGCCGACACATAAACCGTTTGCTGACGCAAAGCATTCCACTCCTCAAATTGCAGCGGCCTGTTATCCACTGCCGCAGGCAAACGAAAACCATGCTCCACCAGTGTCCCCTTGCGTTGTTTGTCACCATTATACATCGCCCGCAACTGCGGGATCATCACATGGCTCTCATCCAAAAACATGAGCGCGTTATCCGGCAAATATTCAATCAAAGTCGGCGGCGCAGCCCCCGGCGGACGACCTGTTAAATACCGTGAATAATTCTCAATTCCCTTGCACGAACCCGTCGCCATCAACATCTCAATATCAAACTTCGTACGCTGTTCTAGACGCTGCGCCTCCAGAAGCTTCCCCTCACGCTCATAATAAGCAAGACGCTCTTTCAAATCCGCCTTAATCCGCCCAATCGCCTGCTGCATCGTTGGCCCTGGCGTAATATAATGCGAGTTCGCAAATACGCGCACGCCCTCAAGCTCTTCGAATTTCTCCCCCGTCAGCGGGTCAAATTCAACAATTTTCTCAATCTCATCACCAAACATATCAAACCGCCACGCCCGATCTTCAAAGTGCGCCGGAAAAACCTCAACTGTATCACCGCGTACGCGAAACGCGCCCCGTTCAAACGCCATATCATTGCGGTTATATTGCAGCTCCACCAACTTCTCGATCAACTCTCCCCGATCAATCACCTGCCCCTGCGTCACAGGAAAAGCCATAGCCATATAATCTTCTTTTGAACCAATCCCATAAATACACGACACTGAAGCCACGATAATGCAATCCCGCCGTTCAAAAAGCGCACGCGTCGCCGCATGCCGCATCCGGTCAATCTGTTCATTAATGCTACTGTCTTTTTCGATAAACGTATCCGAGCGCGGCACATAGGCCTCAGGCTGATAATAATCATAGTAGGAAACAAAATACTCAACCGCATTATCAGGAAAAAACGCCTTAAACTCCCCATAAAGCTGGGCCGCCAGAGTCTTATTCGGCGCAAGAATAAGGGCAGGCCTTTGCAGCTCCTGAATAATATGCGCCATCGTGAACGTCTTCCCAGACCCCGTAACACCCAGCAACGTCTGATCCGTAAGCCCGTCACGAATCCCCTCACTCAACGTCTTAATCGCCATCGGCTGATCGCCAGCAGGCTGAAAATCAGAAACCACCCGAAACGCCTGCGAGCGATCAAACACCCCCGCACTCTCAATCTGCGCCTGCACAGGGTGATCATTATTATGGATCATTGATTTCATATCCCCATAATAACCAAGTCTAAGCGAAAGAACATAGAAATAAAATTGACATAAAATATAAAAATAGAGAATGATTCATGAGACCAGCTAAACCAGTAGACATAAGAGATATCAGGCTAGGCTCAGGACCTATTAATTTTCAGGATTCCCAAACGCGTTGAGATATGATTC
>CAYGSA010000047.1:0-13159 GCA_964352375.1 uncultured Micavibrio sp.
CAGCCAGCTTGCCAATCAACAAAATCTGACAACAAAACTTGCCAATCGCTTGCAACGCAAACTCCTTGCGAAACAACGTCGCAGCTGGGATTTCGACTGCGAAGAAGGCATCCTTGATGGCGCGCGCCTCGCCCGCGTGATTGCAAACCCAACCGTACCGATCAAATTCAAACAGGAAAAAGAAACCCCGTTCAAAGATACGATCATCACGCTTCTTATCGACAATTCAGGCTCTATGCGCGGTCGCCCCATCGCCATCGCCGCGATGACAACCGACGTGATCGCAGGCGCGCTCGAGCGCTGTGGCCTGAAAACCGAAATCCTCGGCTTTACGACGCGTGCATGGAAAGGCGGAAAATCACGCGAACTCTGGCTCGAAAGTGACCGCCCCGAAAAACCGGGCCGCCTGAACGATGTCAGACACATTATATATAAAGCCGCAGGCGCGCCCATTCGCCGCGCGCGCAAAAACCTCGGCCTAATGCTAAAAGAAGGCATCCTTAAAGAAAATATCGACGGCGAAGCGCTCGTCTGGGCCTATAACCGAATCTCCCGCAGACCAGAAGAACGCAAAATCATGATGGTCATTTCCGACGGTGCCCCCGTTGATGACTCCACTTTATCTGTAAACCCATCAAATATTTTAGAAATGGATCTGCGCGGCGTGATTAAGTTCATAGAAAAGAAATCCCCCGTTGAACTCACCGCCATAGGTATCGGCCACGACGTGACACGTTATTACGAAAACGCGATCACAATTTCCGACGCAGACAGCCTAGCCGAAGCCTTAACCAAACAACTCACCGACTTATTCGAGGAAAGATAATTTGAGTAAAGATGTAAAGTCGTTTGATTTTGTTTCTTCAGCAGGCGCAAACGACGACGAATATTTTAATATTTTAGGATCAGAAGCAATACGCAGTATTGTTCGTTTTCAAAAATAACAACGAACTGTAGGAGCAAAAGGAAATGACTGAGAAAGCAATTTTAGCTGGCGGCTGCTTTTGGGGCATGGAAGAATTATTCCGCAAACAAACAGGAGTCACCGCAACGCGCGTTGGCTACACAGGCGGCCACACAGCCCATCCCACATACAATGAAATATGCATCGGTGACACAGGCCACGCCGAAGCCATAGAAATCACTTTCGACCCCGCGCAAACAACCTATCGCAAGGTTTTGGAATTCTTCTTCCAAATCCACGATCCGACAACCTTGAACAAACAAGGCAACGACGTAGGTTCGCAATATCGCTCAGCAATTTTCACAACCGACAACGCCCAAGCCGAAACCGCCAAACCCCTGATCGCCGAAACAGAAAAAGCAGGAATATTCGACGCCCCCATCGTCACCGAAGTCACACCGCTCAAAGAATTCTACGAAGGCGAAGAAGGCCATCAGAATTACCTCCAGAAATACCCGAACGGCTATACCTGCCACTTCATCCGCCCGAATTGGCGCTTGCCTTAAATCCCACCATCCCGTAAGACAAAAGCATGAGTAAGAAAAAGAAAATCCATAAGCCTGTGCCCGTTAGCGGCTTTCCCGAATGGCTCCCCGAGATCCGCCGCGCAGAACAACTCTGGTTCGACCAAATCCGCACAACATTCGAGCGCTATGGTTTCTGCAACATCGAAACCCCCAGCGTCGAAACCTTAGACGTGATCAACGCCAAGGGCAGCGACGGCGGTGCAGACGTGGACAAAGAAGTGTATGTGCTGGAACGCCTGCACAAAGAGGAAGGCGATAAAGAAGCACGCCTCGCGCTCCACTTCGATCAAACCGTCCCACTGGCACGATACACCGCGCAGCATTTCAATAACCTGATTTTCCCGTTCAAACGCTATCAAATCCAACGCGTCTGGCGCGGTGAACGCCCTCAATCAGGCCGCTTCCGTGAATTCTACCAATGTGATATCGATGTGATTAATGTCGATGACCTCCCGCTGCACTTCGACGCCGAAATGCCCGCGATTATTTGGGAAATCCTTTCGTCTTTGCCTGGTATGGAAGATGAAAAAATCCAGATCAGAATTTCTAATCGTAAAATTTTGTTAGGTTTACTAGATAGTTGGAGTATTGAAGATAAAACAGAGGTCCTAAGAATAGTCGACAAAATAGAAAAAGTTGGGCCTGAAGAAACTTACAAACGATTAGAAGATGCAACAGAAGGAATCCATGATTTAATAACACGAATTGCAATGATCAAAGCCTACTCTGCAGAGGATTTCAAATTACAAATCGAACCAATTAAAAAAGAATGCATTACCAATCAAAGCTTTGACGAAGGCATCGAAGAACTCGCCTTCGTCATGGATCAACTATCCCACTTCCCCGACGGTGCAGTTGTCGCTGACCTCTCCATCGTGCGCGGCCTCGATTATTACACAGGCACAGTCTACGAAACCGTGTTCCTCGACGACCCATCCTATGGCTCCATCTGTTCAGGCGGGCGCTATGACGACCTCGCGAGCAATTACATCAACAAAAAGCTTCCCGGCGTTGGAATTTCCATCGGCTTTTCAAGATTATTCGAGCGCATCCGCATGCAGGGCAAACTGCCAGAGCTCGGCGTATCCCCTGCAACAGTGATGGTCGCCTGCGAAAACGAAGATCAATATTCACAAATGATGCAAATCGCGCAAGATTTACGCAGCAATAACATCAACGTCGAAACCTATCACAAACCCACAAAGAAAATTGACCGCGTCTTAAAACACGCCGACAAAAAGAAGATCCCTTACGTTTGGTTCGCGCAATTTGGCGAAATCAAAAACATGGCAACCGGCGAACAAACCAAAGCCGACCCGAGCACATGGAGGCCCGAAACATGAGACTTTTAGCCCTACTTACACTCTTTATAACATTCCCCGCTTTCGCCCAAGAGCAAGCCAGCGAAGCACCTGCCGCGAAACCAGAGGTCACAAAACAAGCACAAAAACTAACAACCCCAAACTATTCACCCGACTATTGCCAATTCACTGCAACTTTCCCATCAGAGCCATACATGACGCGTCAGTGCGAAGACCCCAATAACCAAGAAACATGCTTCAACCTCATCTCATACACACAAGTCTTCGACCTCGACACAACCGTACGCTTCGAAATCATCTGCAACCCCGCAACGCCCGCAATGTTTGAGCAATTCACAACCGACGTCATGGAAAATACTGTAACCGCCATGGTCAAAGACACCGTCATCGAAACCTATAACATCAGCAGCAACCAACAAGAGGAGTATCGCCACACGGGCCTTGTCGGCTTGGCGAAAAAAGGGCTAGATGAATCGCTCCTGATCACCCAACTCTGGGTCGCAGATCAATCCATCATGTCTGTAGAAGCCGAAATCAGTGGCGCTCAGCGTGATGACGCCGATCAACTTTTCGCAGATGTCCTCAATACAATTGGGTTTAAGAGTGAACTAAAGGCTGCTCAAGAAGCAGAGCAATCCGCTCCACCATCGCCGTAAACCCGCTGCGGCGGTTCGCGCTCAGATGTTGGTCTAAGCCAATCTCTTTAAACGCAGCATCAATATCAACAGCGCGCGCATCGTCTAGTGGTTTACCATTATAAGCCGCCATAAGAATCGCAACAAGCCCGCGTACAATATGTGCGTCACTATCTGCACGCAGGTGAAAAACATCATTATGAACATCCGCCAGCATCCAAACCTGCGACGTACAGCCGCGCACCAAATTTTCATCCGTGCGCTCTGCCTCATCCAGATGCGGCAAAGCGCGGCCAATATCAATCAGATACCGATAGCGCTCCTCCCAATCATCAAACAGGTCAAAATTCTCAACTAAATTTTCTAGTGTTTCGCTCATAACGCGCAAACTTATAGCGAATGAATAAAATTACAAGATAATCTGGACAAAATTTCGATAGGGGCTTGCGCGAGCGGCTGGCAATTGGCAGATTGAAGATATAAAAGTTTACAAAGGAACATCATGAGTAATTCATCCTCCGGTTCATCAGAGTCCAAAAACACCCTTTACTGCTCTTTCTGCGGCAAAAGCCAGCACGAAGTCCGTAAACTCATCGCAGGGCCAAACGTCTTTATTTGCAATGAATGCGTAGAACTGTGCATGGATATCATCCGCGAAGAAGACAAAACACAAATGGTGCGAACAGGCGACGGCGTTCCCGCACCAAGCGAAATCAAAGCAGTTCTCGACGATTACGTCATCGGTCAAGAAGATGCCAAACGCGTGCTATCTGTCGCCGTTCACAATCACTATAAACGCCTTGAACATGGCGACGAGACAAACAGCGACGTCGAGCTATCCAAATCAAACATCTTGCTCGTCGGCCCAACAGGCTGTGGTAAAACACTTCTTGCACAAACGCTCGCGCGCATTCTAGACGTTCCCTTCACAATGGCGGACGCAACAACCCTGACTGAAGCTGGTTATGTTGGTGAAGACGTTGAAAACATTGTCCTCAAGCTTCTGCAATCTTCTGATTACAACGTTGAGCGCGCGCAAAAAGGGATTGTCTACATTGATGAAATCGACAAAATTTCACGCAAATCAGATAATCCGTCCATAACACGCGATGTCTCAGGCGAAGGCGTGCAACAAGCCCTCCTCAAACTCATGGAGGGCACAGTCGCTGCCGTTCCTCCACAAGGTGGTCGCAAACACCCACAACAAGAATTCCTACAAGTCGACACATCAAACATCTTGTTCATCTGTGGTGGAGCCTTCGCAGGCCTCGAAAAAGTCGTTGCCGAGCGCGGCAAAGGCACATCCATAGGATTCGGCGCCGAAGTCAAAGGCCCAGAAGAGCGCGACGTCGGAACAATTCTGAAAGACCTTCAGCCAGAAGATTTACACAGATACGGGCTAATCCCAGAATTCATTGGCCGCTTGCCTGTAATTGCGACATTGGAAAATCTTGATGAAGAAGCCCTTGTCACAATTCTAACGCAACCCAAAAATGCTCTGGTTAAACAATACCAGAAACTCTTTGACATGGAAGACGCTGAACTCACCTTTACAAACGATGCGCTTATTGCCATCGCTAAAAAAGCCGTCGAACGCAAAACAGGCGCTCGTGGATTGCGTTCCATAATCGAAGGTCTTCTTCTCAACGCAATGTACGAAGTCCCTGACATGGATGACGTAACAGAAGTAATAGTAGAAGAAGCCACCGTAAATGATGGCGAAGTGCCGAAATATAAAAGGTCTAAAAGCAAAAAAAAGAAAAAAAAGGCTGATAACCCGCTGAAAGAAGCCGTAGACGCGGATGCAGACAAACCAGCAGAAAAAGAAGCAAGTTAATAATCTAATGTATTGGGGAGTGGTGACGCTCCTCCTTTTACCGTGGATTTACATCCAAAGCCAGATGAGCGTAAACAGCGATGTGGCATGGTTAAGCCTATGTGCTGATCGCATCATAGGCGGTGGAACATTAACCAGCAGCTGTTACGACACAAATCCCCCCTTAAGCATTTTAGTCTACGCCCCCTTCATTTTTCTAACTAAGCTAACAAACATACCAAGCTATCATCTAATTTTCTGGGGCACACTCATCCTGATCGGATTTGCGGCATATGCAACACATAAACTCTCACATAATAAAATACTGACACTGGCATTTCTGGCATCAGTAACAATCACCCCCAGCCTTTATTACGCCGAACGCGATCATTTCATCGCCATCATGGCACTCCCCTTTATTCTAATACAACTCACTATCACACACAAAAAACCTGTAAATACAGCCCTAAAACTAAGCATATTGATGCTCGGCAGCCTCGCCCTGCTCCTAAAACCACATTTCGGGCTAATCCCCGTCTTTATGATCCTCCACCGCATGCGTTACCAACGCAAATTCTGGATCGCAAAAGACATGGATTTCATCCTCTTGGCAGCATCATCTCTAATATATCTTGCAGTGACGTTTGCATTCTTCAACGACTTCATAACCCAAATATTACCTGATATTATAGAATTTTATCTCGGCTATAACAACCAAAGCGGCGTTATCGCAAAACTCAAAATCTTCGCTCCCCTCTGGGCAGTCCTCTGCATTGGATGCACAATCCTCTCAAAAGATGACAGTGTAAAGCTCATCGCCCTCTGCGCAGGGATATGCTTATTAATCTTCACAATCCAGATGAAAGGCTTCAGCTATCACCTCCTTCCTTTCTACGCGCTCTTCTTTCCTGCGCTGTTCGCTAGCATTCCAAAGATTAAGCCCCATTTTCTCTTGATCTCCATTTTCGTCTGCGCCTATATGTTCGCGCCACTGCGCCCCGATTATCCAACGCATAATGACTACAAAAACAACGCAATAACAAACTACATCAATGAAAACTGCACCGCACCATGCAGCTTCTATATGCTGCATGAAAACATGGATATCGTAAGCCAGATCGCCTACTACTCTGGCCACATCTACGCCACGCGCTTCCCTGCTTTCTGGTTCCAACCGCAAATTACGCCAGAAGCAAAAATACGGTTCTCAAGATACATTGCCGAAGATATCAAAACCCATAACCCATCTCTGATCTTCGTCCCCAAAACAGAAGAAAACTTTCTCGACTGTTACTCCGTATCCCCTGAATTCAGAGAAACGCTCGGCGCATATCAAAAAACGAACCAATTGACGCTCGACCGCGCCTTTTTTTATAAAGATACAAAATACGATTTCCCTTATATACTAACGTGGGATGTTTACACAAAATGAACCAGAAAATCCTGCTGCCCATAACATTCTCAATTGCGTTAATCTGCATCCTTTGGCCATGGGTAACAATACAAGGACAATATTTGGTCAACGGAAATATCTCGTGGCTACTCATGGCAGCAGAGCGTCTCTTGAACGGTCAAAACCTCGTAACGCATATTTACGAAACCAATCCCCCGCTTAATATCCTGATCTACACACCGCACGTTATATTGGCAAAATTAACCGAAATGCCCATCTCTATAGGCTCTTTCTATGTTACATCAATCTTGGTCATCGTCTCTGCGCTTTGCGTACAGGCTGTTTTAAAGTCGTTCACACACCTGAGCGAAATCGAAAAAGCGACCTTCCTCCTCGCCCATCTCATTGCAACAACTCTGGCCACCAGCGTCTTTTTCTCAGATAGAGAGCACTTCATCATAATGGCACTCATTCCATTCGTGCTGTGCCAGTACGCCCTAACAGAAAAAATCCCCATCAAAAACAAACTACTCTGGCCCATCCTCATAATTGGCGCGACATGTATTTTGATAAAACCCCACTATGGCCTGATCCCGACAATATTCCTGATCTATCGCGCCATAAACCACAGAACACTGAAAGTCATAATCCACCCGGATTTCATAGCACTTGCAATAATGACTCTGCTCTATATCACAGCCACAGCAACCTTTTTCCCCGGCTTTATCACAACAATTTTGCCTGATGTTTTAACCCTCTACACCAGCAGCAGCCAAAACTTGATACAAATCATCAACGCCTCACAAATTCACCTGGTTTTATATATCAGCATACTCATGTTCGAACTCTTTCGCGAAGACATGCCAGAAAACAAAAAGCGGTTCTTAATCTGGCTCCACCTAAGCTGCCTGCTCTGCATGATTCCATATTATGTACAAATGAAAGGATTCTATAACCACTTGGTTCCAGCCTACGCTTTCTTCTTACTCGGCCTCTCAATGTCCTTTAGCTTCCGCATGACAACACAGTCAAAAAAAGCACCAATTTTCGCACTCATCATTCCAATATTTATTCTGAGCGGCGCAATCAAAATATTCAGCCCGCTAAACAAAAATTTTCCGAAACAAAATGATATCCTCAATTTACCCTTAGCATTATTTTTAGAAGAACACTGCACAAAACCATGCACATTCTATGCGTTCCACGACGATATAGAAATCATAAACCCCACTGCCGCACGCATGGGCTACACTCACGCAACCCGCTTTCCAAGCCTCTGGTTCCTGCCCGAAATCATTAAAAACCCCGCGCAACACACAGAAACAAAGAAACGGTTTATCAACTACGTGGCAGAAGACTTAAACACCTATAAACCAAGCATAATACTGCTGGCAAAAGACCTACCCGTCGGCACTCAAATATTTAACTTTATGGAATTTTTTGGAGGCCACCCCGACATAAAATCTTTCTTCAGCCAAAACTATACAAAAATAGAAGATCTCCAATTTGACCGCGCCGAGTATTTCAAAGGCACAACTCTCAGCGCAGCGCATATATTAAAATATGACGTCTACAAGCTCAATCCTTAAACACAAACAACCATGAGCCAACATAATTCCAGATAAGCGACACAACCATCGCCAAAATTTTTGCAAGATAAACCCACATAAATTTCTGCGCCACATAAATCACGATCGTGCTAATCACTAACCCAATCAATCCAATAAGAATAAACGTTGAAACTTGTGTAACCAGCTGATCACGTTTTAAATTCTTAAACGTCCAAAGCGCATTAAACAAAAAACTGTTCGCAAGCGCAATGCCGAACGCCAGAAGGTGCGCCACAATAAACCAGATACCAAATATATTATACAGAACAAAAAACACAAAAAAATCGAGCGCCGTGTTTAAAGTCCCGACAAAACCGAAACGAGAAAAACTTTTATAATGACTTTTGAGCAGGGCTCGCATAACGTATCCAGATGCTTGAAAAACTAAAACAAGACTTTAAATACCACCCCGCAATAACGGCGGCAATCCTTATCGCATCAACATTTATCTGGTCAAAATTATATCTAGACCTTCCTATGGACGTTGATATGGGGTGGCTCCTACAATGCCTAGACAGGTTTATTGCAGGCGGAACCTATACAAACGACTTCTACGAAACCAATCCCCCACTCAGTTTCCTGATGTATATCCCCGCCTATCCGCTCTATAGCTATTTAGGGATAGACCCACAAACATCAGTCCTAGTCTGTTTTTTAGGGTACATAGCCATCGCAAACATAACGCTTTATAAAATGCTGCCACATAACAAAGCTATAATCACCTCTGCATTTCTTATCGCACAAACCTGGTCCATGGGAATATCTTTTGGGACAAAAGACCATTTAATCTTCATCTTCCTACCTGCTCTGTGTTTATTCCAATATCTAATCACCACAAACCATAAACCAGGCAAACTCGAAAGCATCTCCAGCATCATCATGGGCGGCATCGCCATAGCAATCAAGCCACATTTCGCCCTGATCCCAGCTGCCTTTTTTATACATCGCCTTTACGTCTCATGCTCAATCAAAAACTGTATAAAATCACCAGACTTCTTGGGTCTTCTCATCTTTGGGATATCATATTTAATCTTAATAACCCTACTCACGCCAAGCTTCTGGGACATTCTACCCATCGTAGTATCCCTCTACAGCGTCGACAAACCCTTCCCGCTCTCAACAAGACTCTTCTATTTGGCCTTTGCAGCTTTTGCCCTGATTTGTACAATTTTCATTGAAAACAAAAACATCAAAGCTTCTATTTACACCTGCACAGCACTCAGTATCCTGTGCGTCTTCCCCTATATACTTCAAAACAAAGGCTTCCATTACCACGCCATTCCACTTTTAGGCTTTGCGATAACGGCCTTATTCCTCGGCATATACGGTGCCTCGAAATACCTAACCCCTCACCGAGATATCCGCCTCTGGATCAGCACAATATTTATAGCTATGCTCTGCCTGACCTATACAACAGGTGGAAAAAAACAGTTTCAAACCGACGGACAATTCTTCGCCCAACCCCTAATAGATACAATAGACGAATTGGCCTGGAACAGAACCTACGCAACATACGACTTCAAAGCCCCCTTAGGTGCGCTCCCCTATATGAGCGACCTGAAAAACGGCTCACGCTTCGGACAAATCTGGCCCCTCTACGGCCTCTATCAAAAACACAAAAACGCAAAAACCGACGAGGCACGCGAAGCGCTAAAAACACAAATGCTCGCCCAGGTCGACATGATCGCCGAGGATATGATACGCTTCAAACCAAGCGTCATAACAATCCCGCAATATCAAGACCCTGCAACAAAAGAACGCACCAAAAACTATTATAATTTCCTGATCCAAAACGAGAACTTCAAAAAGAACATGCAAAATTATATATTTGAAGATACAGTAACAATAGATATATCATTTGCACAAAATAACAAAAATCCTGACAAAATCGTCTACCACGATGTCTACATACTCAAAAAAGATCATGACCTCTGAAAAAACACAAAAAAAAAGAAAAGAACTCATCTCCGTTATCATACCCTGCTTCAATGAAGAAGACGTCATCAATCTTTGCCACAAAACCGTTTGCGAAACTCTTGACGCGCTAAAAGACTTCAACTTTGAAATCATCTACATTAATGACGGCAGCACCGACAAAACCCTAGAATACCTGAATACGCTCCAACTATCAGATAAACGTGTAACGGTCATCTCGCTCTCCCGCAACTTCGGCAAAGAAGCCGCCATGACCGCAGGCATAGACCACTGCGCAGGCGACGCACTCATTATCCTAGACGCAGACCTGCAAGATCCTCCCGCCCTCATACCAGAGATGATAGAAATCTGGAAAGACACAGGAGCCGACGTCGTCTACGGCCAGCGCAAATTCCGCGAAGGCGAAACATGGCTCAAAAAATCAAGTGCCAATGCCTTCTACTGCGTCATAAACTTCATCGCAAGCAACGTCGAAATCCCGAAAAACACTGGTGATTTCCGCCTCATGAACCGCCGAGCAATTGATGCCCTGATACAACTGCGTGAAAAACACCGATTTATGAAAGGGCTATTCGCATGGATCGGCTACAAACAGGTCGCTCTGCAATATAATCGCGCCCCACGCGCCGCTGGTGAAACAAAATGGAATTATGTAGGCCTCTGGAATTTGGCTATGGAAGGCATAGCAGGCTTTAGCACCACACCTCTCAAACTCGCCAGCTTCTTCGGCCTGATGATATCTCTAATTGCCTTCATCTTTGGATTTTACATCCTGACCAGAACACTCTTCTTAGGCTCAGATGTTCCAGGTTGGGCATCTCTCACCGTACTCGTCTCATTCTTCAGCGGCATACAACTCCTCAGCATCGGCATTCTCGGCGAATATATCGGCCGCGTTTTCGGCGAGGTAAAACGCCGACCTCTATATTTTATTGACCAAACACTCAAGACTACCCCGCAAAAGAAAAAGTAACTTTTCTTAAGTGCCGTTAAACGGTATGATAAAAATACTGCGTTATAAAATTTCACCTCGTTCTTAAGCAGGAGTTTAAATCCATGTCCCAAGCCCAAAAAATCATGCCCGAAGCTGGCAAAAAATATCGCCTTATTACCCGCAGTGATATGGACGGCTTGGTCTGCGGCATATTATTGAAAGAACTGGATCTGATTGACGACGTAATGTTTGCGCACCCAAAAGACATGCAAGATGGCTTGATCGAAGTCAATGAGAACGACATCACAACAAACCTGCCCTACGTCAAAGAGGCTTATCTCTCATTTGATCACCATGGCAGCGAAGCAAGCCGTGTGGGAGGCGGAATTCAGAATCATGTGATTGACGTCAACGCACCATCTGCCGCACGCGTAGTATACAATTATTTCGGCGGTGCATCTGCATTTCAAAATGTAACCGATGATATGATGGTCGCCGTAGACAAAGCCGATTCCGCCGCTTTCTCAAAAGAAGAAATTCTCGCGCCAGAAGGTTGGGTTCTCCTTAGTTTCCTAATGGATGCCCGCACAGGCCTCGGCCGTTTCCGTGATTTCAACATCTCAAACTATCAACTTATGATGAAACTCATTGATTTCTGCCGCACGCATAATGACATTAACGAAATCCTTGAGCTTCCCGACGTCAAAGAGCGCGTCGATCTTTTCTATGCACACCAAATAAAAGCTCGTGAGCAAATCGAACGCTGCGCAAGTATTTATAAAAACCTCGTGGTGCTCGACCTTCGCAAAGAAGAAACCATATGGGCCGCGAACAGATTCGTTGTCTACGCACTCTTTCCGCAATGCAATATCTCCATTCATATCTTATGGGGAAAAAATAAACAAAACACAGTCTTCGCAACAGGAAAATCAATCCTCGACCGCTCCAGCAAAACAGACATTGGCGCCCTCATGCTAGAATATGGAGGCGGCGGCCACTTTGCCGCAGGTACATGCCAAATCTCAAACATGAAATCAGAAGAAGTTCTCCAAGACTTGATCTCGCGCATAAACGCAGACGGCTAAAACACAAACCAAAATAAAAACTCGAGTGATCTATGAAATTTTTACGAAAAATACTGGGATATAAACTCATCCTGCGCGGCCACAAAGCAAGCACGCAAAGCAGACGCAGCCAGCTCATAGACATCATAAAACACGCCAACGAAACCACAGCCTTCTACAAAGGCCGCTTCGACGCGTTCTTGGAAATTGCCCCGAACCTCTCCGACGAAGATTTCTACTACGCCTTCTCACACCTGCCCATAGCCGAAAAACAAGACCTCAAAGACAGAAACGAAGATTTCATGTCCAGCCACCTTGAAGGCAAAACTGATCTTCTGCCAAACGGCAAAGCCCCCCGAGCCATGGAATTTCTAAAAAAAACCCTCATCGAAAAAGATTTTTTTACATCCCTCTCCACAGGCGGAACCTCTGGCACACCAACATTCCGCTGGCTTGACTATAATGATGCCCAAATCTTCGCCGCCAGCTTCATCGACTCCTTCAAACGAAACGGCTGGAACCCCGGCGAAAACTTCGTTGTATTCTACCCGCTCAAATCTTACTTCACCGGCACATACGCACAGCACGCAAAGACACTCAACCGCCTGTTCGGGTTCACCATGGTCCCCTTCGAAAACATTACAAAAAACGAAGTAGACCATCTGCTAAACACACTCAGGAAAAACAAATCAACCTTGCTTGTCATCTTCCCCTGCGTTCTGCAACGCATCGCCGAAATCATGCACGAAGAAAACATAGAACCCTTCACCAACTTACCTTGTATCAATGTCAGCGGTGAGTTCTTCCTCGATTGCAGCAAAAATTTTATCCAA
Organism: uncultured Micavibrio sp.; assembly: GCA_964352375.1. Taxonomy (GTDB): domain Bacteria; phylum Pseudomonadota; class Alphaproteobacteria; order Micavibrionales; family Micavibrionaceae; genus UBA1672. Next base: position 13,034 of record CAYGSA010000047.1, read on the forward strand.
ACCATGTTCCCTGACAGCGACATCCAATCCACCTACGGCGCAGTCGAATTCGGAGAAATCGCTCATCAAAAAGGCCGATCCAGCTTCGATTACGAAGTCTTCAGTGACTACGCCTATATCGAAGAA
>CAYGSA010000048.1:0-12861 GCA_964352375.1 uncultured Micavibrio sp.
AAGGCGTTTATCCCGACACTCATGAAAAATACGAAGAAATTCGTGCCGCTATTGAGTATTACGAACAAGAAAATATTCCTTTTGGGAAATGGGATAATGCCGTGCGTATGGCTGTCATGGACATATGGAACTTGCACATGACCTCTGCCGAAGAGTTAGGAATTATGGCTCATATAGGTGAATGGCCTTCACTTGATGCACGTTCCTTTGCGCAAGCCAGTAAAGATGATATTAGGCTGGTTGATTATCAGCAGTACGATGACACTGGACGCAGACCAGGGTACGATGACGAACCAAGTGTATCATAGATTATTTGCAACTTTTTCAACCGCCTCTTCCGCCGCAGTGACATCTGCACCGCCGGCTTGGGCCATGTCGGGGCGGCCGCCGCCGCCTTTGCCGCCAAGCGCTTCGGAGCCGATTTTTACGAGGTCGACGGCGTTATAGCGCTCCGTTAGGTCGCTTGTTACGCCGACGACAATGGAAGCTTTGTCTTCGTTTGTGGCGACGAGAACCACTACGCCGGAGCCCAATTTGGATTTCAGATTATCGGCCATGGGTTTGAGGTCTTTGGGCGGGAAGCCTGCGAGGACTTTGCCCACAAATTTTACGCCATTGATCTCTTTGATGTCGTCGTCTAATGTTTCTGCTCCAGCGGCGCGTCTCAGGTTGGAGATTTCTTTTTGTAGCATTTTTTTATGTGCAATTAGATCATCCTTATCGTCTTCTGCAATAACCAAATCTTTTTTGCCAAATGAGAGTAGCTCTTCTCGTAACTTTTCAATATCAGCTTTCAATCTATCAATGACTTCTTGCGCGGCACCTTGTTTTGCTTGCTCGTATTTGGCGACGTTCTCACCTGTTACAGCTTCGAGGCGACGTATGCCTGAGGATAGCGCGCCTTCGGATGTGATTTTGAACGCGCCGATGTCGCCTGTTTTTTCAACGTGCGTTCCACCGCAGAGCTCGATGGAAAAATTATCTTGCCCCATTGCCACAACGCGGACTTCGTCGTCGTACTTTTCACCGAACAGTGCCATTGCGCCTGCTTCGCGGGCTTCGTCGAGCGGCATGACGCGGGTTGTGACAGGCGTGTTGGCTTTGATTTCGGTGTTCACGATCTCTTCGACTTTTGCGATTTGGTCATCATTTACCGCCGTTGGTTGGCTGATGTCAAAGCGTGTGCGCTCCGCGTCTTGGAGCGAGCCTTTCTGCGCAACATGATCGCCAAGCACTTGACGGAGCGCCTCGTGCATCAGGTGCGTTACGGAATGGTTTGACTTGATTGCGGCACGGCGGTTTGTGTCGACCTTCATCTGTACGGCATCGCCTTTTTTGACGTTGCCATTTGCTTTCACAACATGCAACCAAAGTTGGCCTAGCTGCTTCTTTGTATCAGTGACTTCGATGGTTTCATCATTTGCAGTCAATGTTCCGCTGTCACCTACTTGTCCCCCGCTCTCGGCGTAGAATGGGGATTGGTTGGTGATGATAACCCCTTCATCGCCTTTACTGAGGGCATCGACGACCTTACCGTCTTTGACGATTGCGAGAACTTGCCCTTCGGCTTCGTCTTTGTCATAGCCGAGGAATTCGGTTGGCCCCACATCTTCGAGGATTTCGAACCAGAGTTTATCTGTGGCCTCGCCGCCTGCTCCGCTCCATGCGGCGCGGGCTTGGGCTTTTTGTTGTTCCATACATTCATCGAATTTTTCTGTGTCGACTTCAATTTCTTTTGCGCGGAGTGCGTCTTGTGTTAGGTCGAGTGGGAAGCCGAATGTGTCGTAGAGTTTGAATGCTACGTCGCCGGGGAATTGTGATCCGCCGGAGAGTTTCTCTGTTTCCTCATCCAGCATTTTTAGACCACGATCAAGAGTGGTTTTGAAACGTTTTTCTTCGGTTTCTAATGTTTGTGTAATTAGGCTTTCAGCGCGTTTTAGCTCCGGGTAGGCTTCGCCCATTTTACCGAGCAGTGTTGGGTATAATCTGTGCATGAGTGGATCTTGGCTGCCGAGCAAATGCGCATGACGCATACCGCGGCGCATGATACGGCGGAGCACATAACCCCTGCCCTCGTTACCGGGCATGACGCCATCAGCGATTAAGAACGCGGCAGAGCGCAAATGATCGGCAATGACTTTATGGCTGGCGGCCATGTCACCGTCGGGTGCAACGCTGGTGAGGTCTGCTGAATGCTCGATCAAGGCGCGCATGATATCGATGTCGTAATTATTGTTGCTGCCCATTAATGTTGCAGCTATGCGCTCTAGGCCCATGCCAGTGTCGACGCTTTGTGCGGGCAGGTCTACGCGGGTGTCGGCGTCGATTTGTTCGTATTGCATGAAGACGTTGTTCCAGATTTCAATGAAACGGTCGCCGTCTTCTTCGGGGGAGCCCGGAGGGCCGCCCCAAATGTGTTCGCCGTGGTCATAGAAAATTTCGGTGCACGGGCCGCACGGGCCTGTGTCACCCATGCGCCAGAAATTATCGTCTGTGTCTATACGGATGATTTTATGGTCTGCAAGGCCAGCGACTTTTTTCCAAATCGCTGCTGCTTCTTCGTCTGTTGAATGGACGGTGACACAGAGTTTATCTGCGGGGAGTTCGAGGTTTTTGGTTGCGAATTCCCATGCAAAGGCAATCGCATCGTCTTTGAAGTAATCGCCGAAGGAGAAATTGCCCAGCATTTCGAAGAATGTATGGTGGCGCGCGGTGTAGCCTACATTTTCAAGGTCGTTATGCTTTCCGCCTGCGCGCACGCATTTTTGCGATGTAGTAGCGCGGCTGTAGTCGCGTTTTTCTTTACCTGTGAAGACATCTTTGAACTGCACCATACCAGAGTTTACGAACATCAATGTCGGGTCGTTATGCGGGACGAGCGAGGAGGATGGCACGATTGTATGCCCTTGTTTTTCGAAAAACCCAAGGAACTCATTACGGATGTCATTGACTGTCTTCATCGCTTCACTCTATTCTTATTTAATAATTTGAAGGAGTATTTATGCAGGAATTTAAAGCGCTTGCCAATAGGATGGCGGATACGGCGGGTAAAATTGTTAAAAAATATTTCCGCGCGCCGTTTGATGTTGAGAGAAAAGACGATGACAGCCCTGTAACAATTGCGGATCGAGCGGTCGAAGAGGCTCTGCGGGAGCTCTTGGCACGAAAGCGGCCTGATGATGGCATTTTGGGCGAGGAGTTTGGGCCTGTTAAGAGCAAGAGCGGCCTGACATGGGTGATTGACCCGATTGATGGGACGAAGAGTTTTGTTATGGGGCGTCCGACTTTTGGAACTTTGATCGCGCTGTGTGAAGGGGATGAGCCGAAGCTTGGGGTTATTGATCAGCCTATCCTCAAGGAGCGTTGGGTTGGGGATGGCAAAAAAACCAAGATGAATGGAAAAGAGGTGCGGACACGTTCTTGCGGTTCTTTTCATGACGCGGTGATTGGCTCTACGACGCCGCAGATGTTCGAAAAAATGTCTGAATATGGACGCGCGTACGAGATATTCGAGACGGGCTGTAATTTTGGCTGGGGGGGTGATTGCTATATGTATGGCTTGATCGCTTCAGGCTATATGGATATAGCGTTTGAGCAGAGCCTGAAGCCGCATGATTTTGCTGCGCTTGTGCCTGTGATAAAGGGCGCAGGAGGTCATATCTCAGACTGGCGCGGTGAGCCGTTGACTCTCAGCTCTGTGGGTAAGGTTATTGCTTTGGGTGATCCAAATTTATGGCCTGAAATTGATCACATGATTAGGAAATCACCTTATTAAAGGGCTTTATTAAAGGACTTTGATTTATAATGAATGAATATGAACAAAAAATAATGCGTAATATTGATGAATATGGGTGCCATGTCACACATGTTTTTGAAGATAGCGATGGTACAGGCTTTACCTATTCCACAGGAATTCGGCTTTCGACAGGACAGCCCGAGGTTATCATTACGGGTCTTGGGCAAAAGCTCGCACACAACATGATTAATAATTATAATCGACGCATTGTTGCTGGAGAAGTTTTTGAGGTTGATAAGATGTATGACGGTTTTCTTGATGGGTTTCAGGTTAGCTTTAAAGCCATGAATTCAAAATATTACAACGATTTTATGGGCTCTTGCCAGTGGCTTTATAAGGGCGATGATTTCAAAACTTTGCAGATGATCTGGCCGAGTACTTCGGGACAATGGCCTTGGGATGAAGATGCGTCGGACGGTTATTTATATGATATGCTAAACCTTTATGATTAGAATGGACGTTCTTATAGGAGTGGGTATATTTTGATATGGCTGAAGAAACAAAAAAAGAGCATAATGCGCGTATTCAAAAAAATATCGACAAGCATGGATGTCATGTTACGCATGTTGAGGAAGATGAAGATGGGCCGTCATTTACTTATTCTACGGGTATTGAGAGATTGACGGGCAGGCCAGAGGTTTTGGTCAGTGGCCTAGAGAAAGATACCGCGCATTTTTTAGTGAATGAATATAACTACCGTCTCAAAGATGGTGAAGTTTTTGAGGCTGGTCAGTTTTATAATGATTTTCTTGAGGGTGTACAGGTTGGATTTAAAGACATTGATCCTAAACATTATTACGCGTACATGGGCTGCTGCCAGTGGTATTATGAGGGCGATGATTTTCACGCGCTGCATATGATTTGGCCTTCAATGGATGGTATTTGGCCCTGGGAGAAAAAGGCCGATAAAGAGTTTCGATATTTTCAACCTAAGCTTCATGCATAAAGCTATCTATTCACACTATGAAAGCGCCGCTTCTTTTAGAGAGATGTTCTCATCATAATCTGGATGCTGTTCGGGCGGGCTAATTCCAAAGATGTAGAGGCCAGGGTGTTGTTTTCTTCCCGCATAGAGAGGGTCAGGTTTTTCAGATACCAGCTTCCTGATTAAACCTTCCAAAATATCATTAGCAAACTTTTTATCTCTTGTTAACATTGTCAGGCATTCTTCTATATGCTCTTTTTCCATTGCTGGCTCAAACCCCATATCAAGCGAAGCAAGTCCAGCGGTCCAGCTCATTGGGTTTTTGTTCATGATCTTATCCAGCCCAGGGATGTCTTTTTCGTGTGGGACGACATAGTATTTTTGATCGTCTATATCCGTTATGATCCGGATATCTTCGAACGCTGAGATCACTCTTTCTTTTAAAGCTAAAAACTCTTCTTGCTTTATTTGGTCTAAATGAAGGATATCAGGACTGATCCAGCCCATTTGCCGCCCCATTTGGACTATCCTGCGCGGCGGGAAATGAGATTCTTTTATCTTTAATCTATATGCATCCTCCATGTCTTCTGCTAGCACCATGTACGCACTTGCTGCAATTTTTCTGAATGAATGTTTTCCATCGGGGCCTTTTTGTTGAAAACCAAATAAAGGAAAAGACTGAAGATTGACTTTGAATTTAACTTTCTCATCATTATGCATCATAGTTGCCACTTGGAGCATGTTTAATTCTGCGCCTGACACAGCCAACAGCAAAAGCAAGTCAAAATCTTCTTGGTCGAAATCTGGCCCGAAATTTTCGGGTTTGCGAATTTCAAAACGTCCATAGCCTTCTGAATATATTCGATTCTCTTCATTCGCTGTTTTATGTGCCACATACCCTGAATGATGCTCTCCTGTTATGTCTATTTTTTCGACATAATTATATTTCTCATGATAGGAAAAGACCTGCTCTATGCTGCGTCTAGTATATCTGTTTAATGTATTTAAGGACATTCCGAACAAAAGGCCTTGTGCGATAGTACGCGCAAAACCTTGGTTTTTCATCGTAGGCATTCCATCACAAATTAGAATATCACACAGATTATCACCTTCTTTGTCCCAGAAACTTATATTTGGCTGCCTACATTCAAAATAGAACTCATCTGGCTGATATCCATGAGCGGAAAGACGTTCTGCCAGAAAGCTTAAAACCGCTGTTCGTTTTTCCGACAGATCTTCGATTGGGCCATGTTTGATGCGGAGCTCTAAATTTTCTGTGCCATCATAATACCCCTCTTTTTTTCCCCAAACTGGCTTTCCGGCAAAGCGTTCTTCCAAAATATCGGGGAAGCGTTCATGCATTTCTACCATGATCATTTCGCGGGTGTTGAAATCTTGTGCCGTTTTTCTTTTGGACGCGCTTTGCATTGGTGTTCGTTTATTCCGCGTTCTTTTAAACTGCTCCCGCATTTCACTTTTTATGTCGTCCGCAAACTGAGTGCCCGATTTTGGATTTGGTGCAATCCAGAACTCCATTTCAAGCCCTGCACGCACCTGCGTTATTCCAAACAAGCGTTGAAAATTTGAAACAGATTGTTTTAGTGATTTGTGAAGTTCACCGTATAGATGCCTTAAGGGAGAACGCTCAGAGTCAAAAAATGACCTTGGGTCTGCTAAACCTTGATTTAAGTTTGGGAGCGGTCTGTATTTTTTACGCATTCAGAAACTCAATTTACAGAAGGTCTGGTTAATTTGATGATAGCTGATAAGGGCTATTCGCGGTCATTATGCTGGCGTAGCTGGCGGATTTTCCTTGTGCGAGTGCGGCGAGGCTTGGCAGGTCTTTACTTTCGCGGCTGCGGTAGATCCAGTAATTTGCCATGACGCGCTCAACATAATCACGCGTTTCGTGAACAGGTAGCATTTCAATGAACAAAAGCGGATCATCATTACTTTCGATACGTTTACGCCATTTTTGGAGATTGCCTGGGCCTGCGTTATATGAGACGAGCATGGACACGACGTCGCCTTTTACAAGGCGGTTTTTGAGGAGGTATTCGACGTAATCCTGACCTATGGTCATGTTGAATTCAGGGTCTGTCAGATTCACGTTATTTGGCATTTTGCTGTAACCGCGTTTTTTTGCCACGTATTTGGCTGTTGCCGGCATGATCTGCATGAGGCCAAGTGCGCCGCTGTGGCTTTTTGCGTTTTGGTCGTAACGTGACTCTTGGCGTACAATGGCATAGATGAGCGCGGGTTCTAGCTTGTATGACCCTTTTGGTTCCCATGGTAGCTCTGGGTAAACGGCGCTGGTGAAGTATCCGCCCTCTTCGCGTGCGGAACGGTTGCCCAGGCGAGCAGAGATGCGTGGAAGGCCTGTTCGCACAGAATAAGCAAGCACAGCTTCGCGAAGTTCTGGGGCGTTCCTGAAGTTTAAGCGCATGAACTCCGCCTCTGCCAGGTCATACTGTCCTGCCGCTATAAGGTTCACTGCGTGCTCACCCGCTTTGTTTGCCAAGATGAGTTTTGCATGATCGAGCGTGTAATCTGGTTTTTTCCAGTTTACTTGCAAGTCTTTCTGGAGCAAGCTTGATGCCATCAGGCCATAGAAAGTGTGTGAATGTGCGGCTGCTTTATTGAGCGCAGCATAATATTGTTTGCCTTTGCCTGTTTTTTCTTGTGCGCGGGCAGACCAAAAATATCCTGCGGATGATAACCAGCCTGATGAATATGCTGACGCTCCTACTGTTTCGAAATAGCTGGCGGCATCGCTGTACATTCCTTTTTGCCACAGCGCGAGGCCAGCGATCCATGCGCTTTGTGGGACATACTTTCCTGAACGATTTGCTGCATCTGCGGCTAGTTTGTATGCAGAGTCAAAACGGTTGCGATAGAGGAATCCTGCTGCGACTTTTGTTTGAAGCTCGTCTTTTTCAACGTTGTCAATGAGCACAGCTGTTTTAGAATCACGGAGCAATTTTGCTGCTTCTAAAGCTTTACCTGCGCGAACAAGTCTTTCGATTTGGCGCGTTAGTTTATTGACTTTCTGCTGCTCGAGACGTGTTCTGTCTTTAGATGTCACATAGTGTTTTGGATATGTGATCATTGGTTCACGCATTTGTGGAAGGGTGCCATATTTCGGCGGTGCTTTTAAATTTTTGGATGCTACTGGATTTTTCAAGCCTGCTAGCTTGTATATTTTAAGTGCGTTCGGGTGATCGGGATTGTCCGCTAACCATTGCTCCAGTTCGTCATAGGATGTTTTATAAGCAGGATGCATATAGCGTTGATATTGGACATGGCCTAAAAGGCGATCATCGCCCAAAGCACTTATAATCTCGTCTGCTTTGTAGAATTCACCGTTTTTCTGTGTGTCGAATATTTTTTTATAGAGCTTTGCCTGTTTTGAAGAAAGTGGTTTAAAATCTAAGGCAGTTTCTATTTTTGAGTCTCGTGACTCTGATTTTTGAGATTTTGACGTCAATTTGAAAAATGTTTTTATTTTTAGTTGTTTTGGTTCAAGTGCACCTGTAAAAATTGGTTTTTCGTTTGGGATCGGTGCAGCTGAGACACTATCAAACATCACAGGTTTTATCCTTGGCAATGGCACTGTCTCTGCGGCCTGGACAGGTAGAAGCAATATTATGCTTGCCATGGCCGACACGCAAAATTGCGCAGCTAATTTATAAAATCTAGTCATTCTCATTATACCCGCTATAGAACATATCACTCTGTTCTTTGTCTAGTTTATTTTTTCCTTATGTAAACCATATTTTACAATAAAGATAGCTTTTTATGCAAATTCAATGCATCAGCCCAAACATGCTTTTTTTGGGCTGGAGAACGCAGGAGATAGGATGGGTGATATGTCGCAATGCAAGGTACTGCAGGGAAATCCCCCTTAAGTTCTTGATTTAAAGTGCAATACTCATGTTGAACTTTGCGAAGCTTTGAGATGCTTTGTGTGCTTCTGAGTAATGATTTCGCCGTAACGCCGCCAAATAGTACCAATACTTTAGGATTAGTTATTTGTATGTGACGTTCGATAAAGGGCAAACTCAGCTCAATTTCTGCCGCTGTTGGTGTACGATTACCGGGAGGACGCCAATTCAAGATATTTGAGAGATAGACTGATTTTTCTGGGTCTTCGGCTCTTCGATCCAAACCTATACACGCCAATATATTATCAAGTAATTGACCGTTTGCGCCCATGAACGGTTTTCCGTTTCTGTCTTCGTCCGTTTCTGGCGCCTCGCCTATCATCATAACATTTGCATTAGGATTTCCGTCTGAAAAGACAAGATTACTGGCGGTTTTTTTGATGGATATGCCTTCAAAATTTGCAATTTCCTCTCGTAGTTCTTCGAGGGTGGTTGCACGCTTTGCAGCGGCGATGGCTTCTTTTAGGGCATCGGACGTTCCGAGGAAGGCTGCTTGTTGTTGCGGTTGCTCTAAACTTTGCGCCGTTGGCATGTGAAGGACAGATGCTGGCTCTTCGGTTATAGCTGTGCGGTCAATCGATTCGTCGCCCAGCGTGATATCTACACCATGATCCACGTACCATTGAAGGGCCGTTAAAGCCTCTTGCCGCAATGCAGAATCCATTTTCAGGAATTCCCTATCGTTTGTTAACGTTTTTTGAGTTAAATTAGATTAGGATAGTCGAGCAAAAAAGGGAAGACATATATGCCAGAGCCGATAAGAGCAGACAGAGACTCAATGGATTATGATGTTGTTATTATTGGGGCGGGGCCATCTGGCCTGTCATGCGCGATTAAAATCAAGCAACTGAACGAGAATTTGAATGTTTGTATTCTTGAAAAAGGATCGGAAGTTGGCGCGCATATTTTATCGGGCGCGGTATTTGAGACAAAGGCATTAGATGAGTTGATTCCCGACTGGAAAGATAAAGGTGCGCCACTGACCTGCCCTGCGACTTCGGATAAGTTTCGATTTTTGACCAAGGGCGGATCATTTTGGATGCCAACCCCGCCGCAAATGCATAATAAAGGCAATTACATTATATCACTTGGGACTTTATGTCGCTGGCTCGCGGAGCAAGCCGAAGGCCTTGGCGTTGAGATTTTCCCCGGCTTTGCTGCGGCAGAAATTTTATATAAGAACGATGCCGTGATTGGTGTTGCCACAGGTGATGTTGAGGGGGAGCCTGGCATGGAACTCCATGCGCGTCAGGTTGTTTTTGCCGAAGGATGCCATGGTTCGCTGACGAAGCAACTTATCGCGAAGTATGATCTGCGCGCAAACAGTGACTCGCAGACCTATGGTTTAGGTATTAAAGAAATTTGGGAAATTGACCCCAACAAGCATAAGCAAGGCCTATGTCAGCACACGATTGGTTGGCCCATGGATAAGCAAACATATGGTGGATCGTGGATTTATCATATGGAAGACAACATGATCTCTATCGGGTTTGTGGTTGGGCTTGATTATAAAAATCCTTACCTGTCACCTTTTGATGAAATGCAGCGATTTAAACTGCACCCCTCTATCAAACCTTTGTTAGAAGGTGGCCGTCGCGTGTCTTATGGGGCGCGTGCATTGGTTGAAGGTGGCTTTCAGTCTTTGCCTAAGCTGACATTTGCGGGTGGGGTTTTGATTGGGGATACAGCGGGGTTTTTGAATGTGCCTAAAATTAAGGGCAATCACACCGCGATGAAATCGGGCATGGTTGCGGCAGAGAGCATCAACGCACACTTTACCGAGACTGAAGATTTTGGTACAGAGTGCGTCGCCTATTCCACCAACTTAGAACAAAGTTGGGTGTGGTCGGAGCTTAAGGCCGTTCGCAATATTCGCCCTGGCTTTCACAAGGGGCTTTGGAGCGGGCTTATTAATGCTGCGATTGAGACGCTTACAGGAGGTAAGGGCGATAAAACTCTTCCAAACCATGCAGATCACGCGCAGACGGGTAAAGCCGCGGATTATGCACCGATTGATTATCCAAAGCCGGATGGAAAGATTACGTTTGATAAGCTTGCATCTGTGCAATTGTCCAATACAAATCATGCGGAGGGGCAAGCTTCGCATCTGGTTTTGACAGACTCATCGATTCCGATTTCGGTCAATTTGCCTGAGTATGCGGAACCAGCGCAGCGATATTGCCCTGCGGGGGTGTATGAAATTATAGAAGAAGGCGGGGAGAAACGCTTTCAGATCAATTCACAGAATTGCGTTCACTGCAAAACCTGTGATATTAAGGATCCATCGCAAAATATTAATTGGACTGTACCTTATGGTGGAGATGGGCCGAATTACCCCAATATGTAAGATTTGAGAACGTTTATGATTAAGAAACCATTTTTTCTGTCCCTTTTGTTTGGCTTAACCCTTAGTGGTTATGCATTTCAAGCACAAGCGAATGACCTGGACGCAGGCAGTTACCTTTCAAGCCGTTTTGCGCAAGCTCACCATGACTGGGTGAATGCATCAGGCTTTTTGGATAAGGTTACGCAATCTGCACTTTCTAACGAAGAGTTGCGCGTTCGCTCTATGATCCTTGCAATGGGTTCTGGGGACGCGAAAAAGGCCTTTGAGGTTGCGAAAGAATTTGAACGTCAAGACACAGTCAATAGTATTGTTAGTATTTTCCTTATCGTTGATGCGTTTGATCGTAAAGATTACGAAAGAGCCAGCGTTATTTTGAAATCGGCGCCTGCTGACCCTACGCTTCAGTTTATTGGCCCTTTTATTCATGCCTGGCTGCAAGCCGCGCAGGGTAAAGTAGAACTTTCGGCATTACGCGGTAACACTATTCAGCTCTATCACGGAATTTTGATTTCTGATTTTCTTGGTGATTATTCAGCTGTAGAAAAAATTATTGATAAAGCGCTGCGTGTCGAAGATATTAATTATACAGAAGTTGAGCGTATTGCGGATCTTTATGGTCATGTTGGGCTGCAGGCAAAAGCCCTGACGCTTTATGATAAAGTGTTGCAAGAAACCACTGATCAGAGCGCAATTCAAGATAAGATTGATCGCCTCAAATCTGGGAAGATCGAACCTTTATTCAAAAACATTGAAACTGTGCATGATGGTATGGCGCAGGCGTTTCATGATATTGCCAATATTTTGTCTAATGAGAATAATGATGAAAGTGCCCGTGTTTTTGCTCACATCGCACTGCACCTTGCGCCCAACAAGTCAGAGACGAAATTCTTGCTTGGGGATATAAGTGCCCGCCACAAGCTTTTCGATGATGCCATTTCGCATTATAAATCTATTGGGATAGACGATGATCTCTATATTAAAGCACAGCATAAGGTTGTTGATATCTATGAAGAGACGGATCGCCATACACAAGCGCTCGCTATGCTAGAGACGCTGTCTAAAAAGGATGACAGTGTAGATACCATTATCAAGAAAGGTGATATCTATCGTAGCAAAGACAATTTTAAACAAGCTTTGCTGGCCTATGACAAGGCCGTTCAAGCGCTTGGCGGAAAAGTCACAGAGGAATATTGGCACCTTCATTATGTACGTGGCATCTCTTATGAGCAATCTGATAATTGGGAGAAAGCGGAGACAGAGTTGAAAGCTGCTCTTCTTTACCAACCTGACCACCCCTATGTTTTAAATTATCTTGGTTATGCTTGGGCTGATCAGGGTATTCACCTGGATGAGGCACGCGCGATGATTCAAAAAGCTGTTGATTTGCGCCCTTCAGATGGCTACATCACAGACTCACTTGGTTGGGTCATGTTCCGCATGGGGGATTATAAGGGCGCTGTGCATTGGCTTGAGAAAGCTGTTGAATTGTTGCCCTATGATCCTACTGTGAATGACCATCTAGGGGATGCTTATTGGAAAGTTGGGCGTAGGTTAGAGGCTCGTTTTCAATGGGAACGTGCGAAGAATTACGCCGATGATTCAGAGCAAATTCACGCCATTGAAAAGAAGCTTGTTTCTGGAATCACTTCTGATAACAACATGACCTCACACTAGTTGTTATGAACCAGAAGACCCAACGCGTTTTTGCCCCTGCAAAGATTAATCTTTTTCTTCATGTTACTGGCAAGCGTAAGGATGGGTATCATAAGCTAGACTCTCTTGTGGCTTTTGCTGATGTTGGGGATGCGGTGGAAATTGAGCCTGCGGAAAGCTTTTCATTTATTATTAC
>CAYGSA010000049.1:0-12830 GCA_964352375.1 uncultured Micavibrio sp.
GCAGGCAAAAGGGGGGAAATGGCGTGGAGGCGAAAGTAAAACTAGAACTCGCGCTTCGATTCCTCTCAAACCCTTGGAAACTTTGGGAAACAGGGGATCAGACCCTGCGCAGAATGGTCCTCAGACTGGCCTTTACAGAGCGTCTCAGCTACTGCCGCAAAACAGGAACTAGAACTCCGCAAGTCACTGTTCCGTTTAGTTTTTTGGCTGATTTTGACAGTAAATGTCAAATGGTGCCCCCAGCGAGACTCGAACTCGCACTCCCGAAGGAACCGGATTTTGAATCCGGCGCGTCTACCAATTCCACCACAGGGGCATGATGCAATATCCCGCATCATAGTGATTTAGACTTATTCTTCAACATAAATTTTACACAGCGTATTTCTTCCTTGAACAACGAGGGGTGCCTGCCCGAGCTTCGCAAGTGCGACGTTTGTAAAATTAAGGGTGGGCGCCCCCCTTCCGTGTGTGTGGGAGAAGAGAAGCGCCCGTGAAGTTTCACATGTGATAGGGTGATTTATCCCATGGTCGACCGTGCCAGTCAATGGGGTTTTTCACAATGCTCCAATTAAAATACGAGGAACGCCTGCTCTTATTCAATAAAAGCCGTGCTTGGCAACGGTTGTGGAGAATGATTATTTTTTAGACTTAGAGCGTTCTAGCGCGGCTTTTCGCAGCGCGTCCATACTCTCGTATGGTGAATCGTGCACTTCTTTGAGGAGGCGATTCTCTTCGCGTAAAGCTTCAAGCTCCGCGTAAGACTGGTCAATCATGGACGGAATGAGTCTATAGATTGGAACATTCAGCGCTCTAGCAAGCTTTTGAACTGTCTCCAGCTTTGGGCTAACCGAACGGCCTTGTAAGATATCACGCACAGCGGTCTCACCAAGTCCCGCCTCAAGTGAGAGCTTCTTGGCGTTCGTCTTGCCCTTGCGCGCATTCATGATCGCTTCAAGGTTCGATTTGAACTCAGCCGTGAGTTTGTCAGTTAAAGAGTTGTTCATACAAAAGATAATGGCGGGAATTCCCCGCCATGAAAAGAGTGAAGTTTCACATAGAAAAGCTTAAGAAAGAATCCAGTCAAGCCCGTCTTGAGCCATGCCCGCATGATGAGATAAAGCTTCTATAAAGTTACGCCCAAAATTCGTTATTATATCCATCCCACTTTGATCTGGAATAGCTATTGCTCCGCCAGAAGTTGCAAGAGCATTAATTTGGGAACTTGTTGTGTTAACCGCGCTTGCATCAATTGTGGCAACAGATGAAAAATCTGCACCAGTAGCTCCAGCTACTGCTATTGCTACGGCCATAAAAGCTAAGCTTAATGCCCCAACGCCCAATGCACCTCTAACTGTAGCCATAATAAAATTCCTTTTCTTCACCCAAAAATTTATCTATTAACCAAAATATATCATATTAGTTTCGGTTTTGGCAAGCTTTTTGTAAAGTTTTATTATTCTGCCGCCTGAGATCTGTTTTGGTGCGTCTCTAAAACATCCTTTAAAAACGCACCAGTATAGCTTTCCGCGATGTCACAAATAGCCTCAGGCGTGCCGCTTGCAACAACATTCCCGCCTTTGTCACCGCCCTCTGGGCCAATATCTATAATATGATCCGCAGTCTTAATAACATCAAGGTTATGCTCAATAATCACAACGCTGTTCCCCTGATCAACAAGTGTATGCAAGACCTCGAGTAATTTACGCACATCCTCAAAATGTAGTCCCGTTGTTGGTTCATCTAAAATATAAAGGGTCTTCCCCGTAGAGCGTTTAGACAATTCCTTCGACAGCTTGACACGCTGTGCCTCACCCCCAGAGAGCGTCGTCGCGCTTTGCCCAACCTTAATATAAGAAAGCCCAACATCCTTCAAAGTCGTCATTTTATCGCGAATCGATGGAATCGCCTCAAAGAAATCTGCTGCGTCTTCAACGGTCATATCCAGCACATCGGCAATCGACTTTCCCTTATACTTAACCTCAAGCGTCTCGCGGTTATAGCGCCGCCCTTTACAGGTCTCGCACTCCACATAAACATCAGGCAGAAAATGCATCTCGATTTTGATCACACCATCGCCCTGACATGCCTCGCAGCGCCCGCCTTTAACATTAAAAGAGAATCGCCCTGCTTTATATCCACGAATCTTCGCCTCGGGTAGTCCCGCAAACCAGTCACGGATAGGGCCAAACGCCCCTGTATATGTTGCGGGGTTGGAACGCGGCGTGCGCCCGATAGGGGATTGATCAATATCAATCACCTTATCAACATGCTCCAAACCTTTAATCTCTTTATGGGGCAATGGCTGTTGCTTTGACTTCATAAGGGTACGGCTAGCGGCGCGATAAAGCGTATCCAACGTTAGGGTGGATTTACCCGAGCCCGAAACCCCTGTAACGCACGTCATAACGCCAAGAGGAAATCGTGCGCGCACATCTTTAAGGTTATTCCCGCTTGCCCCAACAACCTCAATATATTTCTTATTACCCTTGCGGCGTTTTGCAGGAACAGGAACTTCTCGCTCCCCGCGCATATACTGCGCCGTGATACTGTCTTTCGATTTGAAAACGTCAGCAGGTTTGCCTTCCGCGATAATTCTCCCGCCATGCACACCTGCGCCCGGGCCGATATCAATCAGGTAGTCGGCATTCCGAATCGCATCTTCATCATGCTCAACAACCAAAACAGTATTTCCCAAATCCCTTAATCGTTTCAGTGTTTCAAGCAAACGGTTATTATCCCGTTGATGCAGCCCGATAGACGGCTCGTCCAGAACATACAGAACACCCGTAAGCCCCGACCCGATTTGTGAGGCCAGTCGAATACGTTGGGACTCGCCACCTGATAGCGTTCCTGAAGAACGAGAGATATTCAAATAGTCAAGTCCAACATTCATTAAAAACGAAAGGCGGTCTTCAATCTCTTTCAGTATTTTTTCCGCAATCTGGTGTTGCTGCTTATTAAGCGTCTTCGGCACAGCAGCAAACCACTTATGCGCCTCACCAATACTAAGTGTGCAAATATCCGCAATCGTCTGCTTATCAATCCTGACCGCCAAACTCTCTGGCTTTAGGCGCATGCCGTTACAAGACGGGCAGGGGATGGAAATCATATATTCACTAATCTGTTCCCGAGATGAATTGCTGTCAGTTTCAAGTAATCGACGCTTAAGGTTGTTCACCACGCCTTCAAATGGCTTGTTACTTTTCCACTGACTGTCATTTTTACTTTGATAAGTCGTTTTTATA
Source organism: uncultured Micavibrio sp. (assembly GCA_964352375.1). Classification (GTDB taxonomy): domain Bacteria; phylum Pseudomonadota; class Alphaproteobacteria; order Micavibrionales; family Micavibrionaceae; genus UBA1672. Next base: position 3,246 of record CAYGSA010000049.1, read on the forward strand.
ATGGTTTTGCCAGAACCATAAAGAATAATATCTCGATGCTCTCTCGACAGTTTATTCCAAGCCGTAGAAGTCTTAAATCCATAGTGATCTGCCACAGCCTCCATCGCCTGCATATAAAACGGCGCAAAGCTTTTCGACCAAGGCACAACCGCGCCTTTCGAGATAGAGAGTGAAGGATTAGGCACAATCAAGCTCTCATCAAAATCATTCTGTTGTCCAAGTCCGTCACAAGTCGGGCAAGCCCCATGCGGAGAGTTAAACGAAAACAACCGCGGCTCGATCTCTGCAATGGTAAACCCCGAAACGGGGCAGGCAAATTTCTCGGAAAATAACCGCTGCTCACCTGATGTTGCATCTTCCGCAATCACCAAGCCATCCGCAAGGCCCAAAGCCGTCTCCACAGAGTCTGCAAGACGTTTTTGCAAAGCTTCCGTCTGATCTGCTTTAATAACAAGGCGGTCAACCACAACTTCAATATCATGTTTCAGCTTTTTATCCAGCGCTGGAACGGCGTCAATTTCGTAAAGTTCGCCATCAACTTTTATTCGTCCAAACCCCTTGGCCTGCAGGTCTTTGAATTCCTTGCGATACTCACCTTTACGCCCGCGCACAATCGGCGCAAGGATATAAAGTTTCGTGCCTCCATCCATCTCAAGGATTTGATCAACAATTTCACTTACCGTTTGGCTGGTGATCGGCTTGCCTGTCGCTGGGGAGTAGGGTACGCCCACCCGCGCCCACAAAAGGCGCATATAATCATAAATTTCCGTTACCGTTCCAACTGTCGATCTAGGGTTCTTGCTCGTGGTTTTTTGCTCTATTGAAATCGCAGGAGATAGGCCCTCAATGCTATCCACATCGGGTTTTTGCATCATCTCAAGAAACTGACGCGCATACGCTGAAAGGCTCTCCACGTAACGCCTCTGACCTTCGGCATAGATCGTATCAAAAGCCAGCGATGATTTCCCCGAGCCAGATAAGCCCGTAATCACGACAAGCTTATCGCGAGGAATATCAATATTGATATTCTTCAAATTATGCTCACGCGCACCACGTATGGAAATTTCTGTTAACATAGGGCTTTTATGAAGGAAAACAGGGCAAAAAGAAAGAATATTAAAATTACAATCTTTTAAGGCGCGATAAAAAAACGTTCTAAAAATACAAACCCCCAAAGCGGCATATGCTTCGGGGGTTTGATTAAGATACAAGTGATCTCAACAATTTCGGGCCGGAAAGCCCAAATTAGTAAGCTATAGTGCCATCCCTTTGGGGGAGGACCAAATGCCGATCATATCCGCACATTGGGTGACACCGTTTCCGGCCTTCATATAGTGTTCTTGATCATTCATCTGATCACCTCCTTTCTTAGTTAACGATAATATAAAAATACTAGAGAAACAGTGCTTCAGTCAATAAAATATGAGCGCTTTTCCACGGTAATGTGATTTATGCATAAAACCCCTTTAGCTTTAGTACGCAGCGGTCTATACTACGATTCTTAAATTTAAATACATATATGGAGTGCAAATACGTGGCTGGCAGTGTCAATAAAGTGATTTTAGTTGGAAACTTAGGCGCAGACCCTGACGTGCGTACAATGCAATCAGGTGATAAGGTCGCAAACTTATCGATTGCAACCTCTGAAAGCTGGAAAGACAAAAACACGGGCGAGCGTCGCGAGAAAACAGAATGGCACCGTGTTGTTGTTTTCAATAAAGGCATTGTCGGCGTGTGTGAAAATTACCTGAAAAAAGGCGCAAAGGTCTATATTGAAGGTCAAGTAGAAACACGCTCTTGGGAACAAGACGGGCAAAAGAAATACACAACTGAGATCGTGCTTCGTCCCTTCCGCGGAGAGCTAACAATGCTCGACTCCAGGAATTCAGGCGGTGGAGATTCCTATGGCGGAGGCAACGCGGGCGGTCAATCATTCAACGATGGCGGCTATGGCGATTACGGCCAAGGTGCCCCACAGCAGCAAAAAGCGCAAGCTGCCCCGGTCGATGCGATGGATGATGAAATTCCATTCTAGAGTGAAAGTCTTAAAGGAGTAACTTAATGAAGCTTTTAAAAGTATTAATATGTATGAGTTTTTTATCTTTGCCTGCTTACGCGCAAGGTGATGCAGAAAACGTTGAAGACTTTTTACAAAGTCAAAAAATCGCAGAGCCAGAAATAAAAATTGCTCCTGTGCCTGAGCAATCAGAAATAGAAAAAAGTATCGCAGAAGCCATAGAGCAAAACAAAGATCGGGAAACCCTAAAAAAGAAAATCGACCTTGCAAAAAAAATGCACCAAATCCGCCCGACGCGTGATCAGGTCGACTCAGCTGTCAATCAGGCAGCACAAGCGCTTCAGCCAAATGAAAGGCAGCCTTTCATCAATGGTATGCGCTCTATTCTAAATTATAACGCCATCGAACGCATATCAATTGATGCGATGGTTCAGACATATACATTGGTTGAGCTAGACTCAATGGTCGCCTATTTCAGCACACCCGAAGCGATGAGCGCATCCAGAAAAATCGGTGTGTGGGCACAGAAGGTGCAGCCTGAAGTTGCGCGCATGATTGACAAAGCGATGATTAGACTAAGAACAGGCCAGTAAATATTTATGAGCGATGATCTAACACCAGAAATTCCTGAAAAAGAAATAACGCCAAAGATTGCCCTCGAAGAGGAAATGAAACAATCTTACCTTGATTACGCCATGAGCGTGATCGTCTCCCGCGCGTTGCCTGATGTGCGTGATGGCCTAAAACCCGTCCACCGCCGCATTCTATATGCGATGAAAGTTGGTGGATATTCATCCGATAAAGCCTATAAAAAATCTGCGCGTATCGTCGGTGATGTCATGGGTAAATACCACCCGCATGGTGATTCCGCGATTTATGACTCGCTTGTACGTATGGCGCAGCCTTGGTCGCTCCGAGTTCCGCTTGTAGATGGGCAGGGGAACTTCGGCTCCATGGATGGTGATAGCCCCGCGGCGATGCGCTACACAGAAGCGCGGCTAGAAAAAGCTGCCGAGTTTATTCTCGAAGATTACGATAAAGAAACAGTCGATTTCCGTCCCAATTATGATGGGCATGAACAAGAGCCTGTAGTTCTTCCGTCTCGCATACCAAACTTGCTTGTAAATGGTGCTGGTGGTATTGCCGTTGGTATGGCGACGAACATTCCGCCTCACAACCTCGGTGAGGTTATTGATGGGTGTTGTGCATATGTCGAAAACCCTGATATCACAACCGAAGAGCTGATCGAAATTATACCTGCTCCTGATTTCCCTACAGGTGCACAAATATTAGGACGCTCGGGAGCGCACTCTGCATACCATACAGGCAATGGCTCCGTGCGTATGCGCGCAAAAACATCTATTGAAGAAATTGGCAAACGCGAAGCCATCATTGTCCACGAAGTACCATATCAGGTTAATAAAGGAAAACTCCTCGAGCGCCTCGGCGAAGTGGGCCGCGAAAAAATCGTGGAAGACATCCATGAAATTCGCGACGAGTCAGACCGTGACGGCGTCCGCGTTGTCATAGAGCTGAAAGTTAATGCAAACGCAGATGTTGTCTTAAATCAACTCTATAAATACACATCATTACAAACAAATTTCTCATGCAATATGGTTGCACTTCATAACGGTAAACCACAAATTATGGTGCTGCGCGATATGATCAAGGCCTTCGTAAAGTTCCGCGAAGAAGTCATTACCCGCCGCACAATCTACGAACTCGGCAAAGCCCGCGATAGAGCGCACGTCTTAGCTGGTCTTGCTCTTGCTGTTGCAAATATAGATGAAATCATCGCCCTTATTCGCAACGCCCCAAACCCAACAGCAGCACGTGAGGGATTATTAGCAAAGCGCTGGCCCACTCACGATATCGGGCCGCTCATTGCTCTGATTGACGATCCAGAGCACGATGTCGACGAAAACGGCACATACCAAATGTCCGAAGTTCAGGCAAAAGCTATCCTTGATCTGCGCCTCCAAAAATTAACAGGCCTTGAGCGCGAAAAAATCGGTGATGAGCTCCGTCAAATAACGGACCACATTGCAGAACTTTTGAAAATCCTCAGTGACCGTGATCGCCTTCTGGAAGTACTTGTGGAAGAACTTCATGACGTCAAAGAACGTTTTGGAACACCGCGCCGCACCGAAATCCTTGAGGCTGAATTCGAAGTCGATATGGAAGACCTAATCCAGCGTGAAGACATGGTCGTGACCATAACGCATGAGGGCTACGTTAAACGTGTTCCACTCGACACCTACCGCGCACAACGCCGCGGCGGTAAAGGCCGCTCTGGTATGGCTATGAAAGATGAGGACTTCATCTCCGATCTGTTTGTCGCCAGTACGCACACACCGATACTATTCTTTACATCTCGCGGAATTGTTCACCGCATGAAGGTCTATCAACTCCCTCTCGCCACCCCGCAAAGCCGCGGCAAGGCACTGATTAATCTGCTCCCACTCGAAAAAAACGAAAATGTAAGTGTATATTTAAGAACCCCCGAGGCCGAAGATTTATGGGACAAGCTCGACATTATGTTTGCCACATCACACGGATCTATACGCCGTAACAAGCTCTCGGACTTCAAAAACATCCGAGCAAACGGCCTCATCGCTATGAAGCTTGGAGATGATGAAAACCTCGTCTCTGTTAGTATTTGCGCCGAAGATGAAGACGTCATGCTCGCAACCCGAAAAGGGAAAGCCATCCGCTTCCCAGTCACAGATATCCGCGTCTTCTCCGGACGGACATCAACAGGCGTGCGCGGCATTAAGCTCAAGGAAAAGGATGACGAAGTCATCTCTATGTCCATTCTAAAACACATGGACGTATCCCCAGACGAACGTAACGCATACCTCAAACAAGCCTCACAAATGATGGAAGATACGCCCGATGGCATGGATGTAGAAGAAACTGACTTTCAACTTCCTCAAGATCGTTTCCAAGAAATGCTCGCAAGAGAGCAAATCGTACTCACCGTGTCCAATAAGGGCTTCGGAAAACGCACATCCGCCTATGAATACCGTACATCAGGTCGCGGCGGGCAGGGCGTTGCCAACATGTCTCTAACCTCCAAAAATGGTGGCGAGGTTGTTGCAACATTCCCCGTAACCGACAGCCACCAAATCATGCTGGTCACAGACAAAGGCAAGCTCATCCGCACGCCAGTCAGCACCATCCGCACTACAGGCCGCAGCGCCCAAGGCGTAACCGTCTTCAAAGTCGACAGCGACGAAAACGTGGTCTCCGTGGCATGGCTCGTTCAAGATGAGGACGACGAGGATGATGCAAAAGTACAGGATACAGCCGCAAGTTCAGAAGAGGTATCGCAACCACAATCTGAAAATGATGCGCCTGACGAAGAAGAAAATAAAGCATAGAAAGTATTAAATCGTTATGAATGGTCGTTCAAATGCCAGGGGCTATGGGGCTGTGTTTATGGCTTTCTTACTATCTTCAACGTTGATTTATCAAGATATACCTATATTCATGATTGGAATTGCATTCATCGCTTGGTTGATCATAGCGCTGCATATCATTGACGAAAGCAAAATATATGATCCTGATAAAAGTCTCTTAAGGCAAAAAATTATTCTGTTTGCATCATTACCAATAGGCCTCTTTATTATTCCGATTGTTCCTGTAGTGCAGTCATGTTTCTTCTACAAACTATATAAACGCTATCAAACGCATGAGGATTTCCAGCATAAAGATATAAAGACTTTTTATATCGTGATGCCAGTAGTATCGATTATTCTATGTATAGTGTTGATATATAAAATAATGCAGTTGGATGTACCAGTATGAAGAATTCAAAATACCTCACAGGCGTTTATCCTGGCTCATTCGATCCCGTAACAAAAGGGCATCTCCATCTTATTCGCCGTGCCAGCCGCATGGTTGATCACCTTATTATCGCTGTGGCGGACAACGCCCGCAAAAGCGCACTCTTCACTCACGAAGAGCGCGTCAAAATGCTCAAGGCTGATATCGAAAACATGGAAGAAAAGGGCAGTACCATAGAAGTGCGTAGCTTCGATAAGCTACTCATTCATTTTGCAAAAGATATAGAGGCATCTTGCATTTTTCGCGGTTTGCGCGCCGTCTCTGACTTTGAGTATGAATTTCAAATGACAGGAATGAACGCAAAACTCGACCCCACTATTGAAACCGTATTTCTGATGGCTGCCGATAAATGGCAATTCGTTTCATCGTCATTTGTAAAAGAGATTGCAAGCCTTGGCGGAGATGTAAGCGGCTTTGTCACTCCACAAGTCACCGAAGCGCTCTATAAAAAATTTAAAAAAGAGAACTAAAATCTTGACGCATCGCCACGAAATACATAAGGTGCACCGTCTTATAAGGCATACGTTAAAATGTTTGGAAAGATCGCTTAGCTCAGCCGGTAGAGCAACTGACTTTTAATCAGTAGGTCGAGAGTTCGAATCTCTCAGCGATCACCACTTTTCTCTCAATTATTACAGTGCTTTAACCCTAAAAGACGCAAGCTCAAAAAAGCACGCAAATATCCCTAGCTACTTCGCTGGCTACCTGAGCGTTACAAAAAGTTTTTGGTCATTTTCAGGTGTTTCAAGAAGCTGGGGATAACTTACCGCCAGCTTTCTTGCAGGTATGTGTGAGGGCTTTTGATCCAGTCATGTAAATCTTTCAAGTAAAAGGCAACACGAACCGAGTTTTTTCTTTTTGAAAGCTTGTTGGGTTTTGGAAATGTACCGCGTGCAATTCGACGATTGATTTCTTGTCGTGATATTCCGCACAGCTTGACGGCTAGTTTTATCGGAATAGGACGTCTTACGCTCAAACCTTTTCGTGGCATCTAAAATCGGACGTTCATGTAGCGGGCGAGTAGGTTCTATATTTTTTTGCAAGCGCACAAAAGGGACTAATCGAAAGTGTTAAAATGCAAAATGCAGTAGAAAAGAGTTTCATAACATAACCCGTCCTTCATCTGGGATGATGAATAACTGGTCGGAACGAGAGGATTTGAACCTCCGACCCCTAAGCCCCCAGCTTAGTGCGCTAACCAGACTGCGCCACGTTCCGACTTGAAAAACTTCTATCGTAAAAGAGCATAAAAATCCATAGCTTTATACAAATAGGAATTTATTCTTTACATTCAGAGTGCTCCCGTTTATGATGGGTCGCATCAACACCACAATTCCGCCTAAACCAAATCACCCGCTTTCCGCGGGTTCTTTTAATTATAAAGGAGATTAACAATGTTACAACGCCTCGGACGGGCAGGGATCGCGCATGGAATTAACGGCGCACCCACCCCAATACCAACACCCTCAGCCGTTCCATTTGAACATGACGCACAAACCTATTGGCTGGATTTCACCAGCGCAAATAATGTAACAGAAGAAACAGGATATAGCTCTTTAGCAGCCGCAATAGAACAAATCGCAGGAGCCGCAAACTTTGTGCAACCCACGAAAGACTTTCAGCCCATCAATCAAGAAAATGGCATAAATTTTAACCAAAGCACTCCGCGTCAAATGCGCGCCGAAAACCCGTCAGGAATAACAAACGGCTCAAACGGCTGGTATGTTGCCCTTAATTGCCGCGCCGATACAACAGATTGTAATGTCCTAAGCATTGCACGCAATGTATCCTCAGCGGCATCGCGCGGCCAAATATACATTCCCTCAAACCGTGAATTCGGTTTTAAAGCCGCCAATAATGACGGCGGCGCACCTCTATGGATATGCCGTGGTCCTGCGATTACTCTCGGGCAATGGTACACACTAGAGATGCTCTGGGATATTGCAAATGACAGCGTAACCATCTGGTATGACGGCGTGCAGCAAACCAACGTCATAGCCACAACGCCTCTCGCTATGACGGCCTTCCCCACAACCGACCCATCAGAAATAGTGCTAGGCAATTGGTCTGCATCGGGCAGCGATAGCTTTGACGGAGAAATCCAGAGTTTCATCTTCCATGACGGTGTCCCGACAAACGCGATAAGACAATCCATATCAACACATCTCACAGGAGTTAAACCATAATGACGATCGAGACATACAAATACTTTATCCCGGAATCCTCTAATCTACGCGCTGACTATGGTGGAGCATCAATTATTACAGGCGGCGACAGCGCCGAAACAGATGCAATCACTCTAACATCGCGCTATATTTGCAGAGAGTTGGATTTACCAGCCAACGCGACGCATTATCTGTTCCAGGCAGGAACATCAGGCGGCAATAATTGGCTCCGCGTCAGTGATAGCCTGTATCTTGCGATCTCTGCACACTTAACAGCGTCCGAGCTATCCAGTGTGGTCTCTATCGCTCCATCAGGATTTTCAACCAGCTCTGCAATCCCTGCGTTTCAACCCAAGTCACGCAAAAAGACCCTGATCGTTATCGGCGATAGCCTCAGCGCGGGCGTATCTGCAGCAAACGCGCTGCAAGATGCCGTTGGGAAACAAGCCTTAGACCTTATTCAGGCAACAACCCCAAGCACCGGCGAGCCTGCAGAACGCAGCTGGGAAAATGATACATGGGCGCTTTGTAATACCGCGCTGGGATCCTCCTCATGGGGAAATACAAACTCTGGCGGCGGCATAGCAGCCTACCCACAGCGCTTTGATCTGGCCTTCAACCAACGCTACCGCACGATGGCTCTCAACGGGGACACAGATATATATATCCATATTTGGCTTGGAACAAATGATATAGCCTATGATAGTAGCCTCACGGGAGCGCAAGCCTGGGGTAGGGCGGCCACGGCAATAGGGATGATTAAAATAGAATTCCCTGCTGTGCCAATAATCCTGGGAACCTGCATCCGCCGCAGCGAATCTCTAACTCTCAATGGCCGACTGCAAGATTATAACGACGAAATGATCGCAAACTATCAAACTGCCGGAGCCGATCACCTCGTCCGCTACGACCAATCCAACCCTGTCTTCGATCTCACCACAGGCGACAGCGCAAACCCGACCCATTACGCAGGCGACGGTGTGCATCTTACTACCGCAGGGTATGGCGCGTGTGCAAATGTACTAAGGGATGTTTTGGTAGGGTTATAGAACCTCAGGTGCGGCTTTTGTTTGTTGTTCAACAGCGTCTCGTTTATAAAGTTCATAATCAGCTTGACTACCGTTAAAAGTCACATTGCCATCTGCATCTTGCTCAGTAACAAGAATTCCCGTTTCAGTATTTTTATGTGTAACCCTTCGTATAGCATCAGTTGATTTTTTCCAAAGAGTATTATCGGGGGGTTAGATCTTTTTGTGTTAAAGTATACATAGCAATACCCTCAGGAATTTCTCTTAGTAAAAATTCTACACGTTCATCTAAGAATGAAGCAACATACATCCAAGATCAAAGTCCTCACGGTTACCTTGCCAAATAACTGAATTGTCGGGGGCTCTTGTAACCACATGAGGTCCTGATTCGTCATTCATTATCATCGTCAATTCAGTAAATTTCTCAGGCATAAAACTTTCCATTTATAATTTTTATCTTATGTCATAATAACTGTACGTCGTCAGAGTATTTTGGACACATGGCCTAAAAATATAAGGTGTGTTT
>CAYGSA010000050.1:0-12764 GCA_964352375.1 uncultured Micavibrio sp.
ATTCAGACGTGCGGCGGGCTTGAAGAGCGGGAGATGAGCGAGCAAGTCCTTGATAACACAGATATTGAGCGAGAGCGCGGGATTACGATTAAAGCGCAAACCGTGCGGTTGGAATATACCGCGAATGACGGGATTACTTATCAAATGAATTTGATGGATACGCCCGGGCATGTGGATTTTGCGTATGAGGTTTCTCGTTCACTCGCGTCCTGTGAGGGATCGCTGCTTGTGGTTGATGCCTCGCAAGGTGTAGAGGCACAGACATTGGCGAACGTTTATCAGGCGATTGATAACAACCACGAGATTGTGCCCGTCATCAACAAAATAGACCTGCCCGCCGCCGATCCTGAGCGCGTGAAGGAAGAAGTTGAGGACGTAATCGGTTTGGATTGCTCGGGGGCGATTAATGCGAGTGCGAAGACAGGCGAAGGCATAAAGGAGCTGCTGGAGGCGATTGTTACCACCCTGCCCCCGCCGCATAAAGGTGATTCCGAACTGCCGACGAAGGCTCTTCTGGTTGATTCTTGGTATGATATTTATCTGGGCGTTGTGGTTTTGGTGCGCGTTATTGATGGGCATTTGCGCAAGGGTCAAAAGATCAAATTCATGAGCAGCGGCGCGACCCGCGAGATTGACCGCGTGGGTATGTTTACGCCTAAAAAGGTTGAGCTGTCCGAACTTGGCCCCGGTGAGATGGGCTTTATTACCGCCAGCATCAAGGACATTTCCGAGACAAATGTCGGGGATACGATTACGGATGATAAAAAACCGTGCGAAACCGCTTTGCCGGGGTTTAAGCCCTCTATTCCGATGGTGTTCTGCTCGCTTTATCCTGCTGATGCAGGTGATTTTGAGAAGCTGCGCGAATCGCTTGGGAAAATTCGTTTAAATGATGCCTCAATGCATTACGAGGCGGAAAGCTCTCAAGCGCTTGGGCTTGGTTTTCGGTGTGGTTTCCTTGGCTTGCTGCATATGGAGATTATCCAAGAACGCCTTGAGCGCGAGTTTGACCTTGACCTGATCCCCACCGCGCCGAGCGTTGTTTATAAAATTAACCTGACCAATGGCGAGCAGATTGAGCTGTATAACCCTGTTGATATGCCAGAGGTACAGCGCATTGAATCGATTGAGGAGCCATGGATTAAGGCGACGATTCTTGTGCCTGATGAATATCTGGGCGGTCTTTTGCAGCTCTGTCAGGAGCGGCGCGGGGTGCAGATTGATCTGACCTATGCGGGGGGGCGTGCGATGTTGGTGTATCGCCTGCCGCTGAACGAGGTTGTGTTTGATTTTTATGACCGCCTTAAATCGCTATCCAAGGGCTATGCGAGTTTTGATTATGAGCTTGATGGCTATGGGGAGAATGCGCTGGTGAAGCTGGAGATTCGTGTGAACGAAGAGCCTGTCGATGCGCTGGCGATGATTGTGCACCGTGACAGCGCGGAGATGCGCGGGCGCGGCATGTGTGAACGACTCAAGGATTTGATCCCGCGTCAGATGTTTAAAATCGCCATTCAGGCCGCGATTGGTGGTAAAATTATCGCGCGTGAAAACGTGTCGGCGATGCGTAAGGACGTGACCGCGAAATGTTACGGCGGTGACGTATCACGGAAGAAAAAGCTGCTTGAGAAGCAGAAAAAGGGTAAGGCAAAAATGCGTCAGTACGGGAATGTTGAAATCCCACAAAGCGCGTTTATTGCGGCGCTTAAGATGGGCGATGATTGATGAGACTTTTTGTTCTGGGACTTGGCGTTTTATCTTTAACGGGGTGCGGCCTTGCTGGTTCTATTGTGGGCACAGTCGCAAGAGTTCCTATTGATATTGTTAAAGGCACTGTTTCTTACGATGGGGATAATGTGGAGCAGCCGATTGATAATTTGCCATATAAGACTAGGTAGTTTTTTAATGGCTGGAGCATATACCTGCACCTAAGGCCCTTTTGCAACACCCGGCATGGGTTCTAAATCGTAGGGTAATGGCCCTGTGTAGCGGCTTTCATGGCCATAATTGTAAGCTTTTACCTCCAGACCGGAATGCACGATAGAGAAGTTTTCTATCCAGAGTTTACCTGCCTGCCCGACTGGCCACCCGCGTCTGCTTTCAAAGGCGTTTGTTAGACTGATATCATCGCCTTGTGTTCCTGCAACTTCTGCATATTGTGCGTCTGAGTATTCTACGCCCATCGCAGTCAATGTTGATTTGATCGCTTTACGGCAATTTACTGATTCAGGGTCATCTTTGTAATGATTCATATCCCAATCAACGCCACTATCTTTCAAGTCCATTGCATGCCATAGGCCTACGTTCCAGAGATTTAATATCTCTGCTTCATTCCCAGAGGTGATTTGATGGGCTTTTACACCGCGCATACGTTCTTCGTTATAGCTGCCCTCGCGGACTTCCGCATCTAGTTTTCCTCGTTGATCGTTAAAATAATGAAGCTGTTGCAGGATTTTCTGCTCCCCATCTGTTTCATCAACCAGCATCAAGGATGTGTGATGCCAACGGTCATTTGGGTTATCTTCTTCGGATATTTCCCGCTCAACCGTGTAGATCGCTAATGTTCTATTTGGTTGGTTGGTTAGCATATTTATTTACTCTTATTTTAGAACTGATATATACTTTTTATAGTGAATAAGTAAAGAAAAATGACAAATGACTAAAATCATACTAGATGGCGGGATGGGACGCGAGTTGGAGCAGATGGGGGCGCCGTTTCGCCAGCCGGAGTGGTCTGCGCTTGCGTTGATTGAAACGCCGGAGCTTGTGCGGACGGCGCATCAAAATTTTATCGCTAATGGTGCGCAGGTGATTACCACAAATTCGTACGCAGTTGTTCCCTTTCATATCGGGCAGGAGCGGTATGACGCTGAGGGGCATCAGCTCATCGCGGTGTCTGGTCAAATGGCGCGGGAGGCCGCGGATAGCTCTGACGCGCCTGTTCAAGTTGCGGGCAGTATTCCGCCTCTCTTTGGGTCGTATCGGCCTGATTTGTTTGACGCGGCACTTGCCCCTGCGTTACTTGATACGTTTATTGAGGAGCAAGCGCCCTTTGTTGACCTTTGGATTGCGGAGACGCTGTGCGCGCAGGTTGAGGCGCGCGCGGTGTGTGATGCGCTGGCGCGGCATGGGTCGAGCGCTCCGTTATGGCTGGCCTATTGCCCGACCAGAGATGACTGGCGGGAATTGCACAAGGGCGAGAACGACACGGCAGAGACACTGGATGATGTGATTGCCTTTACCCGCGATGAAACGCCCGCCGCCGCTATTTTGTATAATTGTTGCCCGTTGGAAACGGCAGAGTATGCAGTTGCACGAACAACGCAGGTTCTTGGCACATATCGTGACCTCATGATTGGTGCGTATCCAAATTTGTTCAAGCGGCCCACGCTCGGCGCTAATGTCGGGATAACGCCCTTGCGCACCGATGAGATCACGCCAGAAGAATACACCGATTATGCCCGTAGATGGGCGGCGGCGGGTGCGGATATTATTGGCGGGTGCTGCGGCGTTTCACCTGCGCATATTGCGGCGCTGAAAGCAGGATTACAATAAGAGGAAGCGTGTACATCTGCAATTGGTCTGTCTCGTTGTATTGACAAGTTTCTGATCTGCTCTCTATCCTAGAACATCAAAAAAGGAGCATATTATCAACCCGATTATAGACGAAATTTTATCGACGCGAAAAACTGTTAGCCCCGAGGGTGAGAGTGTTGTGATTAGCTCTGAGACATCCCGCAAAGGGGGGGCGTTTTTGCATGATATTATCAGCGCGCACCCGCATATCATTAAAACTTTTGAGGTGGGCTGTGCTTATGGGCTTTCGTCTTTGTTTATTTCAGAGGGGCTGAAGGGGCGAGACGGTACGCAGCACACTATCATTGACCCTTTTCAAAGCACAGATTGGAAGAGCTGTGGGGTTCATGCGCTGAACCGAGCGGGGTTTTCGAATTTCAGGTTGATTGAGAAAAAATCTGAATTTGCTTTGCCTGAATTAGTGGCAGAGGCAGAAGGGACTTACGATTTTGCATTTATTGATGGGTGGCATACACTAGATCATGTGATGGTTGATTGTTTTTATGCTTCGCGCCTTTTGAAACCTGGTGGTTTTTTGGTTCTTGATGACACGAACGCCGCGCCTATTGCCAAGGTTGCGCAATATTTTCAGTCTTATCCTTGCTATGATTTTTATGCAGCTTTGACCGAGTTTCCGGATAAGCCCCTCCTCAACCTAGCATGCCGTACGATGAGCCTTTTACCTGTGTCACATAATATGCGTCATGGCATGTCAAAAAACTGGCAACGCCTGATCCGCAAGCCGAATATTATTGCCTTGCGCAAGATGGCGGAAGATGAACGGAAATGGTATTGGTATAAACCGCTTTAATTTTTAGCTTTATAGATCGGATTAAATGTTATGACAGTAGAAAAACCCGATGTCCCTGATGTTAAAATGTTGCCGCCGATGATTTTGGTGCTGTTTTTGGCAGGCGGAATTGTTCTAGATTGGCTCTTCCCGTTTAACTGGGGCCATATGTGGGGCGGGCTTGGCCTTATCCTTTTGGTTAGCGCGATGGGGGTTGCAAAATGGGCGATTAACACGCTTAAGGCTGCAGGAACGAACGTGCCGCCAAACAAGCCTGCGACAGTGATTGTAACCGAGGGGCCGTTTCAATATTCGCGTAATCCGATTTATCTTTGCTTTTTAGTCGCATATACAGGCTTGGCGATGCTGGCGGATGCGCCTGTTATGTTATTGCTTGTCCCTGTCCTGTACTTTGTTTTAGAGCGGATGGTTATTGTGCCAGAAGAAAAATACCTTACTGAAAAATTTGATGAGACCTACACCGATTATGCCGTGAATGTGCGGCGCTGGCTTTAAGGTTGGTGTTGTATGATCTGCTTTGGTGCACTGTTGTTTTTATTTCTGGTTTTTGAAATGCCTATGCGCTAGCACTAGATGTGTGCAAAAGAGTAATTTCTTGCGTTTGCGCCATGTTTTTCATATGATGGAAAAAAATAAGGTGTAAAATGGTTGTTAATCTAGAAAATGATGTTTTTAAGCGTGAGATACGAAATGGAATCGAGCGTTCGCTAAGTCCGGCACGGGCAGCTGTTGATAGAGCGCGGGCGGCGCTCCTGGATCGTATGTATTTTACCGATATTGATGGAGATGATGCTATCATCAGTGTTAGAAAGGGGCATGTTGATTATCACGCTGACTTTACACGATCTCCCTCTCAAGAGCGTGCTACTGCAATTTATTTAAAGGATCGTGGTGATGGAAATGTCCGTCAATACCATCTTGTTCAAGAGAATAACGAAGATGTTGCTGGTGCTTTACGGGGAGAGCCTACAGCGCAGACATTGAAGGTCTGGCAACGTGAAATACCGAAAATTAATAATCAGCGCGTTGATGATATGCTTAAAGCATTGGCACAGTTTGAAGCAAGTGCGGAAACACGACTCGATAAAGCAGAAAAAAGAGCAAGCGATGAGTTGCAACACTTAAAACGTAAACGCGACGTGCTTGCGCCTAGCCCAGTGGAAAAATTTTTAACCGCAGGGAAGGAACTTTTGGCTTCACTTCGTCGTCAAGCTGAGGATACTTCAGAGCAGGACGAAAACCCACTTTCTGAGCTAGACCAACAGATTCAAAGTGACCAAACTCATCTGGAGGGTATTAAATTATATAGAGGCGAATATGCTACCGTTCTTAGACAAATGTGTAAGGAACGTCGAAATGACCTTCTACAAAGCAGGTCTTCTATAAGCTCTGAATGGATGAAAAAAGAAATCCAGCAAGTTACAGATGCTTATAAGGCTCATATGCTTAATTCTGAGGACTTGACATCACTTACACTCAAGTGGCAAGACGCACTTAATGTATCACGCGGTGTTTCGGAGCCAGACCAAAAAGTCGTTCCATTTACTCCGCCTGTTAAAGATCTTGATAATAGTTAAGGATACTCAGATGAAAACAAAACTATTTATTCTCTGTATCGGCCTTCTTAGCCTTAGCGCGTGTGAAAGTACGCAGGGGAGTTTACAAAACATACTGAATGATCGTGCCAGCAATGCGGGAGCGCGTGCAGGTTATTAAATCTTTATAGGGAAAGATCCCCGACCGCCTGAGGGAGTGTGTGTGGGGGAGAGACAGCCGGGGAATTGGTGTTATAGGCCTCCCTTATCTCAAAATCAACCTAAATCGAAACTTTTTTTAAATTTTCTTTTGTGCATTGCACAGTGTGTTTTATACCTATTTTATGTGTTACAGAGGTTTAGAATACCGTATTTTGAAAGGATTGCCTTGATGTCCCTCACCCTCTATAAATTTGGTCCTCATTGGGGTGTTTCTGACCCTAGCCCGTTTTGCGTGAAGCTTGAGAGCTTTTTGCGATTGAATGATATCAAATACACGCTCGGCGATTTTGACATGAAGAAAACGATTGGTCAGGCGCCGAAAAAGAAAATCCCATTTGTTGAATTTGAAAATGGTGAGCGGATGGGCGACTCATCTTTTATTATTCAACATCTATGTCAGCACCATGGGATTGATATGGAGAGCACTCTGACGGATAAGCAACGCGCAATCTCTTATGCCTACAGACGTATGATAGATGAAGCGATGTAATTTTGTTTGCTCTATTCGCGGTGGGGTGATGATGTGGGGTGGACGGTTTTGGAGCCTGAATTCTTTGGTGAAGTACCTCAATTTGTTCGAGGTATCGTTAGTGCGTATATTCGTAAAGGCGTGATCAAAAAGGCACATGAACAAGGTACAGCGCGGCATTCGCAAGAGGATATTTATGCGATGGCCTGTCGTGATTTGGATTCTCTTTTTGTGCTTCTTGGTGACGATCAGTGGTTTTTTGGTGCGAAAAAGCCTGGTTTGCTTGATCTTTGGGTGCATGCAAGTGTGATTAACATCATTAAACCGCCGATTGAAAACGCTGTTAAGGGGCATTGCCTGACGCTTGGGCATTTGTGCGATCATGCTGATCGTTTTCAAAGGCTTGTGTATCCTGAATTTTGTGAAGCGGCTTAAGAGATTAACCTGAGCCACTCTTCTTCCGAAAGGATTTTCACACGCAGCTCTTGCGCTTTTTTCAGCTTTGAGCCTGCATCTTCGCCTGCAATGACGTAATCGGTTTTCTTTGACACTGAGCCAGAGACTTTGGCGCCGAGGCTTTCGGCTTTGGCTTTGGCTTCGGCACGGGTAGTATGAGTGAGCGTGCCTGTGAAGACCAGTGTTTTTCCTGCTACGGGGCTATCTGCGGTTTTGATCTCGTAGGGTTGGATTGTGAGATAGCTGTCTAGTTGCTTCAGGATTTCTAGATTGTGAGGTTCGTGGAAGAACGCAATCAGGTCAGCGGCGACGGCGGGGCCGATATCTTCGATAGCGATCAGGTCATTGAAGGCTTCGCCCTCTTGGTCGTGCGCAGCGGTCATGGCTTTTGTTAGCTCCTCAAGCGTGCCATAGACGCTGGCAAGGCGTTTGGCGGTGGCTTCGCCGATTTGGCGGATGCCGAGCGCATAGATGAAACGGTTGAATGTTATTTCGCGTTTTTGGTTAATTGATTCAAATAAATTCTTTTCCGAGAGATCGCCCCACCCCTCACGCGCTCGGATAGGCGTTAAGGTCTTTTTGTTGCGCTCTTCCAATGTAAATATATCGACGGGGGATTTGATCAGCCCTTCTTCGTAGAAAGACTGGATAATTTTATCGCCCAGACCGTCAATGTCGAAGGCGAGGCGCGAGACGAAATGTTTGAGGCGCTCTACAGACTGTTTCGGACAGGTCAGGCCACCCGTGCAGCGGCGCACAGCATCCCCTTCGGGGCGGATGGCTTCGGCTCCGCATTCGGGACAATGGGTGAGCGGTTCGAATTTTTTTTCGGTGCCTCTTCTCTCATCTTTTAAAACACTGACAACTTGAGGAATGACGTCCCCTGCCCTTTGGACATAGACAGTATCACCAATTCGAATATCTTTGCGCGTGATTTCGTCCTCGTTGTGCAATGTTGCGTTGGATACAACCACACCGCCTACGGTGATGGGCTCAAGGCGGGCAACGGGCGTGAGCGCGCCTGTTCTGCCGACCTGAATGTTTATGGCTTTGATACGAGTGATGGCCTGTTCGGCAGGGAATTTATGCGCCGTCGCCCAACGCGGGCTACGGGAGATAAAGCCGAGGCGCTCTTGGTAATCAAGGCGGTTGACCTTATAGACGATGCCGTCAATTTCGTATTCTAAATCGGGGCGCGCTCCTAGAACTGTTTCATAGTTATCCATAATTTGTGTGATGGATTTGCACAATGTGTGTGATGTTTCAGGAATACCCCACGCGGCAAGCTTTTCTCGAATGCCTTCTTGCGTGTCGGCTATAGACACCGATACTTCGCCTAAAGCGTAACCCAAAAACCCTAACTCACGGCCGGCGGTGACGTTGGCATCGAGCTGGCGGACTGATCCTGCTGCGGCGTTGCGGGGGTTTGCGAAGGGGTCTTTTCCTGCGTCGGCCTGCGCCTTGTTAAGTTTTTCAAACGCGCTACGGCTCATATAGATTTCGCCGCGAATTTCTATGATGTCTGGTGCATCGCTTGGCAATGTTTGTGGGATGCAACTAATGGTCTTGATGTTTTCAGTGATGTCTTCCCCCTCCGCTCCATCGCCACGGGTGGCAGCCTGAACAAGCTGGCGGTTTTCGTATCTGAGGGAGCATGACAGGCCGTCGATTTTTGGTTCGGCGACCAGTTCGATTGCCTTATCTTCGCTTAGGCCTAAAAAGCGGCGGATTTTTGCGATGAATTCTGCCGCGTCTTCTTCGCTGAACACGTTCGAGAGTGAGAGCATCGGCATGGCGTGCTGCACTTTTTTGAAGCCCTTTGCAGGGGCAGCGCCAACTTTCTGTGTAGGGCTGTCTTTACAGGTCAGCTGAGGGTGGTCGGCTTCGAGGCGTAGTAATTCTTGGCGCAACTTATCGTAATCGGCGTCTGAGATTTCGGGTTTGTCGTTTTGGTAATAGGCTTTGTCTGCCACGATGATTTGTGCGGACAGCTTTTTATGTTGTGCTTTGGCGTCTTCGAAATCCGTATCAAACAAGGTATTCATGCTGCGCCTGCCATGAGTTTATCAGCGGCGGCGCGGGCTTCGGGGGTTATGTCTGCCCCTGCCAGCATGCGGGCGATTTCTTCGCATCGGGCCGCGCGCGTTTCGAGGGGGGTGATCGTGGTTGTCACCACGTCTTTGCCGCTTTTTTGGACGATCATGTGATGATTTGCGCGGGCGGCGACTTGGGGGGCGTGGGTGACGACCAGAACCTGTTTTGAGTGTGCGAGGCGCGCGAGGCGTTCACCCACTGCGTCTGCCGTTGCGCCACCGATTCCTGCGTCGACTTCGTCGAAGATGAAGCTGTGGGTGCTGCCTTCTTGGGCGATGATGACCTTGAGGGCGAGCATAAAGCGCGACATTTCACCGCCTGAGGCGATTTTATGGATTGGGCCAGGGTCTGCACCGGGATTTGTTGCGACCAGAAAACGCACTTGGTCTGTTCCGTTGGCGCTCCAATCGATTTCGTCTTTTTCCGTGATGTCTGTAACGAACCGCGCCTTTTCCAGTTTGAGCGGCGCCAGTTCTGTTTGTACGAGGGTGTTGAGTTTAGTTGCTATTTTTTGGCGCTGACTTGTGATTTTTTTTGCGGCGCTGATGTATTTTTGTTTTGCGTCTACGCATTTCGCTTGAGCGTCTTTAAGGGTTTCGTCGCTGCGTTCGATCATATCGAGTTGCGCGGCAAGGCTGTCCAGCATTTCGGGAAGATCGTCAACGGTGCAATGATGTTTTCGAGCCTGCATTCTGAGGGCATGCAGACGATCGTCTATTTCCTCTAAGTTATAGGCTTCATCTTGAAGGTCAGTGTATAGCGTTTGCACGAGCGCGGCGGCCTCGGAAATTTCGTTTGCGGCATTTTCAAGGGTCGCGATAATTTGGTCGATTTTATCATCCTGTAGACGTGACAGCCCGGCGATTGCCTTTTGCACGGGGTCGTCTTCGGCGTTTAAGTGCATACTCGCGAGATTAAGGGCCTCTAAGGTTGCTTCGCGGTTTTTTAGGCGTTCACGCATGGATGCGAGGCTTTGCTCTTCGCCTTTTTGCGAGCTCAGGTTTACAAGGTCTTCGACGGAGAGCCTTAGGTATTCCTCCTCCTCACGGGCGCGGCTGGAGAGGTTTTGGAGTTCGTAGAGCTTACTTTTTGCGTCTTGCCAGTGTTCCCATTGCGCGCTTAGGGGCTTGTTTGTGATGCCCGCATATTCATCCAGCATGGAGCGATGGGTTGCAGGGTTTAGCAGCCCTTGGGTTTCGAATTGTCCGTGGATTTCAACCAGCGTGTCGCCGATTTGTTTGAGCAGGCCGATGCTGACGGGTTGATCGTTGATAAAGGCGCGGCTTTTGCCCGATGTATACACCACGCGGCGCAGGAGCAGAAGATCATCTTCTATTAGAAGATCGGCCTCTTGCAGGACTTTGTGCGCGTCATGGTTTTCGGTGAGTTGGAAGCTGGCGGTTACGCGCGCGGAGTCTGCGCCCTTGCGTACAAGGCCACTTTCGGCGCGCACGCCCAAGGCCAAGCCAAGGGAGTCGAGCAACACCGACTTCCCTGCCCCTGTTTCACCCGTGAGGACACACAGCCCATGTTTGAAGTCGATTGTGAGTTGGTCGATAAGAACGACGTTGTTTATATTGAGCCGAGTTAACATTTACACAGTCCTTAGAAATTTCGCTTATCTTAGAAGCGTATCCAGTGTGCGCTCTACGATACCGCGTTCATCTTCGATTTTCTTGCGTTGTTTGTCATCAAGAAGAGCGTAAGAGCGTTCGTACCATTTACTGCCGGGGTAATTATGACCAAGAACGGCTGCGACTTGATACGCTTCGCTTTTCAGCCCGAGTGTCATGTAGGCTTCGACGAGGCGATGGAGGGCTTCGGCGACGTGGCTGGTTGTGTCGAAATTCACAACGACACTGCGGAAGCGGTTGATTGACGCATTGACGTGCCCTTTTTCAAGATAGTAGCGTCCGATTTCCATTTCCTTGCCTGCCAAATGATCAAGCGTTAGATCACGTTTCAGTGATCCGTCACGAGCGTAGTCGCTGTTTGGGAAGCGACCGATGAGGGTATTCAGGGCCTTGACGGCCTGAATGGTCATGTCCTGATCACGGCGCACATCGGAGATTTGCTCGTAAAAGCATAAGGCTTTGAGGTAATAGGCATAGTCGACATCATCAGCGCCAGGGTGGAGTTGGATGTAGCGATCAAGGCCGAGAACGGCTTCGTCGTAGCGTTGATCAAGGTATGAAGCGTAGGCGCTCATCAGTTGGGATCGACGGGCGAACTTTGAGTATGGGTGTTGGCGCTCGACTTCTTCGAAGAATTTGGTGGCCTCTTTGTAACGCCCATCTTCCAGGGCCTTGTTGGCGCGGTTGTAGAGCGTCTCAACGCTTGCTGCTTCAACGGCAGGTTCCTGCTTTTTAGATGAACCAGAGCAGCCCGTTATGATGAGGGGCAAAAAGACAAGAATCAGGAGATATCGTAATTTTTTCATCCTTTATTCATAGACCGTGGTCACCATAAAGTGAAGTGATTTAGATGAAAACCGTGAAAGCCGCAGGGGAAAATTCTAGGCGTATGCAGCGGCTTGTTCTTGCAGTGTTTGCGGCACGTATGTGCCGAGCTGTACGTATTCCCAATTTGCGTCATCAGAGAATAGTTCATGCAAAATTTTGTTGTTCATCTCGTGCCCTGCCTTTGTTGAGTCATATAGACCCAGTATAGGCGCACCAGCAAGGTAGAGGTCACCGATGGCATCAAGCAATTTGTGGCGGATGAATTCGTTCTGGAAACGAAGGCCGCCTGAGTTCATGACTTTTTCGGTGTCCAAGATAATTGCGTTATCGAGCGAACCACCGAGGCCGAGGCCAATTGAGCGGAGATATTCTGCCTCATGGAGGAAGCCAAATGTGCGCGCCTGCGCAATGTCATGTTTGAAGTTGCCGTTGACCAGCTGTGTTTCGAATCTTTGGTAGCCAATTTTATCGTGGTCAAACTGAATTTCCCCTGCGAAAACGCATGCCTCGTCGGGGGAGAGTGTGACGCGTTTACCGTCTTGATCAACCGAGACTTCTTTGAGAACGCGGATGTAGCGTTTTGGTGCGTCTTGGGTTTTTACACCTGCCTTTTCGATTGCGTTTACGAAGGGCATAGCGCTGCCGTCTACGGCGGGGACTTCTGCGCCATCAATTTCAACGCGCAGGTTGTCAATGTTACAGCCACGAAGGGCAGACATGAGGTGCTCCACTGTTCCGACGCTTGCGCCGTATGCATTTGCGATGACTGTACATAGTTTCGTGTCTGCTACGCGATCCCATAAGGCGGGAATGACGTTCTCTGTGTTCTTAAGGTCGGTTCTCACGAACACAATGCCATGGTCAACAGGCGCGGGAACAAGATGCATTGTAATTTGGCGCCCAGAATGCAGACCGACATCCTGGAGTGTGATTGTGTTTTTTAAAGTTTGCTGCGCTGTGTTCATTTTTGTCTAGTTCGTTCGTGGTTTTTATTTTTGTCTATTACTTTTTTTCCTTAAAAAGCCTGATGCGTAGACTTTTTATTCATCGCATCATACGGGTCATCCTGCACTGCATCAAATAACAGATTGTTGCGGTTTGTTACAGGATTTTTAAAAGGTCGAACAAAGCGATGCTTT
>CAYGSA010000051.1:0-2013 GCA_964352375.1 uncultured Micavibrio sp.
CTTGTGATGACGCCGCAATTGCAGCAGGCGATTAGTTTGTTGCAGATGAATAATATTGAGCTTTCGGAGTTTGTGGAGGAGGAGCTGGAGAAGAATCCTTTGCTGGAGAAGGTCGAGAAGGTTGATGAACCCTCGCAGGCTGAGCAGGTGGAGGCGAAGGATGATGTTGATACGGCGTTTGATGAAAGCGGGTTTGATGCGGGGTCATCTGCGGCGGATATTGGCTCTGGCGGGAATTCCAAGTTTGAAACAGCTGAGGATTCTTTTGAAAATCGGATGAGCGCGGAGAAAACTTTGCGCGAGCATCTTGGTGAGCAATTGAATATGGCGTTTGCGGATGAACGCGATCGTATGATTGGCGCGTTTTTAGTTGATCGTCTTGATGAAAGTGGATATTTGCGCGATGGTGCGGATGTGATTGCGGAGCGGCTTGGTTGTTCCGAGGAGCGTGCGGAGCGTATTATCGGGCGTCTTAAGCAGTTTGACCCGACGGGGGTTTTTGCGGCTGATTTAACCGAATGTTTGGCTTTGCAGTTGGAGGAACGCGGTTTGCTCGATCAACCTATGCGGCATATGCTTGAGAATCTTCATTTGCTGGCGGAGCATGATTTTAAAAAACTGGCGCAGCTTTGTGATGTGAATGAGACATATTTGCTGGATATGATCGCGGATATTAAAGGCCTTAATCCTAAACCAGCCGGGGAGTTTGATCATTTCGTTGTGCAGACCGCTGTGCCTGATGTGTTGATGCGTAAATTGCCCACGAATTTAGGTGGTGGGTGGCGCGTGGAGCTGAATTCCGAAACTTTGCCGCGTGTGTTGGTGAATCAGGACTATTATACGCAGGTTTCGAAGACGTCTAAGAAGGAAGATCGCGACTATGTGACAGGGCGGATGCATTCTGCGAATTGGCTGGTGAAAGCGCTGGATCAGCGGGCGCAGACGATTTTGAAAGTCTCGGCGGAGATTATCGAGAAGCAGGATGCGTTTTTTAATTATGGGATTGAGTTTTTGCAGCCCCTTACGCTTAAGGATATTGCGGAAGAGATTGGCATGCATGAAAGCACAGTTAGTCGCGTGACGACGAATAAATATATAGGTACGCCGCGTGGTTTGTTTGAGCTTAAGTTCTTTTTCTCGACGGCGCTTGTGTCTTCGACGGGGGCGTCGCATTCGGCAGAGGCGATCAAGGCACGGATAAAAAGTTTGATTGACGCGGAAGAGGTGACCAAGGTTTTGTCAGATGATAAAATAGTGGATATACTGAAAGCAGAGGGCATTGATCTGGCCAGAAGAACAGTTGCGAAATATCGTGAGGCCATGCATATTGGCTCTTCTGTTCAGCGGCGCAAGCAAAAGAAGAATATGGCGCGCGGATAAAAATAAGTTTATAATTTACACTTAACAAAAAAGGATGAAGCCCATGGAAATGACGGTTCAAGGAAAACAAATGGATGTTGGTGATGCGTTGAAGGAGCATGTTGAAGGGAAAATTTCTGATCTTGATCAGAAATATTTTCAACATACTACAGATGCGACAGTGACATTTACCAAAGAGGGGCACGGTAAGGGGATGTTCAAAGTGCATATCTCTTTTCATGTTGGCAAGAATATTCAAGTTGTGACTGAGGCGATGGAGCCAGACCCTTATGCGGCGTTTGATGTTGCGTCAGAGAAAGCGGCAAAGCGTTTGCGTCGGTATAAGAGGCGTTTGAGAGATCATCATAATCGCAGTGAGAAAACTCCTGAGGCGGAATTGGAGAAGGCACGTGCTTACACTTTGGCGCAAGAGGCACAGGAGGCTCCTGAGCAGGACAATGATGACCATAAAGACCCTGCAATTATTGCAGAGATTCAGACGCATATTGAAAAGATGAGCGTTTCTGAGGCTGTGATGCGGATGGAACTTGCGGATTTGAATGCATTGATGTTCCGTAATGCGGGGAATGACAAGATCAATATGGTTTATATGCGCAAAGATGGAAATGTTGGCTGGATTGAGCCGGACGATGC
>CAYGSA010000051.1:2113-12253 GCA_964352375.1 uncultured Micavibrio sp.
ACTAAAATCAATTATTTGTGTGGTGTTCTTTATTCTTGTATTTTTATCTGGTGTTCTGTTTTTAAAGTATGTTACACAATGTCTACATTACTTTAGGAGGCCATGGAACAAAATGGTACCGATAAAAAATCTTCGTTTTGATTGTTATCTCAATCGATTTAAAGCACAAAATCAAAAGCAGTTTACGGATGTTATTGCGCGTCAGATGACGAGCGTTTGTCATGCGGATAGAGATCAAATTTCAGAGTTGCTCAATGACAAGCTTGATCAATCTGAGCGTGTTTTTATTGAGGGTGCAACTGTGATTGATGTTCAGTCTGAGCTTATTTCCGAGCCTGCCATGGTTCTTGGAACGTTACAGAAGCCTTTGAGTTTGCCGTTTGCGGGGAATACACCGTTTGATGTGGTTTCTGTTGTGCTTTCTACGCCTGAGTGTGGTTCAACGCATCTGCAAAAACTTTCCAAGGTTTCTCGTCTTTTGCGTGCCGAAGAGTTCTGCGCTAAGGTTCGCTCTTGTAGCAGCGAGGAGTCTATGGAGATTTTATTTATGCCTGCTCACAAACTTGTGAAGGTGGCATAGGTTTAATGGACGATGACAGGTTCTAGATGTTCCTGTTTTGCCTTGATGAGCGCGTTTTCAATTGTATCAGCTTTATAGAGTTCCTGACCGTCTGCCGCGAAAATAATATGCCCTTTATTTTCAAGGTGTCTGATGTAAACGATTTGATGAAGGCCGAAATTCTTGAAGTCCTGAATAGAAAGATCTTTCAAAATCTTTTTAACTTTTAAGTGTGAGTCGAGAATTTCAGTATTTTTTTCGGTCATGTGTATTGGCCTTCTTTTTTATTATTACAGTTACTATAAGACACTAAAATGGGTGCTTTTGTCAAAATTCATTTACTCTTCAGTCTGCGAGCTATCCACATCAATTGCTTTTAGCTCTTTCTTTTGAGGTTTTTGCTGGTTTATTTTAATTTTAACGGCGTTTGACTCGGGGATTATACGTTCAAGATTTATATGAAGCAGACCGTTATCTATATCTGCTCCTGTAACTTCTATGCCGTCTGCAAGAACGAAGCTCCGCACGAATTGTCGTGTTGCGATGCCGCGGTGTATGTAGATGCGATCTTCCTTGTCGGCTTTACGTTTGCCGCGGATGGTGAGTTGGTTTTTATCGATCTCTACATCTAGGTCGTTCATGGAAAATCCCGCAACAGCCAAAGTGATGCGCAGGCCATATTCGCCAGTTTGTTCAATATTATATGGGGGGTAAGTGTCTCCGCCGTTTTTGCGCAGGCGGTCGATTGTTTTTTCGAAATCATCAAAACCCAGAAAAAGCGGGCTGTCGAACAGTGATAGACGTGTGGTCATGTTTTAACTCCTCTTTAGATCATGAGCGAGATTTATTTTTTGGCCTGCTTTGCAGCACCAGTGATTATAATTTACACTATTTTTAATGGAAATTTCAAGTTTCTTTTACGAAAAGGCGGTCGCAATAGCCGCATTCGACCGTTTTTTGGTCTTCGAAAGCATACCAAACTTTTGGATGACCGAGCGCACCGCCACCACCATCGCATGATACACCATCTGTATCGGCGGGGACTGAAATTATTTCTGGCTGATTATAGTTTGGCTTCATGTTTATGATTAAAGTCAAAATATTGTGTAAAGGCAAGAGGGTTCGTTGTTCAAGGTGCAAAAAATCCTGTAGGCTGGTGTGTATGAAAAATGAAAATGGTAATGTTATTTTCTATATTTTAATTGCCGTGGGATTGCTTGCGGCTTTGTCCTATACGGTTGCGCGCAGTAGCCGGGGGACAGCCAATGTTTCGGCGGAGCAGATGAGCTTGTCGGCGTCGGAAGTTGTGCAGTTTACTAATAGTCTTAGTAATGCAGTGACGCAGCTGCGGCTTCGTGGGTGCACTGAGGCGGAAATTAGCTTTGATAATGTGGTTGATGCGGGCACCTATGATAATGCATTTGCGCCTGCGGATGAGAGCTGCGATGTTTTTGGGGTGAGCGGTGGTGGGCTTGGGTATAATCAGAACCTCTCGTATTTGATCACGTCGGGATATGTGATTACGGATGTGGGGACGTCCGCGCCTGATTTGATTGTGGATGTGACAGTTTCTAAATCTGTGTGTGAGACGTTGAATGATTCGCTTGATCTTGATAATAGTGGCACTGAGGGGCCGCCGAGTGATGCAATGATCGGCGCGTTTGCGTTTGATGGGTCTTATGCGGCTATTGGTGGTGGTGCGAATGGGCAGGTTGATGATGCGCAATTTGTGGGCAAGCGTGCCGCGTGTCGTCATGATTCGGGTTCGGGGAGCTCGGCAGTGTTTAAGTATTATAAAGTTTTGATGGCGCGTTAGAGCTTCGATTATTTCACCGTGGCGTTGTCAAATTTTGCCTTATGTATGCTTATACGCTTCGTTTTATTTGCCTAGCCACGATAAAATACTCTTTGCTCTATAATTCAGGGTGCGGCAGGCGTGCTAAGATCGTTTTCGAGGTCATCAATGTGTGAGACTAAAGGGTGAATGACATGCCCTTCGATGAGTGTGATTGGTTTTAGGATGCCGAGTTCATCCGGAGGGCATATTTCCGGGGTGTAGGGTTGGATCAGGTATCTGAAGCTTATATCTAATTGTTCATTACCTGCCCAGTATCCTCTGTTGAAATGCAGTTCAGGTAAAGTTCTTTCAATATCTGGGTGATATGATGTTGAAATTTTTTTTAAATCATTTTCTGCTGCTGATGCGATAGGGTTGCTTGCACGCCAGTTTATATTTTTATTAGGATATGGTGAAATTGTCAGTAATGCTTCTGTTTCTATAAAACAACCTTCTTTTATACCTTCTGCGTTTTGCAGCCAGTCAAGAGGAAAAGCTTCTTCTATGACTGAGCGGGCTGAAAGTTCTGCAAACTCTTTAAGTTCCATATCAACGCCACGCTGCTTGGCAATTTCATCAAATTCGTCTTCTGAAGTGATTTCTTTTATTACACCTACGTATAACTGAAAGCAAATAGGATTTTTTGTGCTTAGTTGCTGTAATCTTTGCCTTCTTGTGTTCCAAGTCATGACAGCACCATAATTAGAATACGTAAACTTGTCAATTTTGTTAGCGCTTGACAGTGTTCTTTTTTTGTTCTATTTATTTGGTATGCCTTTGTTCAAAAAAAAGATATCCCCCACCCCCTCCAAACTGAAAAACAGATTGAAGGATGTTGTAAATTTTATTGTAAAACAGTTACTTAAAGCGCTTATATTTTTTTCCAAATCGTTCCATTTGGGGTGTCTTCGATGGTGATGCCCATTGCGGTGAGTTGGTCGCGAATTTCGTCGGATCGTGTGAAATCTTTACTTGCCTTTGCGTCTTTGCGCTCTTGGATGAGAGTTTCGATTTTGTCCGAGTCTGCATCGGACGCCGCGCCGTAGCCGAGCCAGTCGCTGGGGTTTTCTTGTGCAATGCCGAGAAGTTTGGCGGCCGCGTTAAAAGCGCCGAGATTGTCTTGATTTAGATTGCGGGAAAGCTCGTAAATTATTGAAATGGCTTTGGGTGTGTTGAGATCATCATGCAGTGCATCCATGAAATTTTGTGGCGGCGGAGTGCTGAGGGGTTTGACGCCTTCGAATTCACGCAAGGCCTGATATATGCGGTCGAGCGTCTTTTTAGATTGCAGAATTGATTTTTCGCTCCAATCTAGGGGTTGTCTGTAATGGGCGGATAACAGGGTGAGACGTAGCGTTTCCCCTTTGTACGTGTCGAGAAGGTCATGTGCGAGGGTAACGTTTCCAATCGATTTGGACATTTTTTCGCCGTTGACGGTGACAAATCCGTTATGGACCCAATATTTGGAGAATGATGCCAGATCATCAGGATTGCCATGTGCGCAGCAGCTTTGGGCGATTTCGTTTTCGTGGTGAGGGAACTTTAGATCTGCGCCGCCGCCGTGAATGTCAAAGGGCAGGCCAAGATGCGCTGCGGCCATGGCAGAGCATTCAATGTGCCAACCGGGGCGGCCAAAGCCCCATGGGCTGTCCCAGCCGGGTTCGTCGCTAGAGGAGGGTTTCCAGAGGACGAAATCTGCGGGATCTTTTTTGTAGCTGGCGATTTCGACGCGCGCGCCTGCGATTTGTTCATCGCGGTTGCGGCCTGAAAGCCTGCCGTATTTTTCGAAGGATGGGACGTGGAACAGGACGTGGCCTTCGGATGCGTAGGCATGGTTTTTTTCAATTAAGGTTTCTATGATTTGGATCATCTCACCAATATGACGGGTGGCGCGGGGCTGTATGTCTGGCATTTGAACGCCGAGAGTTGCCATGTCTGCGTTATAGATGTCTGTGTATTTTTCTGTGATTACGTTTATTTGTTCCCCTGTGTCTGCTGCGGCCTTGATGATTTTATCGTCAACATCTGTAATGTTTGAAACATAAGTGACTTTTGGGTAGGTTGCACGCAGGATACGGGCGAGTACGTCGAATGTAACTGCCATGCGCGCATTTCCAATGTGGGCGTAGTTGTAAACTGTTGGGCCGCAAGCATAAATGCGGACATTATATGGGTCTATGGGCACGAAAGTTTCCTTCGTGCGTGTCAGAGAATTATGTAGTTTAAAATTAGCCATTGTCTTTACATTCAATTTTTTACTGGAAAATAGGGCAAAGACGCGCTAAGACCAAGCGTTAATTTAAGGATTTTAATCATGGCGCATGTAGTAAAAACTGACAATACTGATTATCAAAATAATCGTCCGACTCGTGAAGAAGCGATGAAAGCAGTGGAAGTCTTGCTGCGTTGGGCTGGAGAAGATCCGACTCGGGAGGGGTTGTTAGAGACTCCCAAACGTGTTGTGAAGGCCTATGAGGAGTTTTTCTCCGGTTATACTAAAGATCCTGCTGCTGATCTTTCCAAGACCTTTGAGGATATTGAGGGCTTTGATGATATGGTGATTGTGCGCGGCATTGATTTTGTATCGCATTGTGAGCATCACCTTGTACCGATCTTGGGCGTGGCTCACGTTGCATATTGGCCTGATGAAAGGGTAGTCGGCATATCAAAGTTGGCGCGCATTGTTGATATTTTTGGACGTCGTTTGGTGTCTCAGGAAAATATGACGCGCAATATTGTTCAGTGTATTGATAAGGTGCTCAAGCCCAAAGGTGTTGCTGTTTATATTGATGCGAACCATCAATGCATGTCGACGCGCGGCGTGCATAAGGCGCATTCTTCGACAGTGACGTCTATGTTTAGTGGTATTTTTAAAGACGATGTGCATGTACAGCGTCGTTTTCTTGATATGATAAAGGATTAATCCCATGATACAGGTGACGTTGCCGAAATGGTATGATTTGCATACGCACTTTCGGCAAGGTGATGCCGTTCACGATTACATTCAAGATCATTTAGCGATGGGGTGTGTTGGCGCTCTTGCTATGCCGAACACAAAGCCCCCTGTGGCGGTTGTTTTTGAAAAAGACGAAGGTGTGTATTGGAGTATTGAGCGTTATGCCCGCGATTTGATGTCGGCGGGGGCGGATTCTTTTGATGCGCTGATTACGCCGTTATATTTGACAAAGGATACGACGCCCGCGATGATTGAGCAGGGCGCGGCGGCAGGGTTGCTTCAGGCGTGTAAGGCTTATCCGCCGCATGGGACGACGGGGGCGGAGTTTGGAATTCCGATTTCTGATTTTACCCAGAATGGTGTGTTTGCCGCGATGGAGCGCGCAGGCGTCGTTTTGTGCGTTCATGGTGAGGAACATGGATTAGCGCCTGCTCGTTATTTTGACGCGTCAGGCAATGCGGAGGAGATATTTTACAGCGAGCGCATGCCGCGCGTGCGTGAGGCGTTTCCGAATTTGAAAATTGTGTGTGAGCATGTCACGACGAAGGTGGCGGTTGATTTTGTTCGTGATGCGGGAGCAAATACGGGGGCGACGATTACGCCGCAACATTTGCTGTATACGATTGGGGATTTGATTCAGGGGCTTAAATATCATTTGTTCTGTTTGCCTGTTTTAAAACACGTACAGGACCGAGAGGCTCTTAGGGCTGCGGTTTTGGACGATGGGAATACGCAGTTTTTTGCCGGAACGGATAGCGCGCCGCATGCAGAGAAAGTGACAGATTGCGGGTGTGCGGCCGGGTGTTACACAGGCGGCATTGCGCCGCAGCTTTATGCGCAGGCTTTTGAAGAAGCCGGAGGAGATGTGAGTGGGGACGCATTTCGTGCTTTTTTGTGTGAAAATGGGCCACATTTCTATGGTTTAAATATTTCAGATGAGACGTTTACGCTTGTTAAGCAAGAGGCTTGCGTGGTTCAGACATGTGAGGCTGTGCCTTTGCCGATGGGTTTGGGTCAGAAAACGTTACCTTGGTTGATACAATAACTATGTCCTCGTCTTGGCAGGTTTTACTGGAGCCTGACATTCAGAACTTTATCAAAGAGCATGAAGATGCGGATGTCGCGGCGCTGGCTTTGAAGTTCAAGGTTGATCCAATTGTTCTTGATCAGATTAAAGTTCGTCAAAAGGCGCGCATTAAATCCCCAGATTTATATGATACTGAGGGTTTTATATTTCCGCTCAATGAGACATACGAGCAAGCTTCTTCGCGGGCGTGCGCAGTCTATAAAGCTTCACTCGTATCAGGCGAGCGTTTTGTTGACTTGACAGCAGGAAGTGGGGCAGATGCTTTTGCATTTTCGAAACGGTTCGATCACTCTGTTTTTGTGGAACGAGATGAGCGATGTGCGTCTTTGTTGGCGCATAATATACATGCGCTTAATCTTGAAAATATTGACGTAAAACAGTTGCCTTGTGAAGATTTTATAGATCAAATCTATCCTGTGGATTTAATATATATCGATCCTCAAAGGCGCGAAAATGGGCGGCGTGGTTTCTATGATTTTTCTGCGTGTTCACCGGATCTTATTTCTTTGCTTCCGAAGTTGAAAGCCAAGGCGCATCGTGTGATGATTAAGGCTTCTCCGTTTCTTGATATTGAAAAGGGTATTGATGATCTTAGCCCAGTGCATGAGGTGCATGTCGTTGAATGGCAGGGGCAATGTAAGGAGGTTTTGTATCTCCTCAACTTTGCGCGTGAGACTGATCGGGATGATGTTGTTATTCGGGCCGTGTCTTTGGATGATATGGGGTGCGTTGATAGAGATTTTTCTTTTACTTTTGGGCAGGAGAAGGCTGCGGCTATTTCTTATATGATGCCTCAAGCTTATATCTATGAGCCAAGTGCGGCTTTTCAGAAGGCGGGTGGCTTTAAGATGATGGCTTTGCGTTATGGTGTTTCTAAGCTTCACCCTCATACGCAGCTTTACTCGTCTGATGAAATTATTCCAAATTTTCCTGGGCGGACTTATAAAGTTCTAGGAATTTTTCCAGTTAAATCAGGGGTTTTGCCTGTTTCATCTGCCGATTTGTCGGTGCGTAATTTTCCTGCAGATGTAAAAACCTTGCGTAAAAAACTGAAACTTTCAGATGGGGGGGAGCATCGCGTTTACGCTACGACTTTGTCTGATGGATATAAATGCCTTATTTTATGCCAGAAATGATCTGTTCTAAGCTCTGGATAAGTAAGGTTTTTCGCCATTCTTGTAAAGACCTTCTTAAGGATTAGAGCTATATAATATTAAGGTAGTAGGGACTTTAATCTAGGACAATATTGGCGTGAGCGCGAATAAAATTATTTCATCGGAAGGGCTTATGGCTCGTGAGGATATTGTTCCTCGTGATAAATATTCGCGATTTAAGCGTATGTTTTTCTCATCTTCCACGCAGATTTGGCGCAGTAAAATTAGCTGGCGCATTGCGTTGGCTGCGTTTATGACGATTCTGCTTGTTCAAACCCTTGTTTTGAATTTGGGTGGAATAGAGCGTTATCGTCAGGAACGCTTCGATTTGATGAAGGAAAAGGCGCGTGGTGCTATTGCTTCGATTATTGATTCTGAGAAACGTGGATCGCGTTCCAGCCCCTTCGAACAAAAGCATGTTGATCGTTTGTTGGCGACGACGAAGGTGCGGGGACTTACGGTTTATTCTTATAAATTTGATTACATTCAAAGCTATGGTAATCCCGTCCATATTATTCCCAGAAATGGTGAGTTGGATAAAACGTTTATTAATGAAGATGGTTCGGTTTATGAGGTGATTTTTAAGAATTCTGATTTGCAGAGTGTGTTTAATGTGATTGTTCAAATAGATGCCAGTGAAGTCCCTAAGTTGGCTCATGCGTATGTTCTTGAGAATATTCTTATTATGTTTATTTTGTCATTGTTGGTGACGACTGTTTTGATGATTGCGCTTGGTAAGTGGTTGCTGGAGCCGATTTTGTTTATGCGGTCTAATTTGGTTGCTGCTTTTAAAAATCCAGAAAATCCTGATATTCAAGATTCTCCCTATAATGCTTCGGATGAGATCGGTGCGGCGATTGATTTAGGGCAGCGTCTGATCAAACAAAATGCGCAGAATTTGCGTAACCTTAAAAGTACGGCTGAAGATAAGATTCACAAGCTAGCATATTATGATACTTTGACTGGTCTTCCTAATCGCGCTTTGTTTGTGCAAACGTTGGATGAGCGTTCTCGTCCTAACAAAGACGAGGCGGTTGAGCGCTTTGCGGTCATTACACTGGACTTGGATCATTTCAAAGATGTGAATGATTCTATGGGGCATAATGTTGGTGATGCGATTTTGCGGTCAGTTGGGAAGAAGCTTCGTGCTTCTTTGCCTGAATCCGCCATGGTTTCGCGTACGGGGGAGGATGAATTTGCGATTATGATGTCCCTTTCGGGTAATAATTTGGGGGCTCGGGATGTTGCGGAGCGCGTTGTTGGTGTTATTCGCGCTGAGCCATTTAGAGTGTTTAATGAAGAGTTTCAAATTCGTGCGTCTGTTGGCGTTTCTGTTTTTCCTGATGATGGTGCGGAGCCTGATGTTGTGCTTAAGAATGCCGATATTGCGCTTAATCGTGCGAAGGAGGAGGGGCGCGATACGATTAAAGAATATTCGGAAGATTTTGATCGTGCCGTGCAAGAGCGCTTTCAAATCCTTCGTGATTTGCGTGATGCGCTGGAGCATGATCAGCTTGATCTTCATTTCCAGCCGCAGCTTTGTTTGAAAACTGGCAAGGTTATTGGCGCAGAGGCGCTGCTTCGTTGGTGGAAACCAGATGATGGTAAACAGGGTGGGCAGTTTATTTCGCCTGCTGTTTTTATTCCTGTGGCCGAGCAGTCTGGTTTGATTGTGCCGATTGGTCGGTGGGTTTTGAATAAGGCGTGCCGGGTTGCGCAGCAATGTAAAGAACAGCACGGGTTTGATATTCGGTTTGCGATTAATGTGTCTGGCAATCAATTTGTGCATGGTGATATTTGCGCCGATGTTTCTAATATTTTGCAAGAAACTGGGCTTGATCCGCATATGATTGAACTTGAAGTGACCGAGAGTGTGTTTATGGATGATATTAATCATACGATTGGTATTCTTGACTCCTTGCACCGTTTGGGTGTGGAGCTTGCGATTGATGATTTTGGGACGGGGTATTCTTCGCTGTCTTATCTTTCGCAGTTCCCGATTGATCGTTTGAAAATTGACCAGTCTTTTATTCGTAATGCCCTGAATGACAAAGATAATGCCTCGATCGCGCGGACGATTATTAATCTTGGGCACTCGCTTGATTTGAAGGTGATTGCGGAAGGTGTTGAAACTAAACAACATGAAGAGTTCCTCGTGAAAGAAGGTTGTGATGAAGTGCAGGGCTATCGCTATTCTCGGCCTGTACCCGTTGATGATTTTGTTGAGTTTGTGAAATCGTATAATGGTGATCTCTCTGGTTTTGGTGACTAGTGCCTTGTTTTTGGTGCGTTTTGGGTGTACTCAAAATAGATGAACAATAAATCTTATTCTGGTCCACTTAAATCTCAAAAAATTACATCTTTAAACGGGCATGCACGCATCCCTGGTGATAAGTCGATTTCGCATCGTTCCATTATGTTTGGGGCGCTCGCGATTGGGGAGACGATTATTAGTGGTTTGCTGGAGGGGGACGATGGGCTTGCGACGGCTGCCGCGATGAAGGCGAGGGGGGCGAAGGTTCATTCTGGTGATGATGGTCTGTGGCG
>CAYGSA010000052.1:0-12104 GCA_964352375.1 uncultured Micavibrio sp.
ATGATATACTGATTGAAAATGATTGGCGAAAAGTTGCTTATCAGACGAAAGATTATGCCAAATTATTTTTAGGTCGCTTGTCCGTTGATCATGTTGATATGGATCTGTAATAAAAAAAATTGACTTTTTTGGTCAAATCGCTATAAATCCTCGTATTCCTGAGAAAGAGAGAGTTTTGCTCTCCGTTGGATTTTTATTCAAACCTATTGTGGTCTATCGGGACAATTTTTAAAAAGGAAAAAATTATGAGTGGAAAAAGAGTCCAATCGAAACATAAACTTGATCGCCGTATGGGTGCTAATATCTGGGGGCGTCCCAAGTCACCTTACAATAAACGGCAGACTGGTCCTGGTATGCATGGTGCTCGCCGTGGTAAGCCAACTGATTATGGTTTGCAGCTTTTTGCGAAGCAGAAACTTAAGGGGTATTACGGATCGATTGGTGAAAAGCAGTTCCGGAGTTATTTTAAGGAAGCAAATCGTTTAAAGGGTGATACTGGACAGAATCTTATTGGGTTGCTTGAGCGTCGTCTGGATGCTGTTATTTATCGTGCATGTTTCGTGCCCACAGTATTTGCGGCGCGTCAGTTTGTGAACCACAAGCATATTCTTGTGAATGGCAAGATTGTTAATATTCCGTCATATCAAGTTCAAGAAGGCGATGTGATTGAAGTGCGTGAAGCGTCCCGTCAGATTCCTATGGTTATTGATGCTGTTGCTTCTGGTGAGCGTGACGTGCCTGATTATGTTGAAGCAGATCATAAAGCGATGAAAGCTACATTTCTTCGTATTCCTACACTTGAAGATGTGCCTTATGCGGTTCAGATGGAGCCAAATCTTGTTGTTGAATTCTATTCTCGCTAATAGACGTTCATTTTCAGAATTAAAAAAACCGCTTTATTTAGGGCGGTTTTTTGTTACCTCGGAGTGCTGAGAGTATGCCGTGCATCGTTCTTAGTTCCTGGTCTGTGATATTGGATCGGGTGAAAATATTTTTGATATTACGTTGCATTGTTTCTTTAAGGTTTTCGGAGCGGAAATAATTTTTATCTTCAAGGTCAGTTTCCAAGCGTTCAAGAAATATGTGTAATTCTTCCTGTTTAACTGGTGTTTCATCTGGGGGGCTTGTTTTAAAAGCGCCGCATTTTATGCTTTGCTTATGCCACTCATAGGCCATGAGAAGTACGCTTTGTGATAGGTTGAGGGATGAGAAATCAGGGTTTGTAGGAATGTTTATGATGGCTTGGCAGAGTGTTACATCATTATTTTCAAGACCAGTACGCTCGGGACCGAAGATGAAAGCTATTTTTTGATCTGTGCGGGTTAACGCTTCTGTTATAGCTGTGTCTGGCGTGAAGACTGGTTTTACTGCATCGCGGCGGCGGGCTGTTGTTGCGAATACATAGTGGCAATCAGCAACAGCTATAGAAAGCGAAGGAAATATTTCAGGTGTAATTTTATCGAATGCGCCCGCAGCATTCTTTATCGCCTTTTCATTTGGCCAGCCGTCTCTTGGGGCGACGAGACGAAGGTCGGTTATGCCAAAGTTGAGAATCGCTCGAGCTGCGGCGCCGATATTTTCACCCATTTGTGGGGCTATGAGTATGAAGGCTGTCATTGTCTTATCTTATTGTTTTATTTGATTAATTCAAGGAAACTTTACTTTCTTGTACAATGAGGGTATTCTATTGCGGGTGATAACTTAATAAAAGTGCTTTAACAGTACTGAAAAAAGGGGATAAATTTAATGCTCATGAAATCTGGTTTGCGTGACGTTGTTGATCGCCAAGGCTCTGGCTTTGATATTATTGAGGAGTTTTCTGAGCTGACTCCTCGTCGTAAAGTTCTTTTGTGTGACCATCTTTTCACTGAGGGGCGTCAGGCTTTTTATAATACAGTTGAGCTTCTTTGGCCTCAGTCAGATGCTGATGATGCTAAACGTTTAGAAAAATTTCTCTATTCTTTAAAAAATCGCGTTAATTAAGCCGCCTTTTTATTGCCTTGCAAGCGTTCCTTTGTTTTATCGGGACCGATGAGAAGGAGGAGTTCGCTCATATCTGGGCCGTGGTTCATTCCTGTTAGGGCTTTGCGCAGAGGCATGAAAAGATCCTTGCCTTTGCGGCCTGTTTTTTCCTTTATTGCGGATGTCCAATTTTTCCATGTTTCACTGTTCCATGTGTCTTCTGGCAGAAGTGTGAGTGCGGTTGTAACATATTCAGTGTCTTCTATGACTGGTGTTACAGGGCCATGGGCAACCTGCCACCACTCATTGATGTCAGAGAGTTTTTCAAGATTTGGGCGTACAGCGAGCCAGAAGGATTCGTCTAGGTCTTCTATTTTTGTTTTTGCCTTTGCATCTTGGTAATCCATGTCATGCAAAATTTTTGCGTTAAGGCGGTTTAGTTCTTCGGCGTCGAATTTTGGAGTGCCGCGTGAGAATGTTGATAGGTCAAAGTCTTTCATCACATCTTCTGTTTTTGAGAAGGGTTCTATGGGCATTGAAGAGCCGAGGCGCGCCATAAGGCTGACGACGGACATTGCTTCGAGGCCTTCTTCTTGCAGGTCTTTCAGACTGAGTGAGCCGATGCGTTTAGAGAGCTTTCCGCCCTCTTTGTCAGATAATAAAGGCAGGTGGGCAAATATTGGTGGGGTTGCGCCGAGGGCTTCGAACATTTGCACGTGACATGCGGTATTGGATACGTGATCTTCGCCGCGGATGACGTGTGTTATGCCGTAATCTACATCGTCAATGACAGAGCATAGGTGATAAAGCGGAGAGCCGTCTTCGCGGATTAAGACGGGGTCGGAAAGGTCTTTGCCTTCAAACTTTACGTCCCCGCGTACGATATCATTCCATGTGATGGGTGTATGGTTGAGTTTGAAACGCCAGTGTGGTTTACGGCCTTCTGATTCGTATTTTGCGATTTGATCGTCTGTCAGGTTGAGTGATTCACGATCATATATTGGCGGTAGTTTGCGAGAGAGCTGGCCTTTGCGCTTTAGGTCGAGCTCTTCTGGTGTTTCATAGCAGGGGTAGAGCCTGCCGTCTGCTTTAAGTTGTTCGATTTTTGCAGCGTAGATGTCCATGCGGTCGCGCTGGCGTGCTTTTTCGTCCCAATCGACGCCCATCCATTTTAAGCCGTCTTCAATGGCCTGTTCGTATTCGTCCTTTGATCGTTCTTGGTCTGTGTCGTCGATGCGCAGAAGGAAATGCCCGTTATTTGCGCGGGTGAAGAGCCACGTTATAAGCGCAGTTCTTGCATTACCGACATGCAGCATTCCTGTTGGTGATGGGGCAAATCTTACTTTTATACTCATTTGTAACCTTCAATCTTATTCGTAAATCCATTTGTCATCGGGTAGCGACGGTCACGTCCAAATGCGCGTGATGTCAATCTTGGCCCAGGGCACGATTGGAAGCGCTTATACTCTGATATCCTGAGGAGCTTTGCAACCTGCTTTACGTCTTCTTCTTTGAAATCGTGCTTCATTTCTGAATGGTTATCGTATTCGATCAGTGCCTTGAGGATTTCGTCGAGTGTTTCGTAAGGCGGGAGGCTGTCTTCGTCTTTTTGGTCGGGGCGAAGTTCTGCCGAAGGGGCCTTGGTGATGATGCGCTCTGGTTTTAGCTCCATATATTTTGCCATTTTGTAGACTTCGGTTTTGTAGAGGTCTTTGAGCGGGTTATACGCGCCGTTCATGTCGCCATAAAGCGTGCAGTAGCCCACAGCCATTTCGGATTTGTTTCCTGTGGTGAGGAGGAGCGCGCCGCTGATGTTTGATAAAGCCATCAGGATGAGGCCGCGGATACGGCTTTGTGTATTTTCGTGGGCGAGGCCTTTTAGATCTGGGATGATGCTTTCGAACGTTTTGACTGCGTCTTTGATTTCTATGATGTCATATTTTACGCCAAGTTCTTTTACGCATAGCTTGGCATCTTCGAGGCTTTCTTTTGATGTGAATTCAGACGGGAGCATATAACAATGCACGTTTTCTTTGCCGAGCGCTTCGACCGCGAGGAGGGCGGTGAGCACGCTGTCTATACCGCCAGAGAGGCCAAGAATGACCTTGGAAAAGCTGTTTTTATGCACGTAATCACGGATGCCTGTTGTTATGGCTCGTCTGTGGTTTTCTAAATAATTGAATGTTTCTTTTGAGTAGTCTGTGCCTGTGGTGACGTTAAAAAGTTGCGATTTTGGATTGTCTGTTTCGTTTGATATCGAAACATTCACAATATCTTCTTTAAAGGCGGAAGCCTTATGTATGATTTCTCCGTTACGGTGCATGATGAATGAGTTGCCATCAAAGACAAGTTCATCTTGGCCTCCAACCATATTGAGGTAGACGAGATTTAAATTTGCTTTTTGAACGGCTGCTTTGCAAACGTCTTTGCGTTTTTCTTCCTGGTCGTCGTGGTATGGGCTGCCGTTTACGGCGATGAGGAGTTCTGCGCCGTGATCTTTTAAATATTTAGGTAGTTCGTCATGCCAGACATCTTCACAAATCATGATGCCCAAATTATGCCCTCGGAATAAGAAGGGTTTGGGGCGCTCGCCTGCATGGAATGTGCGCTGTTCATCGAATACGTAGTAATTTGGAAGCATTCTTTTATAGAATATGTGCTTTATCTCACCGTTTTCAATAAGGAGGGCGCAGTTATAGATTTTTTTTTCTTCTGGCCACGCCGTTGGGATCAGAGCCGCGGATTTATAATCCTTGGTTTTTTCGCAGATGGCTTCAATTTTTTTCATGAGCGCGTGAATGAAGGCGCTGTTCAGAACCAAATCTTCGGGGGGGTAGCCACAGAGGAAGAGTTCGGGAAACAAGACAAGGTCTGTCGTTTCATCATTTGCATGCCAAATTTCGAGCATTTTTTCTGCGTTGCCATCGATGTCGCCGACTGTTGCGTTCAGTTGTGCGCAGGTTAGGCGCAGTGTTTTATTCTGCGGCATATGCGAGTTCCGGCGCTTTGCGGATGTCACGAAGTTCATCTGCGATGAGGAAGGCCATCTCTAAGGCTTGGTTTGCATTAAGGCGCGGATCACAATGTGTGTGATAACGGCTTGATAGATCTTCATCGGCTATTTCCTCAGCGCCGCCAACACATTCGGTGACGTCTTGACCTGTCATTTCGATGTGAACGCCGCCAGGGTGTGTGTCTTCGGTTTTGTGTACTGCAAAGAAATCACGCACTTCTTTCATGATATGATCGAAGGGGCGCGTTTTATAGCCTGTTGACGATGTCAGCGTATTTCCGTGCATTGGATCACAGCTCCAGACGACGCTGCGGCCTTCTTTTTTTATGGCGCGAACAAGCGGGGTTAGTTTTTCTTCAACTTGTTGATGCCCCATGCGTGCAATAAGCGTTAATCGACCAGGGATGTTTTCGGGATTAAGAACATCAATCAGTCGAAGAAGTTCATCTGGTTCAAGTGCAGGGGAGCATTTAAGCCCTAACGGGTTTTTGATGCCGCGGGCGAATTCGATTTGTGCATTTTCTTTTTGGTGCGTCCGCGCCCCAATCCACAGCATATGTGCAGATGTGTCGTACCAGTCGCCTGTTAAGCTGTCTTCGCGGGTCATCGCTTCTTCGTATGGTAGAAGTAAGGCTTCATGCGAGGTGTAGAATTCTGTTTCCCTAAGGCTTGGTACTGTCTCTGGTGTTACGCCACACGCTTCCATGAACCGTAGCGCGTCACTGATGCGATTTGCCAAGTCTTCGTAACGAGCGCCGAGGGGGCTGTTTGCAACGAAGCCGAGGTTCCACTGGTGGACTTTGTTTAAGTCAGCGTAACCACCGTTTGCAAAAGCGCGCAGCAGGTTGAGTGTTGACGATGCCTGATGGTAGGCATCAATCATGCGCTGTGGGTTTGGTTCGCGGGCTTCGGGTGTGAATTCCAGACTGTTTATATTGTCTCCGCGATAGCTTGGGAGTGTTACGTTACCTTGTGTTTCAGTATCACTGGAGCGGGGTTTGGCGAATTGGCCTGCCATGCGGCCAACTTTGATGACGGGGAGTGAGCCAGCGTAGGTCATGACGACAGCCATTTGTAAAAGTGCGCGAAATGTGTCGCGGATTTTGTTTGCGTTGAACTCTGCAAAGCTTTCGGCGCAGTCACCGCCTTGGAGAAGGAAGGCATTTCCGTTTGCAGCTTTGGCGAGGCTTGATTGAAGTGTGCGTGCTTCGCCTGCAAAGACGAGTGGAGGTAGTTTTTTGAGGTCAGATTCTGCCTGTTCAAGGCGTGCTTGATCGGCATATCTGGGGAGCTGCTCTGCGGGCTTGTTTCTCCAACTTTCGGGTGACCAGCTTTGTGACATTATTTTTCCTACTTTTCTTATGCTTTATGAGGGTTTGTTTATGCCTGAAAGCCTGTTCATAATCAAATAATATTCGCTTATTTGTTTATTTTTTGCTAGACCGCGTTGATCTAAAATGCGAGATAAAGAGACAGTTTGGGTATGTTGCTCAAAATATTTTCGGAATAAAAGCGCGTTATGGTTGACACATTTCCACATGCGATGAAGTTAGTGCGGGCACGCATTGCAACGATTAAACCTGATGAGCGTTGGGTTTCTAATGATGTTCTTTTGGAGTATCTCGGGCGAGCTGAGGGGGGGGCGTTATCATCTATTTCTTACATCTCAGAATCTTTGGATAATTTAAATTTTCAGACACATAATACTATGGCTTTAATTCATGAATGGAATGATGCGCCTGAGGGTGTGTTTGCTGTGGATTTGTGTCGTCAGATTCTTTCACTTTTCGGTTTCAGTGATGAGCGCGATGAGGGGCTTTGCTCGGCTGTTTTGGTTGCGGCGGCGCTAGCGGATGTGCCGAATGATTTGCCCTATCATAATGAATTGCATTCTAAAAAAGTTATTTTTCATGCTGCGCGTATGATTTCAGCGCACAACTTTATATTTTCTGGCGGCCCTCGTGCTTTTAATAAAGATTTTATTGCGAAGATGTTAATTTCTGCCTGTATTCATGATTTAGGTCATACGGGGCACGGGAATATTGAGGATCGCCAATATCACATGGCTAAGATGGAGGAGGGTTCTTTTAATCTTGCCCGCCCTTACCTGGAGTCTTTAGGGGTCTGTGATTCTATGATGGCTGATATTAGGGTGATGTTGATTGGTACGGATGCGTCGCCTTTTGGTGATCCGATTAGTCCATCTCAACAAATTCGTCGTGCTTACGCTTATCACTTTGGTGATGACGACGATCTTGACGACGACTTGAAGCTTTCAGATACGCTAGAGATTTTACTGGAGCGTGATGACCTTGCGTTGATGTGCATGATTCTCCATGAAGCAGATCTTATGAACTCTATTGGGGTTGATTACGAAATGACTGTGCAGGAATCTATTGCTGTAAGCTTAGAAATTGGAGGAGATGCAACGCCTGAGGATACCTTGTTGTTTCTGGAAAAAACTTGCTGTGATGAGCTTTATACTGATAGTGGTCGATATTTGGGGCAAAAAAACCTAGATGTTATTAAAGCAAAATTGTTGGATGACTACAAAGAAGGGAATAAGGTCTATCGTTCATGAGATTTTGTTATAAATCTTTCTTGACGCCTTAGCATCATCCTGATATCACATCTTTCATCTTAAATGCGCGGGTGTAGCTCAGTTGGTTAGAGCGCCGCCCTGTCACGGCGGAGGCCGCGAGTTCAAGTCTCGTCACTCGCGCCATTTAAGAATGTTTCATCCCGCTTTTAATGCGGGATTTTTCATATTCGATTCTTTGGGTTTGAAAATTGTTGAATACATCCGTTAAAGGGTATTTCCATTGGGCTTTGCACCTGTTAATCTGCTTGTGAATTAGATCAAGAGTTTTTTTATGGCATCTTCAGAATTTTTATTAGAGTATCTTCCGATTTTGGTTTTTATCGTCATAGCGAGCGGTATTTCTATTGCCATGATTGCAGGGTCTTTACTTGCGGGGGTGCGTAAGCCTGATGCAGAGAAGCTTTCTGCCTATGAATGTGGTTTTGATGCGTTTGATGATGCGCGTAATAAGTTTGATGTGCGCTTTTACCTTGTTTGCTTGTTGTTCATTATTTTTGATCTAGAGATTGCATTTTTATTCCCTTGGGCTATTACTCTTGGCGAGATCGGGATGTTCGGGTTTTGGTCTATGATGGTGTTTCTTAGTGTTCTGACTGTTGGGTTTGTCTACGAATGGAAAAAAGGTGGTCTAGAGTGGGAGTAAGATATGGGGCATGATAAGCATATTGTTAAGGCGCCTCAGTATTCTGCAGGGGGCAGTTCTCTTTTACCGCCTGCAGAGCAGCAGGACGTCGTGCCGGCTGCTATTTCGAAAACGATTTCAGAAAAAGGTTTTGTTTTAACCTCTACCGATGCTTTGTTTGACTGGGCGCGGACGGGGTCTTTGTGGCCGA
Organism: uncultured Micavibrio sp.; assembly: GCA_964352375.1. Taxonomy (GTDB): domain Bacteria; phylum Pseudomonadota; class Alphaproteobacteria; order Micavibrionales; family Micavibrionaceae; genus UBA1672. Next base: position 8,411 of record CAYGSA010000052.1, read on the forward strand.
TGACGTTCGGCTTGGCGTGCTGCGCGGTTGAGATGATTCACGGATATATGAGCCGCTATGATCTGGACCGGTTTGGGATTATTCCACGGCCTTCGCCGCGTCAGTCTGATGTGATGATTGTTGCGGGGACACTTACGAATAAAATGGCACCTGCTTTGCGCAAAGTTTATGACCAAATGCCTGAGCCGCGTTGGGTTGTGTCTATGGGCAGTTGTGCGAATGGTGGTGGATATTATCACTATTCTTACTCTGTAGTTCGCGGGTGTGACCGGATTGTGCCTGTTGATATCTATATTCCCGGTTGTCCGCCAACGGCGGAGGGGATGGTCTACGGATTGCTCCAGCTTCAGAAGAAAATTCAACGTGAGGATACGCGCATTGCCCGATGAGTCGTTGAAAGATCTCGCTGAATATGTTTCAGAGAAGCTGGAGAAGAAAATTGTTTCTGCTGCTTTTGAAAAGGATGAGCTTGTTTTTACTGCGAATGCTGAGGATATTGTTCCCGTTTTGCAGTTTTTGCGAGATGATCGTGAGTGTGCTTTCACGACGTTGCTTGATGTGTTCGGGGTTGATTATCCTGACCGGCCAGAGCGTTTTGAGGTTGTTTACACGCTTTTGTCGCTCAAGCAGAATAATCGTGCGCGTGTCAGGGTTTACGCGGATGAAGAGACGCAAGTGCCGAGCGTTGTTGATGTGTTTAGTTCTGCGCTGTGGTATGAGCGTGAGGTTTGGGATATGTATGGCGTTCTGTTTGCAGGGAACCCTGATTTGCGCCGTATTTTGACGGATTATGGTTTTGACGGGCATCCGCAACGCAAGGATTTTCCGCTTACTGGGTATGTTGAGCTTCGGTATGATGAGGAGCTGAAGCGCGTTGTTTATGAGCCTGTCAAATTGCAACAGGATTTTCGCGTGTTTGATAACCTTTCCCCGTGGGAGGGGATGACCGATGTGATGCTGCCGGGCGATGAGAAGGCCTCTATCCCGACCGGATGGAAGGGTGATGATGGCAGAGAAGCTATTAAAAAAGGTGGGTCTGATGTCGCTTAGTCAAAGAACAGAAACGCCTGATGTTGTGATTGGTGATGAAACACAAATCAAGCCGTTTACGATGAATTTTGGGCCTCAGCATCCGGCGGCGCATGGTGTGTTGCGGTTGGTGTTGGAGCTTGAGGGCGAGATTGTTGAACGTGCGGATCCGCACATTGGGTTGTTGCATCGCGGCACTGAGAAGCTGATTGAGTATAAAACCTATACGCAGGCTGTTCCGTATTTTGATCGCCTTGATTATGTTGCGCCGATGAATCAAGAGCATGCATTTGCTCTGGCGACGGAAAAGTTGCTTGGTATTACAGTGCCGCAGCGCGGGCAATATATCCGTGTTCTGTTCTGCGAGATGGGGCGCGTTCTTAATCATATTTTGAATATTACGACGTTTGCGCTGGATGTGGGTGCGATCACGCCCGCGCTTTGGGGCTTTGAGGAGCGTGAAAAGGGGATGGAATTTTACGAGCGTGTCTGTGGTGCGCGGTTGCATGCGAATTATTTCCGCCCGGGCGGTGTTGCGCAAGATTTGCCTGATGGTTTGCTGGAGGATATCGCGCAATGGTGTGAGGAATTGCCAAAGTTTTTGGCCGATTTGGAAACATTGCTGACCGATAACCGCATTTTCAAGCAACGCACTGTTGATATCGGTATTGTGACGCCTGATGAGGCGCAGGATTGGGGCTTTTCGGGGCCGATGTTGCGGGGCTCTGGTATTGCTTGGGATTTACGGAAGTCTCAGCCTTACGAAGTTTATGAAGATCTGGATTTTGATATTCCTGTTGGTAAGACGGGGGACTGTTATGCGCGGTATTTGGTGCGTATGGCGGAGATGTACCAATCTATTGAGTTGATGAAGCAGGCAATCGAGAAAATGCCTGAAGGATATGTGAAGGCCAATGATTACAAAGTTTCACCGCCGCCGCGCGCAGAGATGAAAGATTCGATGGAGGCTTTGATCCATCACTTTAAATTATTCACGGAAGGATATCATGTTCCCGCAGGTGAGACGTATACTTGCGTTGAGGCTCCGAAGGGTGAATTTGGTGTTTATCTGGTTTCGGATGGATCGAACAGGCCGTATCGTTGCCGCATTCGCGCGCCGGGGTTTGCGCATTTACAGGCGCTAGATTTTATGAGCAAGGGGCATCAGCTTGCGGATGCGGTGTCGATTATTGGCTCGCTTGATATTGTTTTTGGGGAGATTGATCGTTGAAAAAACCATTTGATTTACACGCTGATTATCAACCTGAGACGTTCGCGTTTGATAAGGTTTATAAAAAGCACATAGACGAAATTATAGCGCTTTACCCTGTGGGGCGGCAGCAATCGGCGGTTATGCCTTTGCTGGATTTGGCGCAGCGTCAGGTCGCACAAGAGGGTGCGAAAGCTAATCCGCCTTATGGGGGGTGGATCCCTCGTGCGGCGATGGATCACATAGCCGAACTGCTTGATATGCATAAAGTAAAGGTCTATGAGGTTGCCAGTTTTTATTCCATGTATAACACTGCGCCCGTTGGTAAGAATCTGGTTCAGTTTTGTACCACGACACCGTGTTGGTTGTGTGGGTCTGGCGATATTGTTAAGGCGACGACTGATCATCTTGGTGTTGGGCTGGGCGAGACGACGGATGACGGGGTGTTTACCCTGATGGAGGTTGAGTGTCTGGGGGCGTGCGTGAATGCGCCGATGGTTCAGATTAATGATGATTTCTATGAAGATTTAACCCCTGATAATATGAAAGAGGTTTTGATTTCTCTGCAAGAGGGTCTGAAGCCGACAATTGGATCGCAAACGGGGCGTAAGGCGTCTATGTCTGCGGCGGGGCCGACCAGTTTACAAAAAGAAGCCAAGAAAGCTGGAGTTGTTTAAATGCGCGAAGAACCAACGGATCTTATTGCTTTGAAATTATGGTGGGCCATGACGTGGCGTACTTTGCCTCTGGCCATGGGGGCGGGCATGATTGTTGGCGCTGTTATTGGTGCGATTATCGGTATGACGGGTGGCGCGCCTGAAGAGGTTCAGGGGCCTGCGATGCTGGCCGGGGCCGCCGTTGGTGTTTTTGTAACGGTTAAGGTTCTTAAATGGCTTATGACTCGTGGTTTTGGTAAATATAAATTGGTGGTGATTTCGAACGATGCTGGATGATAAAGACAGAATATTTACAAATATCTATGGTTGGGAGAGCTTTGCTCTTAAACAGGCTCAAAAACGTGGTGATTGGGATAAGACGGCTGATCTTATCAAGCTTGGGCCTGATGCGATTATCGAAGAAATGAAGGCCTCGGGGCTTCGTGGGCGCGGTGGTGCCGGGTTTCCTACAGGCCTTAAATGGTCGTTTATGCCCAAAGATTCAGGCAAGCCGCATTATCTGGTGATTAATGCCGATGAGTCCGAGCCGGGGACGTGTAAAGACCGGGATATCCTTCGGAATGAGCCGCATAAATTGATTGAAGGCGCTTTGATTGCAGGTTTTGCGATGGGGGCGCATGCGGCGTATATTTATGTGCGCGGCGAGTTTTACAATGAAAGCTCGAACCTTTGGAAGGCCGTTCATGAGGCTTATGACTCTGGTTTCCTCGGTAAGAATGCCGCGGGGTCTGGCTGGGACTTTGACGTTATTGTTCACCGCGGGGCGGGTGCTTATATC
>CAYGSA010000053.1:0-11751 GCA_964352375.1 uncultured Micavibrio sp.
AGCGGTGCCTGTCTGAGCTGTATCAGGGAATGGGCTTGAAACGCCTCTAACGCTAATCCCAAATGTAGAAGCAGATGAAACAAAATCGTCTAAACTCATAAAACCTCTTCACAAATCAGTATAAAATCACCAAACCGCCTGAGTACTAAAATTCAAGGTGCTCTGCATCGGCAACAACAGACAAATGCCGTCTGGGGTCAGAAACCTTAGACAAACTGCGTTTGATAGCAGCTTCTAAAACAGCATAACGCGCATCCTTATCGCCAACATTTCGTGCCCATGTATCAATTGAACCGATCAACATTGATGAAAGCTGGATATTAACAAAATGGCTGTTACGGGCCTTCACGGCTCTATCATCACCTAAGTCTAAAGGGGGTTGAGGACGAGATTCAACTAAAATTTCAGGAGAAGGTATGGAAAGTAAATCATCAATCTCATCAGAAAAAGCGCGCCTTATGCCACCTGCAATACCCGCAACGAATAAGTCCAGACCGCCTCTTTCCGCATGCTCAGAAACGCCTGCCCACTGACTGATGCTGACTGCAAGATCTTTAATAAGCAATGCATTGGAGTCTGCATGATCATTATTAAATGATCCACCAGAGGCCGCCTTTGCAGCGTCATTAAGGCGTGCATGAATATTGTCGTAATGCTCGTTAAGCCCAACATCTTTCAATTCTTCCATAGCAGAGGAGTTGGCCAGAATTTCTGTTAACCTAGGATCAGGAGTCTCTTTCTTTATAAGCTTGAAAACATCGCGCAGCTCCGCGCAAAGAACAGCGCCCTGCCGTAAATTCTGCTCCGAAGTCTCACCCTCATCAACATAAGTAATCCATATCCCAATCAGAAGGGCAAAATTTTTCGCCAACTGAGCGTTAGGATAGTGCGCAGAGCCTTCAGACAGGTCATCTTCGGTAAATATTCCGTCTGTCATCGCGTGATAAACAGAGTCTGGAATATCTGTCGCATCCAATTGAATGTTCGCATCCAGATTCACGGGCGATTCAGACAGTGCACGCGTCAACGCTTGGCGCATACCGTGCAAAACGCTTGGTGATAGGGCATGATCATTCTTTTGATCCCAATCAACCCAAAATGTCGCCAGCCCATACGAAAATTCACCAAGAGCAGGAGTTCTGTGTTTTTTATCAATATCACCAATAAGAAACGCTCCAAGATCAACGGCAGGATCTTTATCATTAGAATGAGGGGGCGTTTCATTACCTAACTTAACAACCCCATACCCCATCATGGGAGTTCCTCCCAAAAAAGCCACCGCCAAATCATGTTCACTCTTAGTCATAACTAAGTATCAAGCAAAAAAGAAATTTATACAAGAAAGGAATTAAAATGTTATCAAATTTTCTTCCAAACATCGGGCTAACTGCGCTTATCGCCATAGTAGGCGGCGTGCTGGGAACCATCGACAACCCTGCCGCCAAAACCGCGTCTGAAGCCTTGGGAAAAGTAGACGCAGCGCTCCGTTCTGGGCAAATAACCCCCGAACAACTCGCCGAAGCCAATCGCCACACTGAAAAAATGGCGCAAATCGAAATCGAAAATGAAAACACGCATCTGGAACAGATCAACGAATCCCTGCGCGCCGAAATCGCCTCCGAAGATATATATGTGCGCCGTATGCGCCCAACTTTCGGGTATCTCATGGCCATCACATGGGGTGCGCAAATGCTCGGCATCGCCTACGTGATCATCTTCGACACCGATAGGGCAGGCGTCGTTATGGCCGCCATGGGCAACCTCAGCGCCATCTGGGCGGTCGGCCTCTCCGTCCTCGGCATCTATGTTTACAAACGCAGCACCGACAAACAAACCCTGCGCGACGTCATCTTCTGGAATCCGAAAAAAAATTAAAATCTCTCTAGACGAGTATAATTCATGATGGTAGAATTTTTATAAATGCAACCTTTAAGTGTGTGAAATATATGGTCTTTAATATCCTCATGATGATAACAGTATTCTATGTGTTCGGAATAATTTTGATCAATACAATCATACTGGCCTGTCTCATCATCGAATCAAGAATGGAAAAATCTGGATCATCCAAAAAATCCCGTGACAAAGTGACATAACACAAGTTATAATATCCCATAAAAAAATTGCGGGATTAAGAAAAATGACAAATGTAAGCACAGCCGTCGCCAATATATTTAACGGTAACACAGCACAGGGCATGCTGCGTTTCAATCCGACGCCATTCAATTTGGACAGAAGATTTCAAGGTTTAGTGACTACAGAATGTCAACAGATCGTAGATCGTCTCAAATACCATAGAGATGATCTCGACTTCACGAACGATAAAAATATGACGGCACTTATCATGAAGGTCGGGGGGCGATTTGAAGAAAAATTCAACTCCACACAATATAATTACCTACCCAGAATAGGCTTATACAGAGAGGAATTTTGCCAGGCCCTAATCGCCAATCCCGACGCGCTGACAGGCGATAAAACGCATAGTGAAATTATAGAAGAATATGTGGCGAAAAAAACAAAATTTTCTAAAATTATCAACATAACTGAAGAGACAAGTCTCAAAGACTTTCACACCCATTGCCAAAACCCATATGCAACAGTTGAAATAACAGACTGCGGCAATGATTGGCTAGCAGAAAATTTACCTGAACATATTCGGGCAAACCTAGTAACAGACAGGGAAGAGGACGTGATTCTGGCCAACGTAAAAACAGCGTCAGATATTCTGGCCTCACGGACGGATAAACTTCAGCTTCCAGACCTGATAACAGCATGCGATATAGTATGTAATCACATTGAGGCCCCATCCTTGAAACGAGCAAAAGGGGAAGTGCAAGCATTAAGGTTTGTTGCCCCCAAATTGCAAGAGGCACGCAAAATAGAGATTGGCGGCCCAGATTATAAAGATATCAATTTCCCAGAACTTACGGCATGTGACTTATTATATGCATATGGAAGTGGAGATGCGAGTGCCCCGAAATTAATCCACCTTGGATATGGATGGTTTGATGGTTTCTCAAGCGTCGATATCAGCGCAGTCACATCAACTGAACGTGGCGTAACTATATCGAATAAAGATGCGAATGGGAATCTTACAAAAGTTTTTCGCAGTGACCATGCAAGTAGAAATTGGTTCAAAAAAATAAGTGATAAAGGGCATCAACTCTTCGCACCCCCCTCTAACGCCGCCATTTTACCACCACCACCTCATCAACGTTGGACACCAACTGTGATTGACGGCGATAAACCTGATGGCTTAGAGAGATAAAAAAAACTAAAGTCTCATAATTGAAATTATCCTTGAGCACGCGCGTTCCCAAAACGCGCATTCGTATCCCCTATAGAAATCCTCCGAAAAATAAGGTAAACTCCAAAAATCTTTTGGCCGTTCTGGCCGTGATTATTTAAGGAGAACCCCCTCGTGAGCACCAAAACCCCGATCACAGTCGCGCGCGGCGACGGCATTGGCCCCGAAATCATGGACGCAACCTTGCGCATCATAGACGCAGCGGGTGCACAGCTCGACATCGACGAAATCGAAATCGGCGAGGCCGTTTACAAACGCGGTACACTAACAGGGATAGAAGACAGCTCATGGGACAGCCTCAGACGCACGAAAGTTTTCCTCAAAGCCCCCATAACAACCCCTCAAGGCGGCGGGTTTAAATCACTCAACGTCACCGTGCGTAAAAGTCTCGGCTTGTTCGCAAACGTGCGCCCGTGTGTATCCTATCACCCCTATGTAGACACAAATTTCCCGGACATGGATCTGGTCATCGTGCGTGAAAACGAGGAAGACCTTTACGCAGGGATCGAGCACCGCCAAACCCAAAATGTCGTGCAATCTATCAAGCTCATCTCTCGCCCGGGTTCAGAGCGCATCATCCGCTATGCCTTCGAATATGCCCGCGCAAACGGCCGCAAAAAAGTGACATGCATGGCCAAAGACAACATCATGAAAATGGCCGACGGCCTGTTCCGCGCCGTATTCAATGAAATCGGCAAGGAATATCCCGATATTGAACAAGATTTTTACATCGTTGATATCGGCACCGCGCGCGTTGCCGCCCGCCCGCAAGATTTCGACGTCATCGTCACCGAAAACCTATACGGAGACATCATCTCCGACGTGGCAGTAGAGGTCACAGGCTCCGTCGGCCTTGGCGGATCATGTAATATCGGCACAGATTTCGGCATGTTCGAGGCTGTCCACGGCTCCGCCCCCGACATCGCAGGCGCCGGCATCGCAAACCCATCCGGCTTGTTGCTCGGCGCAGTGCAAATGCTCAACCATATCGGCCAAAACGACATCGCCGCCAAAGTGCATAACGCATGGTACAAAACCCTGGAAGATGGTGTCCACACAGGTGATATCTACGACGAAGGCCTCAGCAAACTATGCGTGAAAACTGGCGCTTTTGCTGACGCAGTGATTGAACGCCTCGGCGAAAAGCCAGAACAATTCAAGGTTATTGACTACGGCAAAGGCGGGGGCAAGGGCCTGACCATGCCCCCTCTAAAACCTGAAATCAAACAGAAGAAAAAGCTTGTCGGCGCGGACATTTTTCTGGACTGGAAAGGCGCGCCCGACGAACTCGGCGGTGTTGTTGACTCAATCTCAGTCGATGGCTTGGAGCTAAAGCTTCTCGCCAACCGCGGCGTAAAAGTCTGGCCAGATGGCCACCCGGATACATTCTGCTCCGACCATTGGTGCGCCCGATTCCTCGGTGATTGTCCCACAAATGAAACCCTGATCGCGCAATTAAAGGCCATAAAAGCTGAGGGGCTCGAGTTTATCAAAATGGAAAATCTCTACACTTTTGAGGGCGATCGCGGCTATACACTTGCACAAGGTGAGTGAAATCGTATAAAATACAATCATCGTTAATTTTAAGGGTTTCAGAGTGTTTGCTAGAATTACCTGCATGTGGGTCATTTTGTGTGTTGCATCACCCCTGAGTGTTGCGGCAAAAACCCTGATGCCTAATGCTGATTCAGGTTTCGAGCCGCCGTTTCAGCCGATTTTGCTATCGACATCAATATTAATTGATTCCGATGAAACACGACCTATTGAACCTGTTTTTAAAAATGTGAAGTATAAGAACAACACGCCTTTCAACAGTATCGAGGATCGGATCAATCGTCTCGCGCATGGTGTTTCAGAAGCAATACCGCCCGAATTCGATCACTACGGTCATGAAATCCGAAAATATATGGCGAAGGTCGGCAATGATAGTGTATTCACAGATGAAGAATACTTAAAAGACCAAATCAAATCTGTCAAAAAAGCGCGGGTCATTCTTGATTACTGGAGTGATTATCTTCAAAAAGAGCAAAGAGAAATTGAAAAAACCATTGCAATACAAGACGTAACCACCACGGCAAGAACAAATTTTAAGCAAAATAAAGCACAGCTAAAAACATTTCTTGTCGTCCTGAAAAGCTGGATTGATGCAAATGAAAGATTTCTAAAATTCATATTTGATAACCCTGATATTGTGGTTATCGAATACCCTGAAATGATCGTGACGGAAGCACGATATAGATTTGACCTGTATAATTTATACGCCTTCAAGCAACAAAAGCTTAAGGAGCTTCAGGACTTCCAGCCCTTTGAAATGATGGTCTATTAGACCCCGCTCTGCTTCGCCGCTTTAATTGTATTCTCAAGCAAACAACAAATCGTCATCGGCCCAACACCGCCCGGAACGGGGGTAATCGCCCCTGCAACATCCAGCGCCGCGTCATAATCCACATCCCCGCAGAGCTTTCCATTCTCCATACGGTTAATGCCCACATCGATGACGCACGCGCCAGGCTTGATCCACTCGGCCTTCACCATTTTCTCGCGCCCCACCGCGGCCACCAGTATATCCGCGCCGCGGCAAACCTCATCCAGATTTTTCGTGCGCGAATGCGCCATCGTCACCGTGCAGTTTTCCTGCAACAACAATTGCGCCATCGGCTTACCGAACAAATTAGAGCGCCCAATCACAACCGCGTTCAAACCGCTCAAATCATCAAGAACAGATTTAATCAAAATCATCGACCCTTGCGGCGTGCACGGCACCATTCCGCCTTTAATCCCTAAAATCAGCTTCCCCGCATTGACGCTGGTCAGGCCATCCACGTCTTTTTCAGGGGCAATAGATTGAACGAGCGCCTCGCTGTCCAAATGCTCAGGCACAGGCAATTGCAGCAAAATCCCATGCACTTGCGGGTTATAATTAAACGCCTGAATTTCCGCCGCGATCTCCGCTTGCGTCGCTTTTTGTGGTAAACGGCTCTCAAAGCTCTTAATCCCTGTCTTTTCACACGCCTTGATCTTATGAGACACATAAACCTGCGACGCGGGATCGTCCCCCACTAAAATCACCGCCAAACCCGGGGTTACATTCATCTGCGAGACCCGTAATTTCAGCGTGTCTTTCAACTGCGCAGCAATCGCCTTGCCATCAATAATCTGTGCCATACCTAAACCTAATAAAAAACGGGAATAACAAGCGCTGCAATAAGCTGCAACCCAACAATAACAACCAAAGGCTTGATATCAATCCCGCCAATTGGGGGGATAAATTTCTCCAGCGGCTTGTAAACAGGATCAGTCAATCTCTTAAGCCCCGCCGACAAATTACGTGCAGCCTCATTGCTCGAATTCACAATTTCAAACGCAATCAACCAACTCAAGGCAACTTGCAATATAATAACAAATATAAACAGCTGCACCGCGATATTAAGCAGATAACCAATAACAAACATAACGCATATCCTTGTAACAATTTTTTGTATGTTATATCTGTTTTAAACCAGAAGGAAAACCCGTTAATCTTTCATTTCTGTTTTATCGTTATAATGTGCAAGCCATAAGAGCAGGTTTTTCTATGTTTGGAATAGATCCAATAACATTATCGTCACTTTTGGTTCTGGCCTCAGGCTTTGAATGCCCAAGATCCGATCCGACAAAGATAAATATCGTCCCGCGTACAGCAGACGTGGTCTACGACTACAAACAAACCCTGAAACAAATTCAGCAATACGGCACAGACACCATAGACCCCTACGGTTTTCACGGCCAAACCGTAACGCAAGGTTTCATGAAGGGGAAAATCGGCCTGAACCAAAGAATACGCTTCGGCACATGGGCAAATAAACAATATGGCTGCGTATGGTATGACACAATAACCGTAGAGCTTGAAATCACGCCCACAATCGTTATCGCAAATGAAATCTACCGCGACCACTGCATGCGCAAGGCCGTCATCGAGCACGAACTAAAGCATGTGCGCGTTGATCGAGAAGTCGTGAATAAATACGCCAAAACAATGGGCGCAAAACTGATGAAAGCACTGAAATCGCGGGGCTTCTCCGCAGGGCCGTTCCCCATAGAGCGCATGCCCGAAATTCAAAGTAAAATGCAAACCGTCGTCCGTCAAATTCTGGAGCTGGAATACAAAAAGCTTGGCATCGAACGCCAGGAACGCCAAGGCGCAGTTGACAGCATCGAAGAATACGAAAGCGTAGACGACCAATGCCCGCATTTTGAAAAGAAAAAGAAGAAACTTTATAAGGACCTTATGAGGTAATCCCTTTGACTTACCATGATGACATAATGTAGAGTTTGAAGATGAGTGCAGGATTAAACAAACCAGATAAAGAGTGACGCACAAGAAAAAAGCAAAGATGGCGCAATGTCGGCTCTTGCGGCTGACCTATTAACGTCAGGCATCAATATTGACGATCAGCGCGGCATCACCGAACTAACCCTAAAGGCAATTGATCTGGATTTAGTCTCTCAATATATCGCAGAGTACCTCTCTGACCCGAGCTACGTGACCGCGCGCAAGCCTGAATGGACAATGTCGCAAACAGTGCGTGTCTACAACAAGCTAGACACGGAGCAATTAAAAAAAACCGGTGCGCTCATCGACAACAATCCCGCTCTGAAAAATACGTTTGCAACACTATCAGAAATTATGTCGAAATATTTTAATGACCTTCTTGAGTTAGCGAATGTCATAGAGCCAGATATACATAGCATAGATTATATGCAGAAAATGGATGTTCTCACCGGAATGAGCGCAATGCAAAGAGAGGCTGAAAAAGGGTTTTTTGCAACAGAATTACTCCCTTTCATGGTGCACGGAATTGAAGATGACGTCACCAATGTTGGCGTTGATGCGGATCTGTTTCAAAAAGCATTCCAAAACGCGATGGATCTTGGTGTTTTTTCAGATGAAAGACGATGCCCCTTCAGCAGGCGCCTCGCCTCCATCCTCGCCTTAAGCCCCTCAAGAGACGAGGGCACAGGCCAAATTTCTTTCGCTCACACCCGAAGCCCTTTTGCCTTACTCGCCTTCATCCATAAGGAATGTTCCGCCGCTGAGGTCGAAATACCACCTGCCTCTAACGAACAAGGATATGACGCATCAAACGGCTAAACCTCTAACTCGCTTGGCTGCTCCACCGCTGCGCCCGCAAATTGCGGATACAGATCAGGATACAGCGCGCCCATAACACTGTTGAAAAACCCGCCCACCATAGGCCGCGCTTCGTATCTACCGTCATTTTGCGCCTCAAAAAACGTATTCCACACCGTCGAAAACCCACCCGGAGCGTGTTGGAACGGGCAGACCTGCAAATCGCTAATTTCACCATTACTAGAGCTGATAGTAATAGACTCGAAACCTGATCGATCTCCTTGCAAATGCTGCACAATTCCAGCCGTTAAATGTTTTCCCTGCAGAGGGATATTTAAGTCATGCAAAGACTGTGATAATGCAAGAGAGGGGCTAAGAATTTGCGCATGCTCATCAAATTCGGCAAATTCAAGAGCATTATCCAAGATTTTCAAATATGGCTCATCAGCAGAACATTCATGTAAGGCTTGATCTATTAATCCAATATATTCAGAAATCAAATGTGCAAAAATATGTGTAGCTGTTCCTATTTGCGGAAATTGTTCAAGCGCCCCCTGTGCACTTTTGGATTGAAATTCATTGAGGTGGTCCATGTAATGCTCTCTAACGAGCCTGCCTCTGGGGCATCTGTGAAGATCATCAGGATTCAACAGATTCCTCTGAAGTGTTTGAGGATTTGGAGGATGAGCCTGTCTCACAGCATCGACATCGTGCGCTTCAAAAAAATGACGGCCAAACACGATCATGGCTTCTTTAGGCATCATCGCATCCAGAATATCATTATAGCCTATAGCTCTGGGCTCATCTCTTAAGAGGTTATACTTTTTTAGATCTTCATCCCAAACCACACCCGGTTTTTCACCCATCAAAAAATCAGTAATAATCCACGCATTCTCCTCAGCGTCATCGCCGAACGTACCATCCGGATAGTAATTTTTTCGTATATCACTCATAGCCAAAATAATATGACATAACCTAAAAGGATGAGCAACAAATACTATAGCGTACCCAACGCCCCGCGCAGATCCGCCATCAAATCATCAACATGCTCTACCCCGACAGAGAGCCTAAACAGCTGATCCGTGACACCAGCCTTCGCCCGTGCCTCTGGCCCCATCGCAACGTGAGTCATAGAGGCAGGGTGGTTAATCAAACTCTCCGTCCCGCCAAGTGATTGCGCCAGCCTGAAGATCTCAAGAGCGTCCACAAAGCCCGCAAGCTTGCTCTCCTCGGCCTTAATCTCAAACGACAGCATCGCCCCATAGCCATCCTGTTGCGCCCGCGCAAGGGCATGTCCCGCATGCCCCTCAAGGCCGGGGTAATACACCGTATCAACCGCCCCATGCTCCAGAAGCATCTGCGCAATCGCGGCGGCATTGTCCTGCGCGCGGCTCACCCGCAGCTCCAGCGTCCGCAAACCCCGCAAAGTCATATACGCATCAAACGGCGCGCCAATCAGCCCAAGCGAGTTCGCCCAAAACTCCAGCTCCTCCAGCAAATCCGAGCGCGATGTTGTCACGCACCCACCCACAATATCGCTGTGACCATTCAAAAATTTGGTTGTGGAATGAAACACAATATCGGCGCCTAGCTCTAAGGGGCGCTGGAGAATAGGGGAGAGGAACGTATTATCACACACCGTAATTGCGCCGCACACTTTGGCTTGGGCGGTTATCGCCTCAATATCGGCAATCCGCATCACGGGGTTGCTGGGCGTCTCGATCAAAACCATATGAGGCTTGAGTGCAAAGGCCGCCTCAACCACCGCCGCGTCATACATATCAATAAATTCAAGTTTGAAATGCCCTTTTTCGGCAAGGCTCGCCAGCATCCGATAAGACCGCCCATAGCAATCATACGGCGCAATCAGCAAATCATCAGGGTTCAGCAAATGCACAATCAACGTCAAAGCCGCCATCCCAGAGGAGGTCACGCACGTGCCAACCCCGCCCTCAAGCTCGGATAAAGCATCCGCTAAAACATCCCGCGTCGGGTTGCGCGTGCGTGAATATTCATAAGGCGATTTCTGCCCCAGCCCCTCAATCTCAAACGTCGAGGACATATAAATCGGCGGCATCACAGATTTGTGGGCCGTATCTTTGCCCACGCCAGCCTGAATAATTTTGGTGCGTTTTCGTGTGTCTTTGCTCATGTTGGAAACAATAACGGATTTATGCGGTCATGTCACTCCGCAACGAGTGTTTGGGCAGGGGCGGCATGACCTTCATCCATACCGACATCCTGATCAAGCTCACCACTAAAATCATTGACGTTAATAGCCCTATAACCAGGACGACTACGCGTACCCGATTCCAGATATAGCTCTGACCTTAACCCTAAATCATTATCAATTTTACCACAGAGGAAGGAAAAAACCATATTGGCGCCAGGAATGTGATATGCCTCCCCCAAAGTGGATGTGGTTAGTGCGTCCTCATCTTGGTACAGGGCGAGAATCTCAAGAAAACGCGCCTGTTGTTGAGTAAGTGAGCACACAGCCCAGGTTCTTGTGTTTTCCATGATTTGCGCTTTGGTGTCCACAACCAACTGCCCATCCCCCAAAGAAAACAGCATACCGTTCGGTTCCAATTTTGGCTTGAGCGCCACGGGCGTTTTGCGCAATCGATAATGCGATGAATCGGCCTTAAAAAAATCATAGCCATACGGCGCATCATCACAAACCGACGCCGCCGCAAGCACCTGTTTGACATATGACATAAGAGCTTTATTTGAAGGTGTGACAGCCGGTTGTCCTCCACTTAAAAGATCAATGAGAAACTCTCGTCCTTGTACAAAACTTAATGGAATATCTTCAGTCCCGTTATGATATGTAAGGGTTCTGTTTTTGTGTGCTGTGATCCCATACGCCTGAGCAATAATAGTATCGGTGCGCGAATCGTCAGCAAAGTAAAGGGCGCCAAAATTATCACTCTTAATTTCAAAAGGAGCGATTTTTTTTCTGAGGTGACTAGCCCTGACTCTTACACTTCCCTCACTCATACCGCTTCGCGCGGCAAGCCTCATTTTTTGCAAGGCTGTGTTCGGGGCTTCCATGAGCTGCCTTAACAAACTGTACTCTGCTTTGGTCAGATGTCTCTCCGCACCATTTACCCGCACAGATTTATCCAGCATATCCAGCGAAAGCGTATTGTCGCCTTGTGTGGCGGTCAGAATGCCAATCACCGTTGCAGGATGACCTCCCGCCTGCGCAAACTGCGCAGAGAACACATCAAAATTCCCGACATCTTCGGCAATAACAACTTTATCACTTTCGGGGAATTGGTCCGAATGCCGACCAATAATTGCATTATAATGGCCATCAAACACATCATCATAT
>CAYGSA010000054.1:0-11725 GCA_964352375.1 uncultured Micavibrio sp.
AAAGAATTGAGCAAAAAATCGAGCAAAAAATAAATGAAAAAATATCAAAAACAGAGTAATCATTTAACCGCTTTATAAATTTTAAAACCCTGCTTCTCATAAAGCTTTTCAACTTGAAAAAAGCACTGTGCTAAAGTCCTTTCATATGGCAAATGCGCATTTGCAACCATATAAAGTACACCATTACGTTTAAGCGCAGCATGCGCATTCTTGATAAAAGCATGGCCAATTGCAATATCCTGCTTTTTACCGTCGTGAAACGGTGGATTCATAACGACAAAACTGAGGTTACGCAACTCTGGCTGTACTGTGGTCAAATCACACCAAAGAAACGCTTTCTCAGCATCAAACTCATCTAGATTTTCTGAACAAATATCTATCGCACGTGCATCAGCATCAAGACAATAAAGCTTTGAAATTTTTGGATAATTTCGCAACAAAAAATCAGAAATAAATCCATACCCGCATCCAAAATCAGCCCCCTTGCCCTTAAAGTCATCAGAAAAATGCTGCACTAAAATTTCGGAACCTTTATCAATCTTATCCCATCCAAAAACACCAGCTTGAGAAACAAATCGCCCCTGGAGAATACGTCGGCTCTGCCCTGCTAAAATCGAGGCATCTAGATTAAAATCGCCCTGCCTAATCGCCCAGCATAGACGAGCCTTATTACGGCTCTCACTTTGAACATCATCGAAACCAATTTGCTGCATCCATTTAGAAAGACGCGTTCCACCCGCCTTATTATCCGCAGCCACATAAAGCACCCCGTCATCCGCCAAAAGCTCTACCCCCCGCGCAATGATATATTGCGCTTCAACAGAATTTTTAGGGACCAGAATCCATACAGAGTCAAACAATTCACGTTCAGGAAAATCAGAAGAAACATTATAACCAGCACACTCTAAACCATCAACATAGGGTTTAAAATACTGTTGAACTTGAACTGACATGTCTAAATCAGAATGCAACTGCCCATTTAAAAATAAGGTCTTTACGCCACGCTGCGCACCTGCAACAAGTGTTTCTAAAGCTCCGCTCATTCGCTTTTAAACAGCCCCTTAAGACCTTCAACGCCTTGCTTAAGCTGCTCAACATCTTTATCAAAACTTTTCTTAAGGTTCTTTTTGAAAACCTCACCTGTGCTAATCCCCATATTATTGAGGGCATCAAGCGATAATCCTTCCAAAAACCCTGCTCCATTCGCATAAGAATTAAATTGACCCAAAACCGCATCCATAATCTGTGCTATAGCATCTTGCGCCAAAACGCCGCCCTCTTTTTCACCAATACCAGTAAGGTGAATATCTGGAACAGTAACAAATGCAAGATCACGCTCAAGCAAAGTCACTGAAGGATTAATCTGTGCTTTGGTCATCGAAAATCTTTTTACTATAACTTTGATTTGCGGCTCTTTCGACGGCGCGACATCTCCTTGCTGCGCATCAATATTCTTTTTCAAATCCCCCAAATTTGTACTTTTCCCGTTCACCTCAAGATTAGTTGTCGTCCCATTAACCTCAACCCGCGCAAAGCTAAGCAACTCTTTAGAAAGCGTTTCTGCGGCAATTACCACAGAATCCACTTCAATCGCATTCGGGTTTTTATACCCTTTCGGATTAGCAATATTTATATCCTTAACATCAACTCTTTTCTCTTCTAGAGAAATATGCACAGAACCAATCGTCACAGGCACACCAAGGGCTTTGCTCGCAACTTGCTCACTAAGCTGTTGAGCCAAAGAATCCATATTCACATAAATATAAATCCCTCCTGCTACGAACAAAAATACAAAAAAGCTAAAGACATAAAGTGATAATTTCGCCATTTTCTTAACCGCAGACATCAAACCCTCCTTTTAAATAAAAAAACATACTAACGATGGTTCTAGAAAAAAGGAAGGCCTGCTTTTAGAACTGTGTGTAAGGGGAGAGAAAGACTAAAAGCAGGCCAGGAGTTTTCTTCATTGCGTGTATAAAACCTATTTAGGCTTCAACACAATAAACTTACTTAAAATTTAAAAATTACTATTTCTTTTTGTCCGCCAAAAGGGTTTTAGAACCACCAATCGGGATAGTACGCGGCTTTTTCTCTTCAGGAATTTCACGTATTAAGCACACCGTCAAAAGACCATGATCAAGCGACGCATCTTCGACCTTAATATGATCCGCCAACCTGAAAGAACGCTCAAAAGCGCGAGCAGCAATACCACGATGAAGATAAACGGTGTCATGTTGCCCTTCATCTTCTACCTTCGAAGCAGAAATAGTAAGACAGTCACCCTCAACAACAATATTGAGATCATCCTCAGTAAAACCAGCAACAGCAAGCGTAATACGATACGCATCATCACCAAGTTTCTCTATATTGAACGGGGGGTAAGCCTCAAACTGATCTGAACGCTCGTCCATCATACTCTCAAGAAGATCGTGGAACCGATCAAAACCAACAGTTTGACGCAATAGGGGTGTAAACGTTGCTACATTAGACATAGTTTCCTCCTTAGTTAAAGCAAGGTTACAATTAAAAAAGACCCTTCAAAAGGCATCTTTAAGAACTAAATGATATAAAATATTTCCCAAAATGTCAAGATCATGCTAAAAATCCGCCTATGAAAATATTACTTATTGAAGACGATAATCAGGTCCGTGAGTACATCACAAAGGGCATGAAAGAAGCGGGGCACACAATCGATACCGCGCCAAATGGTAAAGAAGGCTTGTTCCTCGCAACAACAGAAAAATACGACACACTAATAGTTGACCGTATGCTACCTGAGCTTGAAGGTTTAACTTTAATTAAGACGCTTCGTGCCTCAGACAACATGACCCCAATCCTCATTCTAAGTGCCCTTGCCGATGTCGATGACAAAGTCAAAGGCCTGCGCTCTGGAGGAGATGACTATCTCACCAAACCATTCGCCTTCTCCGAACTGCTAGCCCGCGTTGAGGTACTGGGCCGTCGAAGCGCTCAAAACAATACCCAAATAACAAAGCTCGACGCAGCCGACTTGGAAGTCAACCTGCTCACACGAAAAGTCACCCGGGCAGGTCAAATCATTGGCCTTCAAGCCCGTGAGTTCCGCTTGCTCGAATACCTCCTCCAACACAAAGGGCAAATCGTCACACGTACAATGCTACTAGAGGCCGTATGGGATTACCATTTCGATCCCCAAACAAATGTGATTGATGTTCATATCAGCCGGTTGCGTAAAAAAATTAACGACAAAAAAGCAGAACTTATAAAGACGGTACGCGGTGCAGGATACATCATCGAAGACAACCTCTAGACAGTACTATAAAAGCTCCAGCTTTAAAATGGCGGCTTTATTCACGATTCTGCTCGGCGCATCCGCAGTGCTTTTGGGCTATTTCCTCTATGATTTTAGCCAACAAAACTTCATCCGTGAAACCGAAGCCGCTATTGATAATGAAATAGAAAACATTCTCTCTACCCTAAAAGAAGATACAGAAGCAGAACGAATTCGCTATATCAACCAGCGCATTGAACACCAAAGCAGCGCACATTACCACTACCAAAGCCTCGCTGGCGAGACATTAGCGGGCGACATAGACGCAAAACCTCAAAACGCTAAAAAAATAACTGAAGGCGTCATTGAATTTAAATTAAACACACAGCGCTTAGCAGCAAAAATCCATACATTCCATGACGGCGCGCAGCTCCTCATCGCCCGCGACATAACCGCTATAAGCAAAAGCAACGCAAGGTTAAAGCTCTTCAGCGCCCTCATTATGTTCTTCATGCTCTTGGTTATTCTCGTCAGCTTCTTTATCAGCAACTTCGTTGTCAGCCGTATAAACATCATCGCAGAAACTGCAAATGAAATCATGGAAACAGGCGATCTCTCACGAAGAATATCAATAGACACAGACTGGGATGACCTGAGCAACCTAGCCCAAACCCTCAATGAACTGCTAAATAAAATAGAAACCCTCCTCAATGGGATCCGAGACGTATCAGATAATATAGCACATGATTTACGCACCCCCCTGACACGCCTGAGAAACGAACTGGAAGTGCCTATAAACAAAGCGAGCCAAAAAAAAATGATTGCCGAGGCAGACCACCTTTTAAATACATTCAACGCTCTCCTTCGCATATCAAACATCGAAAAAGGCAAGCGACACCAACCCTTCACGCTGGTAAATATCCAAAAGATCATTCAGGACGTTATCGAACTCTATGATCCCCTTGCAGAAGAAAAAAACCTTAGCCTCATTGCAAACCTACAAGACATGACAATCAAAGGAGATAAAGACTTGATTTTCCAACTCTTCTCAAATGTACTGGATAATGCAATTAAATTCTCACCAGAAAACAAAGAAATAGAGATAAAAATAAACCAAAAAACAGTAACTATCACAGATCAAGGCATAGGAGTCCCAGAAACTGAATTACACAAAATCTTGGATCGGTTTTACCGCACTGACAAAAGCCGCAACACCCCCGGCACAGGATTAGGCCTAAGCCTCGTCAAAGCCATAGCTGACCTGCATAAGGCAAAAATAAGTCTCAAAAACACACGCCCAGGACTACGCATTTCAATTACGTTTTTGTAACACCACAGCAATAAGGAAAGCCCTTTTAATGTGCTAAAAACCAATACTGAAAAAGAAAAGGACGCAACACAATGAAAATAGCAATCATTGGCTCAGGAATATCAGGCAACAGCATCGCCTACCTGCTCAATAAAGATCATGACATTACTATTTACGAAAAAAACGACTATATCGGCGGCCACAGCCGTACAGTAAGCGTTAAAACACCAGACGGCACAATCCCCGTAGACACTGGCTTCATCGTGTATAACGAACGCAATTACCCCCATCTGACAGGCTTGTTCAAACATCTCGGCGTCCACACAACCAAAAGCGATATGTCTTTCAGCGTCTCAATTAATAATGGCTGGCTGGAATATGGCACATATAAAAAATTGCGCGGACTTTTCGCTCAAAAAAGAAACTTGCTCAGGCCTGCATATTGGAAATTTCTGTTAGATATACTCAAATTCAATAAAACAGCGCATAAATATCTCGAAAAGGAAACAACTCTCACCTTAGGGGAACTTCTCGATGAAATGAAACTAGGCAGCTGGTTTCGCGATTACTACCTCCTCGCCATGGGCGCCGCAATATGGAGTACACCAGCACAAAAAATGCTGGATTTTCCTGCGCGCACCTTCCTAAGGTTTTTCGACAATCACGGCCTGCTAACAATCAACGATCACCCACAATGGCATACGGTCACAGGCGGATCACAAGAGTATGTCAAAAAAATCACCACACCCTTCAAAGACCGCATCAAACTGAACTGCACTGTAACCAGAGTCATTCGAGAGCCAGAAAGTGTAAGTGTTGAAGACACTCAAGGAAATACGCAGCTATACGATAACGTCATCTTTGCCTGCCACAGCGACCAAGCATTAAAGCTCCTCTCCAATCCAACCAAAGACGAAAAAGAAATCATCGGGAACATCAAATATCAGCCCAACGAGATGATCCTACACACCGACCTCTCTTTCATGCAAAAGCGCAAAAATGCTTGGTCAAGCTGGGTGTACCTCTCCGAAGAAAAAAAGGATACGAGCAAGGGCGTATCACTAAGCTATTGGATGAACAACCTCCAACCCCTCAAAACAAACACACCCATCATCGTAACTCTTAACCCCAGCAAAGAGCCTGACCCAAAACTGATCAAAAATCGCTACACTTTTTCTCACCCCGTCTTCGACGAACCCGCTATTCAGGCACAGAACCGCATACCAGAAATTCAGGGAACAGACAGGATCTATTATTGCGGCGCATGGCAACGCTACGGCTTCCACGAAGACGGCCTCCTTAGTGCCGTTAATGTAGCAAAATACTTCGGAATCACTCCACCATGGAACTAAAGCCACAAATCTTCACAGCCAAAGTCATGCACAAAAGGCTTTTCCCAAAGGAAAATTCCTTCACCTATGGCATTTACTATCTTGCTCTGCCGCTTGACCAAATAAGTAAAGCCCCAAAATCATGGGCCCTATCTTTCCGTCAAAAAGACCATGGCCCCCGCGATGGATCAAACTTGGAAGAATGGATCAGAGTGATCTTAAAAGACCACAATCCTGCCCTAGACAGCATCACAAACAATATCACCCTCATCTGCATGCCTCGAATTTTTGGATATGTGTTCAACCCCGTCAGCTTTTGGATCTGCCTTGATAAAAAGAAAAATATCCGCGCCGTTCTATGCGAAGTCAACAACACATTCGGCGAAACACATTCCTACCTGTGCGTTCAATCTGGCCTAAAACCCATCGGGCAAAATGATTGGTTGGAGGCAGATAAACTCTTTCACGTCTCCCCCTTCCTAAAACGTGAGGGAGAGTACAAATTTCGCTTTGCATCAAAAGACAATAAGCTCGGTATGTGGATCGATTTTTACGACGCACAAAATAATAAACAACTCATCACTGCACTAACAGGATCGCTAACTCCCATGACAAAAAAAAATCTGCGCAAAGCATTCTGGTCTCATCCGCTAGTCACCTTCAAGGCCATTACCCTCATCCATTGGCAAGCTTTGAAACTCATCACCAAAGGCATCAAGCACATTAAAAAACCAAGACAAAATGACATAAAACTCAGTGTTACAAAATTTTAACACAAGCGTAAGCACAGAGTTATCTACCTTAATGTAACATGTAGCATTGAGAGGAAATAAACGTATGTTTAACAGCATGATTATAAATAAGCTATTCAAGGTTCTCGATAAAATCGAATTCGGATCTATTACCATAACAACCCCAAACGGCATACGTCGCGATTTCCAAGGAAAAAGTAAAGGCGCACATGGAACAATTTACATTCACGATTGGCGCACAATTTCTGCATTCACCGCAAAGGGCGATATCGGCATGACAGAAAGCTACCGCGACGGCCTCTGGAGCACCGATGATCTCTGCGACCTTATGCTTGTAGGCTTGGAAAACGAAGAAACTCTTGCGCCCTACATTCGCGGCGGCAGCGCCTCCAACGCAATATCCTACATTTACTACGCCTTCCAGACCAATACAATAAAAGGAAGCAAAAAGAACATTCAGGCGCATTACGATCTGGGCAACGAATTCTACAAACTCTGGCTAGATCCAACCATGACCTATTCTTCTGCTCTCTACAAAAATCCCGAAGAATCACTAGCACAAGCACAATACAATAAATATGACCGCATCCTTGATCGCCTAGAAAAACCAAGAGGTTCAATCCTTGAGGTCGGTTGTGGCTGGGGCGGGTTTGCAGACCGTGCTATCGCGCGGAACGACAATGATTACAGTATTAAAGGCATAACACTATCAGAGCAGCAGCACGCCTTTGCCAACACACGTCTTGGCAACAGCGCAAACATCGCCCTGGAAGATTACCGCCATCAAACAGGCATGTACGATCACCTCGTCTCAATCGAAATGTTCGAAGCCGTCGGCGAAAAATTCTGGCCAACATACTTCACGAAAATGAAATCATTACTCAATGAAAAAGGCACTGCAATGGTGCAGACAATCACCATCGACGAAAAACATTTCAAACGCTACCGCAAAGGCGGCGACATGATCCGCAGCTTTATCTTTCCTGGTGGCATGCTGCCCAGCCCAGAGCGCTTTATCAACCAAGTCGAAAGAGCAGATATGCGCGTCACAGACCAATTCGCCTTCGGTCAAGATTACGGCCGAACTTGTAAAGAATGGCTGGACAGCTTTGACACAAAGCACAAAGAAATAAGATCCCTAGGCTTCGACGATGAATTTATCCGTGTCTGGCAATTCTACCTAGCCAGTTGCTATGCTGCATTCAAAGTCGGCCGCATTGATGTCATGCATATGGAGCTTCGCCATGCTGCCTAAATCAATCATCACCGCAATATGCTGCATTTTTATTGCAGCTCCTGCTCATGCAGAAGCCTTTATTAAAAACTACATACCCGAAGCAAAAATTACAGGCTCCGATCGCTATACATATATGCTATTCGATATCTATGACGCGACGCTCTATGCCCCCAAAGGACAATGGGAAGACAATAAACCCTTCGCTCTATCACTCAAGTATCTGCGCTCATTGAAAGGTGAAAAAATCGCCGCACGATCCGCCGAAGAAATGCGCAAACAAGGCTTTAAAGACGAAATCAAACTCGCAGGCTGGTATTCGCAAATGAACGAAATATTCCCAAACGTTACAAAAGGCACAAATCTAACGGGCGTACTTTTGCCAAATAAAGAAACCGTATTTTATAAAGACAACAAACGCATCGGAACAATAAAAGATCCTGAGTTTGGAAAATGGTTCTTCGGAATATGGCTCGCACACAATACAACCGCACCAACATTGAGACAAAACTTAATAGGCCAAAAATGATACGCAAACTTTTAACACAACTCGGAGTCATCATCATGCTAGCAGGATGTTCATCAAACACACTAGACCACTACAAAGGCACAACGCCCAAAGCCAGCATCGAAGACTTCTTCAATGGCCCAATAAAAGGTTGGGGCGTTGTACAAGACTGGAGAGGACGCATCGTAGCCCGTTTTGATGTTAATATGGTTGGCACATGGGAAAACGGCACAGGAACACTTGTGGAAACATTCGACTACTATGATGGACGCACCCAAGAACGCATTTGGACAATCACGAAAAACGCAGACGGCACATATAAAGGCCGCGCTGACGACATCATCGATCACGCTGACGGTAAAGTTGAAGGCACAGCAGTAAACTGGAAATACCGCATGGACCTCCCCGTAGGCGGCAAAACATATCGCCTGACCTTCGATGACTGGATGTGGCAAATGAATGACGGCGTATTGCTGAATCGCTCTTACCTCAAAAAATTCGGCCTAACTGTCGCAGAGCTAACCCTCTTCATGCAAAAACAGCCAGAGTAATAACCATGAGCTTCACAGGCGAAACCATATGGATCATCGGTGCGAGTAGCGGTATAGGAGAGGCTCTAACCTATGAACTTGCAGATCAAGGCGCGACACTCATTCTCTCCGCCCGCAGCGAAGATAAGCTCAACGAAATCCAACACAAAATTGGAGACAAACACATAGTAGAAGCTTTTGATGTCTCCGATAAAACGCAGGTCGAGCAAGCCACGCAGAGCGCCCTCTCCTCTGCCAAGCTGCTTGACCGCGTAATCTTTTTGGCCGGTATTTACGACCCTAAACCTATTGAAGATATTGACCTTGATTACGCACAAGAAATCATAAACGTAAATTTCATGGGCGCGCTTTATATCACACAAGCCGTCATACCCATCTTCAAGCGTCAAGGCGCAGGCCAAATCGCACTCTGTGCCAGCGTAGCAGGAAAAATAGGCCTTCCAAACGGCCAGCCTTACTCCGCCAGCAAAGCCGCTCTCATCAATTTCACCGAAAGCCTCCACGCCGAAGCGCCTGAAGGGCTTGACGTCAAACTAATCAACCCAGGTTTTGTTAAAACACCACTCACTTATAAAAACAACTTTGACATGCCCATGGTCATCACACCCGAAAAAGCAGCCAAAGCCATAGCAAAGGGGCTTAAAAAGGGAAAATTTGAGATTCATTTCCCCAAAAAATTCACCTATATCGTTAAGATTGCTGCCAGCCTGCCCTACTGGCTCAAACTCCCACTATCAAAAACACGGAAACGAAGAAATTAAACTAGACGTTAACATTTAAAAAATACATATTTTCTAAGAACTCTAAAAAAACTTACTGTTCCAAGGTTATTTCTAAATGTATTTTCATCGAATCACACGATAGAAGACGTATCGACAATAGAAGATAATTGTGTTTCAACCGTGTCCGCAAAACTTGCACCAACTGAACCAAGAATGCTTTGTGCCTTAATCGCACTATTCACAACAGAGTCAGCAACATCCTGAAATTCAATAATATCTTCAATCTCTGCAGAGCCAGAGCGTTCGGAATAATTGGAAACAAACGCCTCAAGAGCCGCATAGGCTGAAGATAAATCCTGATCTCCATTCATAACATCTGCTTCGATAATATTATCAATATCAAGTGTCTCCAAAACACCTAATCTGCCGATTTCTTTGGTAGCATAGGCCGCAAATTCAACATTTTTATCCCCACCAAGTTTTAAGGCATTGATAATACCAGTGCCTATATTGTTGGCCGTTATTGTGTAGTCGGGCCCTTCCAATAAAACACCATCGATAAAAGACTTTGTAAGAGAAGCCTGCGTATGCCCTGATATATAAGCGTCCAATGCATTATAAGCTGTTGCCAAATCGCCATCATTATTTCTAACATCGTTATTAATTATATCATCAACATCACGAGTCTCTAAGTAACCTCTATCAGAAAGTTTCTGTGTGACATCTGCAGCAAACGCAACATTTTCCTGTCCACCTAGCTTGAGAGCGCTGATAATGCTAAAGCCGATATTATTGGCTACTTTTAAGTCAGTTAAAAGTCCAAGTGTATTTCCAGACAAATAAGCCTCTAGCGCATAATACGCTGACGAAAAATCACCATCATTATTTCCAATATCAGCATTAATAATGTTATCAATATCACCCTGTTCAAGAGCGCGAACAGTTTTATCAGAAGAATATTTAACATTCATACCAAGTTGCTCAGTTGCATAAGCAGCAAATGCTATATTTTCTTCTCCTCCAAGCTTTAGAGCTTTAATAATACCATCGCCTATATTTCTTCCTGTTATGATATAATTAGAAACATAGTGGTTTTTTATTGTATCGAAAGCACGAGTGCCTTTAAACTGCATAAAAGCGTCGAATGCATAGTAAGCTGCAGAGAGCTCACCATCATTATTTGAAATATCAGCATGAATAATGTCATCAACATCACGTGTGTCTAAAGCCCCAATCTGTATAAGCTTTTGCGTCGCATATGTCGCAAATGCAACATTTTGTTCCCCTCCAAGTTTTAAAGCAGTAACTATGCCAAAACCCATATTATTACCCGCACGATTAATATCATTGTAATTAAAAGTATAATTTTCTCCAAAACTACGTGTACCAGGCTTATAGGAGCCTGAATCCATCATTTCTAGAATATCCAGGGCCGCATAAGACACAGTCAAATCACCATCATTATTTTTAACATCGTTATTCAAAATATCATCAAGTTGAACTACCTCAATACGACGGTGCTCGAAAATCTGCTCAATTGCAAAAGCTGCAAAAGCTGCATTTTCTTCCCCACCGATCTTCAAAGCATTTATAATAGCATGACCAAGACCAAGACTTGTTGATGTGAAGTCATTGCCATATTGTGTCACAACATTTTGTATACGACCATTTATGAAAGCGTTTAATGCATGATACGCTGTTGTAAGATCACCGTCATTGTTTCTAATATCAGCATTAATAATGTCATCAACATCACGTAGTTAAAGTTTTTTAATTCGGCTAACCTTCTGTGCAGCATACGACGCAAAAGCAATATTTTCTTCCCCGCCTATATTCAAAGCGTTGATAATGGCATTACCCGTATTATTTAAAACTTTTAGCGCCTCAGGCCAGTCTTGATCGTTGTACCGCTCGTTTAAGAAGAAATCTAACGCACTATAGGCATCCGTCAAATCACCATCACGATCACGTATATCTTCCAAAATGATATCATCTATTAAATTGACTTGATAATTACTCATTATTCCCCCAATGTGGCCTGCAATTAATATTATGTATATATTCTAAA
>CAYGSA010000055.1:0-1962 GCA_964352375.1 uncultured Micavibrio sp.
CATTTTTTCAACAACGCACTTATCACCAACCCCCGTACGGTACATATCAATCCCCTCATCGGCAAGCATACGCTCCAACCCTAAATTGGACATAACCGTCGCCACCAGCGCGTTCCCCTTAAGCAGACCTTCGCGCTTAAACCACAACGCAAGCGCGCCCATAATCTGATCGCCGTCAACTTTCGTGCCCGTCTCATCGACCAAAATCAAGCGATCCGCATCCCCATCAAGCGCAATACCCAGATCGGCGCCATTATCAACCACCGCCTCTTGCAAACGCGCAGTATCCGTTGCGCCATATCCATCGTTAATATTACGCCCATCAGGCGTATTCCCAATCGTAATAACGTCCGCCTCAAGCTCCCAAAGAACCTGCGGCGCCACCTTATAGGCCGCACCATGTGCGCAATCGACGACAACCTTCAGACCATCAAAAGAATCCTCACGAGGAATAGAACGCTTGAGTGATTCGATATACCGCCCCAGCGCATCATCAAGGCGCGTCGCCTTCCCCAAATGCTCTGGCTCAACACGCTCCCCAGATAGATCAGCATCAATTTTAACCTCAATTTTTTGCTCTAACGCATCATCCAGCTTAAATCCATCAGCCCCAAACAGCTTGATTCCATTATCCTGATACGGATTATGCGACGCAGAAATCATCACACCAGCATCAGCGCGCAGCGAGCGTGTCAATTTCGCAATCCCCGGCGTAGGAATCGGCCCAACAAGAATCACATCCATCCCCATAGAGATAAATCCCGCGCTCATCGCCTGCTCCAACATATAACCAGACAAACGCGTATCCTTGCCAATAACCACGCGGTTCATCGCCTTATCCGATCGCTCCGCCCGTAAAACACTCGCGCTCGCCATCGCAATCTTCAGCGCCATATCCGCACTCATCGGGTGGCTATTCGCCCGCCCCCGAATACCGTCAGTGCCAAAATATTTTTTCTTGTTTTCATCAGTCATAATTAAACTTATTGCCCTGCACCATATTTGTCACTCTAAAAACAATAGAATTTTAAGAAAAACACGTCATACTGCGCACATGTACACCTTATGCTCACAACTCCTGAATGAGAACGATCCCGCACCTGTTACACTGCGAGAAGGCAGATCGGCCTTGTTTTTCACTGGCCCCCATAACGGAAAAGCTGTCCCTGAAACCCTGCCATGCGCACTGGGTATGGATGAAGACTGGTTCCAAAATGCCCACGAGGCCAGTGACCTCCACGTAGATTCTCTTTTTGAAGGGCTGCAAAAAAGATTTACCGAAGCGACTTTCTTAGTCGCAAACTATTCACGGCTTGTTTGTGATTTAAACGCCGCACCAGATTACGCCGTGTCGCGCCATTCCCCTGAAAACCCATCTTTGAAAATCCCACACAACCAGCCAGAATGTTGTTGTATGCAAGAACGGCTGCGCAGGCTCACGGCGATCTATACCCCCTATCATGACACAAAGCGCGATATGATCGAAAAAATCCGCAGGCGCCATGGCGGAGTCATTGCGCTCGATATCCATAGCTTCTCCCCAACATGGCAAGGCAAACCACGCGCCGTAGAAATAGGCACAATCAGATGCGAAAAAACACCACTTTCTTATGCGCTTGAGGAGTTTTGGCGCAACCAGTCATATTATCGCTTTATCTCGGGAGAGCCATACCGCGTCGCACAACGCCCAAGCAACATCGCCCCCATAATAAGCGAAAGCTCGAATCTGCAATATATTGGAATAGAAATACGCAGCGACCTGATCGATCGCCCAGAAAAGCGCAAGAAAATGGTTGAATTCCTAGGGCTGTGCGTTGATCACTTACAAAAGCATGTCGACCTGAAAAAAATCATGGCAAAACGAAGTGACGTCGTCCAGGAAAAAGCCCAGACAGAACACGCCAGTTGGTCAATTTAAGCTGTAGTCGGAACACTGCCACCCTTGGGAACACTGCCGCCCCC
>CAYGSA010000055.1:1972-11561 GCA_964352375.1 uncultured Micavibrio sp.
CCCCCACCTGATGGGACAGATGATCGCGCAGGCGCATCACCATCAGCATCATCAGAATCATGACGAATAATCGCCTCGCCACGAAGCAACGCTTTAATCTCGTCTCCCGAGAGCAACTCATACTCCAGCAAAGCTTTGGCAATCTTATGCAGATCATCAATATTCTCAGTAATAATCTTCATGGCTTTGTTATAGCCCTCATCAATAAATCGGCGCACCTCAACATCAATCTTATTTTCCATCTCTTCAGAAATACGGCGCTCTTTATAGCTTGTTTGATCATCACCATAATTTACCATGCCAATTTCATCGCTCAGCCCCCATTCCATCACCATCGCACGCGCCATAGCACTGACCTGTTGAATATCACCAGAAGCACCATTAGTGACATATTCCTTACCAAAAATAACTTCTTCAGCCACGCGGCCACCCATACCGACAGACAAGTTCGCGCGCATTTTCGCAAGGGAATAGCTGTAACGATCTCCCTCAGGCAAACGCATAACCATACCAAGTGCCCCCCCACGCGGCACAATCGTTGCCTTATGAATAGGGTCAGATTCAGGCTCGTGCAAAGTCACCAGAGCATGCCCCGCCTCATGATAAGCGGTCAATTTCTTCTCATCTTCATTCATCGCCATAGAACGACGCTCTGCGCCCATCATCACTTTATCCTTGGCATCTTCAAGATCATCCATCCCAATGACGCGCTTATTTCGCCGCGCCGCCAGCAAGGCCGCCTCATTTACAAGATTAGCAAGTTCCGCCCCACTGAAGCCTGGAGTCCCACGCGCTATGATGGATGCATCGACATTATTGGCCAAAGGAACTTTTTTCATATGCACTTTAAGAATCTTCTCACGCCCCTTCACATCAGGCAAAGGTACAGTGATCTGACGGTCGAATCGGCCAGGGCGCAGCAAAGCTGGATCAAGAACATCCGCACGGTTCGTTGCCGCCAAAATAATAACACCTTCCGAAGAATCAAACCCGTCCATCTCAACCAGCATTTGGTTCAAAGTCTGTTCGCGCTCATCGTTGCCGCCGCCATAACCAGCCCCACGATGCCGCCCAACCGCATCAATCTCGTCAATAAAGATAATACATGGCGCATTCTTGCGCCCCTGTTCGAACATATCACGTACACGGCTGGCACCTACACCAACAAACATCTCAACAAAATCTGACCCCGAAATACTAAAAAACGGAACGCCCGCCTCTCCAGCAACAGCCCGCGCAACAAGAGTCTTACCAGTTCCAGGAGAACCAACTAAAAGCGCACCTTTAGGAATATGCCCACCCAAACGCTGAAACTTCTGCGGGTCTTTCAGAAATTCAACAATTTCCTCTAAATCTTGCTTCGCCTCTTCAATACCTGCTACATCTTCAAACGTCACCTGGTCATTACGCTCCGTCATCATCTTGGCGCGAGACTTCCCAAATCCCATCGCGCCACCGCCGCCCTTGCCATTCATTTGACGCATAATGAAAAGCCAAAATGCAATGATCAAAACAAACGGCAGAAGACTAATCAGAATATCAAACATACGATTTGGAGGATCTGGCTGCTCGGAAATAATCTTGACATTTGTACCCGACAAACGATCAACTACATTCTCATAAGGTGGAATTCTAAGCTTGAACTCCTTCTCTTGCCCTGAAAACTTTCCGAAAATATCCCCGCCTTTGATACGAACTTGTTCAACACTTCCATCTTGCGCACCACGGATAAAATCGCTGTAACTCACGGCATCATCGGGATTAACAGACGCCTGATTAGACGTTTGTGCGATATTAATCATCAACAGAATAACCAGCCCAATAGCCAGCCACACAACAAGATTTCGATTTGCATTATTCACGAGTAAGACCTTTTATTTTTTAACAGAAGGCCATTCTATACAGGACAATGTTAAATTACAATTTACAAATTCTAAGCAATGCTACGTAATGTTCGTAAGCTCACAAACATGTAATAATAAACATGTCATTTTTACGTTCAAACGTAAGCCCAGAGAGGGTTCTTTTTCGAAAATCTGCCTCATGAATTAAATCATCACAAAGCGCTTCAACACGCTGCAATCGAACCGCGTGCGCAGACAGATTCTGGATTGCCTTAAGAACGCACCGAACAACAATCTCATGCGGTTGCTCCGACAAAGCTACAAAATTAAATACGATACGGTCAGAAATGATTTGTGAAACGCATGCCTCATAAGCCTTTCCAGCCAAAACCTCCAGAGCCGCACGCGCACGCGCAAACCGAGCCGATGCCACCCCAAGACGCTCAACGGATAACCCCTCTCTTGACAAAACATCCATAGATTTTCGCAAACGCACACGCGCAAACGCATCAGAGTCATTACTGGGGTCAGTAACAAACTCCAGCCCATACTCCTCGCAATACGCAAGAAGATCTGTTTTTCTCGCATTCAAAAAAGGACGACACAACAGCATCTCTCCCTGCTTTTGTCGTTCACTCATACAAGCCAAACCATCCAAACCGCTCCCCTTCGCGAGCCGAAATAAAAACGTCTCAGCCTGATCATCCATATGATGCGCCAGAAATAAGTGTTTCAGTCCCTGCTCTGCCATATAATCAGCCATCAACCTGTAACGTGCCTCCCGCGCGCGCTCCTGAACTCGGCTTCTATCAGGCGTTGCATCCCATTTCAAAACATCTACATGCATGCCCTTTAATCGCGCCTTAACGCCCACAGCTTCATCAGCCGAATCTTCACGTAACCCATGATCAACAATCAAAACATGAACTTGCCCACCACACCATTGTGACAAAACATGCACAAGCGCCATGCTGTCAGCTCCCCCAGAAACACCGACAGCAATATCTAGATTTTTGATATCAAGAAATCTCTGATCCAAACATTCAAATAAATAAGTCATAACCACACTATAGAGCAAAGAGAGTTCTAATGTGACCAGAAAAATAAGGCGAAGCGTACAAAAATACGTGAGCCGAAATATAACGGTCTCACATTAAAATAATCGTAGGACTAGATACAGTTAATTTTTGCCATTTCAGAGTCTGCGCGCTTTAAAACAGGCACGGATGAGTCTGAATACTCACTCTTAAGCTGCTTAAACGCAATACAAGCATCCTCTGTCTTACCAAGCCCAACCAGAGACATCCCAAGCTTTAGCAAGTTACTCGCAGCCTTCGGCCCTTGAGGATATTTCTGATATCCTGTCGCAAATTCCCGCGCAGAACGGTCATAATCTCCACGCACGTAAAATGTCTCACCAAACCAATATTGTGCATTTGCCGCAAGATCACTGTCAGAATGATCACGCAAAAACGCTGCAAATTCAGCCTCCGCACGCGAAAAATCACGCGACTTTATAAAATAATAAGCATGGTCATAGGCTAAGGGAGCATCATCTCTGGAAGACACAACACCGCCTTCAGCAGGCTTTCTCAAAGTACCCAAAGTCTGTGACTCAAGACCGACTTGAGGCTCTTGCAGATCAGACGGAGATTGAATTTCAGAAACTTTCGCCGCATCACGACCACCAATCCCGATTGAAGGGTCCAAAGCTTGAGCAGGGCCTCTTGCCTCAAGTGAAGAAAGCGAGGGCATATCATTGACAGAGCCCGCATTAACCTTTGCACGCACATCCTCCAAATCCTCCTTAAGCCGTCGAATCTCATAATTCTGCTCTTCAATCTGGCCTGTCAAACGTCTGATTTCACGCTCCAACTGCTGAAAACGAATCTCTGCAGCAGCAGCAGAAGGTTGTGCAGAAACAGGAAAAACAGCGCCCAAAGAGAGCGCTGCTATGCAGAGTCCTGTTTTTAAAGAAGAAGTAAACATTTTATTGGACTTTCGTTACGCCCCGACGGTTTTGAGACCATGCGGCCTGATCAGAACCAGGTACAGCCGGACGCTCTTTACCATAACTGAGTGTGGTGATACGCGAAGGATTAACACCCAAAGCAATCAAATAATTTTTCACTGCATTCGCACGGCGCTCCCCTAAAGCAAGGTTATATTCACGCGTTCCGCGCTCATCAGCATGGCCTTCAATTGTGACACCAAGATTAGGATATTGAGAAATCCATGATGCCTGATTTTCAAGTGTTGCTCGAGCCGATGATGTAAGATCAGTACTGTCTGTTTCAAAGAAAACACGATCACCAACATTCACCACAAGATCAGCCTGTGTCCCAGGAATGGGCGCATTCGCATCAAAATCATCATATGCAGCGTCATCCGTAAAAATAACCCCCTCATTACCAGTGACAGGAACGTTACTTCCATCTTGTTTGTTTGTACAAGCTCCGACCAAAAGCAGAGCTGCAAAAATAGTAAAGTAGCGCGTAAACATTATAAATGTCCCTTTCAACTCAAATAATAATTTCTATCTAACGATTCTTAAAGAGGAATCATGCCAGGTGCAAGTGTTTCAGCATATGCAGGTAAAAAGTTACGTGCATATCAATACGCAACATCAATAAACACTGTCCTGACTCCACTCAATTGGCGCGTTAGCTGCATCGGCTGGCCGCGTTGTATCCAAAGATGAACCGTCCCCAAGAGCAGGTTGAGCCCCTACAAGCTCGGGTGTGCCAACAAGCTTAACATAGCTAGCAACCCGCGTCACATTCGGAATAGTGCGTGCAATGCCGATAACATGATCAAGCTCCCGCTGATCTTGGGCAAAACCCATCAGGAATACTGTGCCCTGAACAACATCAATCGAATAATTAATCGATTCGACATCACGATCAAAAATCAAGGCCGAACGTAAACGTGTGCCAATCCAGCTATCTTTAGCATACCCAACAATACCATCACTATCTGCAACTGTAATTTCATTTATGACCTGCTTAACGCCCTTAGGCTTCCAAGCCATACGAACCGCTTCCACGCGATGCTGAGGGTCTTGTACAACGCCTGTCAATAAAACGCGCCCTTGATTAACAGTCATATCTAACTTCGTAAACATATCAACACTATGACGAAACCAAAGATCATTAATTTGCGTTTGAATAAGCGCATCACTCGCCGCGCGTCCTACACCGCCCTCCTGAACAGCCGCTGTACCAACGGCGACACCTGTCCCCAGCGCAAGCCCCGCGCACGATGATAACGTGACGCAAGAGAGAAGTAAAACGGCATGTTTTGGTGTAATCATTGTTAAAATCCTTACAAAAAGTGATTCGATTGAAACAAGATTATGCACCCACTTCCCATGCATTGTCCAGATGTGTAATTTGAAACGGTTTCACAATCGCAATCACGTCAAAACGCATTGGGTTTCCCTGTATTTCAGGATTTTGACTTATATAAAACAGCGCTGATTGCTCAATTCGGCGGCGCGCCCGCAAAGTCACAGAAGCAAGCGCATCCTCTAACGTCTGGCGAATTTTCACCTCAACAAAGCAAACAACCTCATCCTTTTCCACAATCAAATCAATTTCGCCAAATTTTGTCTTATACCGACGCTCCAAAACCGCATAGCCTTGTTCCTCCAGATACACCGCCGCCATATCCTCCCCCTGAATGCCCACCGCATGATTTGTTTGGGTCATCGATTTTGAAACCATAGCTAATCTCCCTGAGAAATGCGTAATGCAAGATTATATAAATCTGACTTTTTCAAACCAGTCTTTTCCGCCACAAAGGCTGCGGCATCTTTATTATGCATTGTTTCCAGTGCGCATCGTATCATATCCTCAACAGCACTTTCAGTGTACGTCTCCTCATCCGCAGCAGAAATAACCAGCACAATTTCACCTTTAGGCTGCCCCTGCTCCCGATAATACATTATAAGGTCATGAACCGACGCACGGCGCACCTCCTCGTACAGCTTTGTGATTTCCCTAACCACCGCAACTTCACGCACGCCCAGTAAATCTTGAATATCCTCCAGCGCCTTAAGCAATCTCGGCGCAGTTTCAAAAGCAACAAGCGTGCCAGGAACCCCCACCCAGCGCCCTAAAAAATCACGCCGCGCCTTTGTTTTAGATGGCAAAAACCCAATAAAAGAAAATGCATCACTCTCCATCCCCGAAAGCTGCAAAGCCGTCACAGGCGCGCTTGCCCCCGGAACAGACGTCACCATCAAATCTCTCGCCTGACACTCCAAAACCAACTTATACCCCGGATCACAAATAAGCGGAGTCCCAGCATCACTGATCAAACCCACGGATTGACCACGCGCAATCCCATCCAGAATTTCCTCCCGAACACGCCCATCACTATGGTCATTATATTTGCGCATAACACTACGAATATCATAAGCCTTGAGCAATTTTCCCGAAACGCGTGTGTCCTCACACAAAATCACATCAACAGATTTAAGCACATCCAGCGCACGCACAGTAATATCACGCAAATTCCCAATCGGCGTTGCAACAAGATAAAGCCCCGCTTCTAATTCCTCTAGATTTTTCATCACGCTTTCTTTATGGTCTGTAAAATACACATTCAATAAAACAAGATATACCAGAATAATGCATAAATTACAGAACTTTGGCATTCTGAGTTTCCTATTCATCCTCAGCGCCTGCGCAGGATCTGATAATGTCTGGCAAAACACAACCAGCACAAACCCCGCACAACAATCACCAAACGCCATTTCGACACAAACAGTCGGCGAAGAAACACTGACCGACGACGAAAAAAGCGGCCTCGCCCCCGTCAAAGTCGCCATTCTTCTACCTCTAAGCGGTCAGCACGAAAAACTTGGCGAAGCCATGCTCAATGCGGCGCAAATCGCATTATTCGATCTCGGCTACGATAATTTCACACTCATACCAAAAGACACATACGGCACCCCCGATGGCGCAGCCACCGCAGCGCGTGAAGCATTAAAAGAAGATGCGTCTTTAATCCTCGGCCCTGTATTTTCAGGCTCCGTCCGCGCCGCGCAGAAACTCACAAGCAGCGCAAATGTCCCAATGATCGCATTTTCAACAGACTGGACACTGGCAAACCGAAAAACATTCCTAATCGGATTTCTCCCCTTTGACCAAGTCGCCCGCGTCACAAGCTACGCAACCACTCAAGGCCTTACAAGGCACGGCATACTCGCACCATCTAATACCTATGGCAATGGCGTCGTTTCCGCTTACAGAGCAATCTCACCAAAGATCGGAGTACAGCATGCGCGCATAGAACGCTTCAGCCCCGATGGCACCGACCTTGCATCAAAAATGCAACTCTTCTCAGACTATAACGCACGCCGCACATCAAACAACGCGCACGGCGTGCCGTTCGACGCTGTCCTCCTTCCTGTTGGCGGCGCACAAGCAAGGCAAGTCGGCAGCTTCCTTAATCACTATGATCTCCCCCCCCGCGATGTTCGCAGACTGGGAACAGGCCTGATGGACGACAGTTCCCTCGCCAACGACAGAACGCTAGCAGGGACATGGTTCGCAGCCCCCTCCCTTGAGGCACGTGCAAAGTTCGAGCGTAAATATAGGTCAGTCTATGGAACGACTCCGCCGCGCATCGCATCCCTCGCCTATGATGCAACGGCGCTGTCAACAATCCTTGCGCAAATTGGCCTAAAAGAGCGCGGACGCCCAGCCTACAGTTTCAATGACTTTACAAATCCAAATGGCTTCTCTGGCGTAGACGGAATCTTTCGCTTTCGCCCAGACGGTATCTCAGAACGCGGCCTGGCTATCCTTGAATTTCAAAATGGCCAAATCATAGAAATCGACCCCGCCCCTACAACATTCGAGCGATCTAATTACTAATGTCTAAATTGCGTAATCACAAACTTACAGCACTCTTTGCGCTGATTGCCATGACTCTCTCCCTCATGGCCTCAGTCACACCACTCTGGATAAAATCAGGCACAACACTCACCATTTGTTCCAGCTTCGGCACAAAAACCATCACACTTGATGAAAACGGCAAGGAAATACCTGCGCCAACGCGAACCAAAAAGACATGCGCCATGTGCCTTAACGCATCGGCAGATAAAGCTCTATTAGAGACGCACAATGCAGAGCACGGAATTGATCCATACAAAAACGAAAAACACCAAGTAACAGGGCAAAAACGCACACTAAAACCACGCACACATTATGCACACAGCGCCCGCGCACCTCCTTATTTTTCCTAAACCCAAAACACTTTTTAACACTATTTATTTTAGGAAAATAAAATCATGAATACATTTTCAAAAGCCTGCCTGCTTGGCAGCACAATGCTCACCATGTCAAACGCAGCCCTCGCACAAGAAGGCCACATCCACCCAAAAGGCCCCGCCGCCCCTATATCCATCATGGGCGATCACACCCACAATAAAGGCGAGTGGATGGTCTCTTACCGTGTCGGGCACATGCAGATGCAAGGCAACCGCAAAGGCACAAATAAAATCAGCCCCAGCCAAATCGTCAGCACCCTTTCAAACCCAAATGCCCCACCAGCAAACGTGCGCGTTGTGCCCACCGAAATGCAAATGACAATGCATATGATCGGTGGAATGTACGGATTAACCGATAAACTTACCCTCATGGCCATGGGCTCATACGTCATCAAAGACATGGATCACATCACCTTTCAGGGGATGTCAGGCACAACCGAGCTTGGCACCTTTAACACACGTTCAAACGGCATCGGCGATACACGCATCAGCGGAATTTATAGCCTGCTCGAAACCCATAACCACCGCGTTAACCTGCAAATGGGTCTCAGTCTGCCCACAGGATCGATCAAGGAAGAAGATGATGTGCTGACACCAATGGGCACAACCCCGCGCCTGCGCATGCCATACGCCATGCAGCTAGGCTCAGGCACATTTGATGCCCTCCCCGGCATAACCTACGTTGGAAACAACAAAAAATGGGGCTGGGGAGCGCAATATAACGCAACCATCCGCCTAGAGAGTGACAACAGCCAAGACTACCGCCTCGGCAATCAGCACCGCGTAACAGGTTGGGGCGCATATGATTTCGGCAAAGGCCTAACCGTCAACGCCTTGATCAACGCTGAAACACTCGGCGACATCAAAGGCCGCGATGAAAACATCACGGCACCAGTGCAAACTGCAAATCCCGATAATTACGGCGGTGACATCATTGAAATCGGTGCAGGGTTCACATATGAACCAGAGAAATTGGAAAACATAAGCATCGGCATCGATGCACGCGCACCACTCTATCAAAATCTGAACGGCGTACAGCTCGAACGTGACTACACGCTCACAGTTGGCATTCAAATCCGCTTTTAGACAATAATCAATCCGATTCGAATCGGAATGTAAATCCAGTGATACGATCCTGATTGAATTCAGGGTCGTATCACAAAAAAATCCACAATCAAAAATACAGCAGTCCAATTTAAAATACTGATATATATAAGATTTAATATATGAAACGGCGCGCATGAAAAAAGCCGCTACACCCTCTTGCAAAACGCACAATTTTCAGGCACATTTACCTCATCCAAATACGACACGATAAGTTTCATCACATCTCTTTCGGAGGGAATCATGGCAGAAGCAGCCGCTAAAAAAGGACGTCCACGCAGCGAAAAGTCACGCAAAGCGATTTTAAATGCGACCAATAAATTACTCCTTCAAACATCTGTGCAAGAGCTCAGTATCGAAT
>CAYGSA010000056.1:0-11542 GCA_964352375.1 uncultured Micavibrio sp.
TTGAAAAAACCGCCCTGGCAGAGGCCGAGGTCGAATATAAAGAACATAAATCTGTTACCATCTGGGTCACATTTCCTGTAATCAAAACAGATGTGAAATTGCTGGAGGGCGCGGAAATCGTCATCTGGACAACCACCCCATGGACAATCCCCTCCAACCGCGCCATCGCGTTCGGTGAGGGCATCGAATACGGCGTATACCAAGCAGGCGACCAAAAAATCGCGCTCGCCACATCCCTCGCGGAAGAGGTCATGAAACAAGCAGGCATCGAAGATCATGAATTGCTTGGCACATTTTTTGGGTCACAGGCCGCAGACACAATCGCTAAACACCCATTCGCGGGCGTTGACGAGCATTACAACGCATTCGACGTGCCGCTTCTTGCAGGTGATTTTGTCACCGACGATGCGGGAACAGGTTTCGTGCATATCGCACCAGGTCACGGCGAAGATGATTTCCATCTGGGTCGCGCAAACGACATCGAAGTCACCGACAACGTCACAGATGACGGTAAATTTCGCCCGCATGTTGGCCTGTTCGCTGGCGAAGAGGTCTACACCCAAGACGGTAAACTGGGCGGCGGGAATTTCTCTGTGCTGCGTGAGCTTAAAGAAGCAGGCAAGCTCCTCGCCAAAGGCTCTCTCAAACATGAGTACCCACACAGCTGGCGCTCAAAAGCTCCGCTCATCTTCCGCACCACCCCGCAATGGTTCATCGCCATGGATGGCGAAAGCAAAATCCGTGAAAAGGCATTAGAACAAATCAAAATCACCGACTGGCACCCCGCAAAAGGCGAAGCACGTATCACAGCAATGATCGCAAACCGCCCCGACTGGTGCATCAGCCGCCAACGCGCATGGGGCGTGCCCATCGCATTATTCTTGCACAAAGACACAGGCGAGATGCTGCGCGATGACGCGGTGTTTGACCGCATCGGCGATATCTTCGAAGAAGAGGGTGCTGACGCATGGTGGAGCCGCGACCCCCAAGACTTCCTCGGCAATGAATATAACGCCGAAGACTACACCCAAGTCTTTGATATAGTTGATGTTTGGTTTGAATCTGGTTCAACCCATGCCTTCGTTGTGAAAGACACACAAACATGGCCGTGCTTCGAGGGCGTTGATCAAATCGACCTCTACCTCGAAGGCTCAGACCAACACCGTGGCTGGTTCCATTCCTCGCTTCTCCAAGGCACCGGAACGCTAGGCCGCGCGCCATACAAAAATGTGCTGACGCATGGTTTTGTGCTCGATGAAAAGGGCTATAAAATGTCCAAATCTTTGGGCAATGTCGTTGACCCGCTCAAGATGATGGATCAATACGGCGCGGACATCATCCGCCTGTGGGTGATGCTTTCGGACTATAATGAAGACATCCGCATCGGCAAAGACACGCTAAAAAACACGAGCGACCTCTACCGCCGCCTGCGCAACACATTGCGTTTCTTACTTGGTGCGCTTGATGGATACACGAAAGAAGAATCCGTGCCGCTCGATCAAGACCTGCCGGAGCTAGAGCAATATATGCTGCACCTTTTGGCGGAAACAGATGAATTTGTGCGCGAAGCAATCGAGAATTATGAATTTGCCAAAATCGCGAAACACCTGCATGATTTCTGTAACCAAGAACTCTCGGCGTTTTATTTCGACATCCGCAAAGACTGCTTGTACTGCGACGCGCCTAATGACATGAAACGCCGCGCCTGCCGCACAGTCATGGCTGAAATCTTCAACCGCCTCACCGCATGGCTCGCCCCGATCCTCAGCTTCACCGCCGAGGAAAGCTGGCAGCACCGCCCCGAAGGCGTGTTCGAAGACACTGAAAGCATCCACCTGCGCGACTTCCCTGAAGTGCCTGCGATCTGGAAGAATGATGCGCTTGCTGCAAAATGGAAAGAAATCATCGCCGTGCGCAAAGACGTGCTCGGTGCAATTGAGCCCATGAGAAACAGCAAAGAACTCGGCTCATCCCTCGAGGCTGTTGCTGTGATTGATACGACTTCTGCTTCAGTAATCGCAATGGCAGATGAAATGGCAGATATCTGCATCACATCCGCCGCACAAATTTCAAACGGCAATGCCGCCGTTGCCGTTCAAAAAGCCGAAGGCGAAAAATGCGAACGCTGCTGGAAAGTCCTGCCCGAAGTAACCGAAGAGAGTGGTTACTTGTGCAATCGCTGTAAATCTATCGTTGATTAAGTAATATGCGTGACATAACTTGCATCTCCCGCGGGTAATATGCTATTAGTTCTCGATTAAGGGCGAATGCCAATAAAAAAATAATCGAACGGGAATTAAGATAATGAGTGATAATAAGCCTGATCAATTGAAATCTCAACGCACAGCGAAAGATGCCATCGGGCGTCTAAAACAAATAGAAGATGTTTTAAGAAAAGTTGTAAGCGGAGAAATGACCGATCAAGGTATGCTTAAAGAATATGGAGCAATATTTCCAGAGCTGAGAACGTTATATAGCCCACCCAGCCAAGATGAGATTGATAATATTAAAAATCATAAGCTAAGTCCTCAAGCTGATTTCACAAAAAAAGCGGAATCAAGCCCCAGAACAATAGCTGAAATTAAGTGGCGCAGAAATCAAAGGGCTATTGAAGAGCAGAATCAGAAGGAACAGAGAGATATTACTCAGGCTGAAATCAATTCTGCAGCATTAAAAGGGCAGATCGAAAAATATGATCGCCGATATCAGATGCTTATAAATATAAAAGAAAAACTTCGTCCACTTAGAAATGAGTTCAGAGGCCATGTTTCGACATTCAGACATTACCCTTTCTGGTTTGGAAGGGCATTACAGTTAAACAGGTCAAGCCGCTCAACAAATCCAGTAATTGTGGCAAATTTGGGAATGAACTTTGATGGAAGAAAGCGAACAATCATAGAGGCAAGAGCTGGCAGGCAAGAATACAGGGTTATTAATGAAACGAGAAAGTATGTCCCTGGCAACGGTCAGGATAGTGGTTATAGCATTTGGTCAGGAGATATGAGCGTAGAAACATTTGGTAAAGAAAAGTTTGCGCCCGATCCAAAAACGCCAGGTGCTCTGTTCTTAAATGAACAGGATCTTCTGGAATACATGATGAGAAGATATGATCAGGCCTTGCGGGTTAGTAGTAAAGAAGCACCTTTGCGCTTAGCTGTCGTGGGTATTCCAACTCTAGCAATAGGTTTTTGTCTAAATTGGGTGTTCGGAATAGACGATATTGTAAAAGATAAATACAAAGATATAAAAAACTGGGGACAAGAAAAAATACAAAACTCATCCTTCGGCAACATATTCGACGAACACTCCAGCATCATTAAAACCCCGGACGGTCAGCTCTACACAACAGCACCTGATGACACCTCCCCGGAGGTCTAGCCGCCCGAACACGCAAAAAACCATTGCCCCTTGCTCGACATTACGACAAAATCATATGATGAAAAACAAGGCTTCCATCCTTGCGGGTTACGCAGCGATTATAATCGTCGGGTTTCTTATCATTATCAAAGCCTACGCCTATTATCAAAGCGGCTCACTCAGCATCCTCTCATCACTCACAGACTCTATCCTCGACTCCATCGTCTCGATCATGGTGCTCGCAAGCCTGTTTTACGCCCGCAGGCCTGCCGATGAAGACCATCGATGGGGCCACGGAAAAATGGAAGCCGTTTCCGCGCTTTTCCAATCGGCCATTATCGCAGGGGGGGCGGCGTTTCTGGTCTTCGAAGCCATCCTCCACATCGCACAGCCAGTAATAATCACAAACCATGAAACAGGTGTAATCGTCATGGCGATATCTATCGTAATGTCCGTCATACTTGTTACACTGCAGCGCCTGTCCTTGAAGGCGAATCAATCAATCGCAATCGAAGCTGACAGCGCACATTACGGCGGTGACGTGCTCATAAATAGCGGCGCCTTGATTGTCTTATACCTAAGCGCGATTGGAAACGCGCCAATCTGGCTAGACCCAATCTTCGCCTTACTTGTCGCCGCCTTTATGACCTATTTACTCCGAGCAATAGCGATAAAATCCCTGAATATGCTGCTCGACCGCGAGCTTCCAGAAGAAGAACGCGCCAAGCTCATTAAGATCATAGAAAACCATGAAAAGGTCATCGGCTGGCATGATTTGCGCACACACAGCCACGGCAGCTACTCAGTCATTTCATTTGACATCGAAGTTGACCCAGACCTCAGCCTCTGGATCGCGCATGCAATTACAAAAGATCTGGAAGAAGAAATATTAAAGCTCTACGAAGACGCAGATATTCTAATTCACGTTGATCCTGAAGGGTACATAGAAGATGCGCGTCATAAGGTTAAAGGCGTGCATATGTGAGCTTACTGCGCAGATGCGATGATAGTTGACGAAGAGGTCTTCGGCACTGTATGCAGCCACCACGCTTCACGATTAATCGAAAAAATAGGCTTATAGTGAGCGATTGAATCGGCCCGGCGCACATCCTTAATCTGATTATCCAAAACGACAGGGCCTTTTTCGGAATATACGATCAGAATCGCATGCGGGATGTTCTTGATTTCATCTTGGACAATTGCAATACGCATGCGCTCTTCGGGGACGCCAAGGGCACGCAAGGCAGAATATTTAGCAATCGCAAAATCTTCACAATCACCGCCACGCTCCATAAATTCGATCGGCGTCGCCCAGTAATCAGACTTTCCCCAATTATCTTGATCAAGAATATAAGGCTTTTTATTCATCATGGAATTAACTTTCATCGCCATATAATGAATAGAATGAGACTTGTAATTCTCAAGCTTGGCTTTCATGTCTTCAATAATTTTATGAGAGCCATTTTTATTCAAACTTTGATCAAGGCGTTTGAACATGCTAGACCACTTCGTAAACGCCTTAAGATTCGTTGAGCGTTTTTCAGAGGCCCCAAATAAACTTGGATATTGGTCAATTCTGTCAAAAGTCATTGTGCCAACAGAGGTGAGGAGGAGTCGTGCAGGAACATCTTTTATGACCTCTGCAAATGATTTATTCGGGAAAAGGCTAAAGGATGCTGCGCAAAGTAAGACAAGAGAGCAAAAGCGAAGGGCGCGTTGTCTGCACAGAACTGAAAATAAGTCAAAGCCATGAATATAGTTCTCGGAAAGACAAACTTGCCCCAAAGGCGTTTTGGTCACTTTTTGGATTTTAAGCGCAACCCTAAGCTGAGCAGGGGATATGCATCCCTTTATGACCAAAAGCTCGCCAACTTTGTCGCGATTAAAGTATGCTTTTAAAGAGCATAAAAAACCGCTTTTCTGGGTATTCACACAAGTATAACTCAAGTCTTTATCCCTAACACAGTAAATTGCATAATAATGCCTGTTACCATTAAACACGACAAAGATTGACGAATTCCTAACAAAAGCCCATAAACAGATAGAAATAAAGGTTTCATGAGTATTATAGTATGAAAAATATAAATCAAATCGAATTCGATGATGTCACAATTTTACAAAAAATGGAGCAAGCCACTGTTTTAGTGATTGGCGATATCATGCTCGATCGCTTCATCTATGGCTCGGTCGATCGAATTTCTCCCGAAAGCCCTGTCCCTGTGCTCTCGGTGAAACGAGAAAACACCATGCTTGGCGGTGCGGGTAACACGGTATTTAATTTGATAAATTTAAAGTGCGAGGCGCGCGTCTTGTCCATTGTCGGTGATGATACGGACGGAGAAACCATCGCCTGTTTACTAAGAGAATACGGAATTGACGAAACTGGATTAATCAGAGAAGAA
Organism: uncultured Micavibrio sp.; assembly: GCA_964352375.1. Lineage (GTDB taxonomy): Bacteria > Pseudomonadota > Alphaproteobacteria > Micavibrionales > Micavibrionaceae > UBA1672. The sequence continues at coordinate 5,760 of CAYGSA010000056.1, forward strand.
ACACGCCCAACAATTGTGAAAACACGCTTCTTGGCAGGGCATCAGCAATTACTACGCACAGATTTCGAACGTATCGAAAAAATATCGAAAAATATTGAAGAGCAAATCCTGGAAAAAGCAAAGCAGCTCATACGGGGCGTAAAAGCGATCATTCTTTCAGATTACGGCAAGGGTATGCTGACCAAATCATTGTTAAAACAATTAATCAGCCTCGCAAACAAAAATAAAATCCCTGTTCTTGTCGACCCTAAGGGCCTGGATTACAGCATCTATAGAGGCGCGGATGTAATTACGCCCAATAAAAAGGAACTGTCTGAGGCGCTCGCAGGGCTGGACGTTGAAACGGACGAAAAAATCGTCCATGCCGCGCAAAAACTTATCAGCCAATCAGGCGTAAAATCTGTTGTTGCAACCCGCTCAAAAGACGGCATAAGTGTGGTGAAGAAAGATAGCGCAACCCATATTCGCAGCGCAGCAGACATCGAAGTCTTTGACGTATCAGGAGCAGGGGACACCGTCATTGCAACAATCGCCGCCAGCCTCGCCGCGGGTGCAAGCTTGGAGCAGGCGGCTTCCATTGCGAATATAGCAGGCAGCATCGTCGTCTCCAAAGTCGGAACAGCACCAATCCGTGCAGAAGAACTCGCACGAACCCTCCATGACAACGATATCAAAATCCAGCAAACAGAACGCACCCGTCAAGCCCCTGTCCTTAAAGTCGAGGAAGCTCGCGAAGAAATTCTGCGCTGGAAAGCCCGCAGTTTAAAGGTTGGTTTCACAAATGGCTGCTTTGATATCATGCATTTCGGGCACGTGAACTATCTCAACGATGCCCGCAAAAAATGTGATCGATTGATTGTCGGAATGAACAGCGATTCATCTGTAAAGATCCTGAAAGGGCCAGATCGCCCCGTCCATGATGAACAATCCCGTGCCGCCGTGCTGGGTGCACTTGGCTCAGTTGATATGGTTGTCCTGTTCGGCGCAAGAGAGCAGGATGATGATAACACCGCATGCGGCTTACTTGCCGTGCTCCAGCCTGACATCTATTTCAAGGGTGGTGATTATAGCGAAGGCCAAATCCCCGAATCTCCAACGGTCAGAAAATATGGCGGCACGATCGAGATTATGCCAGTCTATGATGGTCATAGCACGACAAAATCAATCGCAAAAATAAAAGTTACCTGAATAGATTTCCACAGCCAGAAAAAATTAAAATCAAAAAATATTGACTTACGACCCTTAAATGATAATGATTATCATTAACAGTTAAGGGTGATCCATTATGCTTTCTGACCTTTTATGCCTTGAAAAGTACTTTGACCGGGTATCTGCGGTGTTCTCAATTGATGAGCTTATCAAACATTACGATGCGCAAACCATCGATGACGCAATATCCAAAGGCTATCTTCAAACCAAAACAATGTGCTTATCCGACCTCACAAAGCCCTGCATGTGTTGGTTATCGGAAAAAGGGCGGTGTATAGCTTTGGATGGAAAGAATTAAACGCTGTACCTCAGTAAATGCCCTTGATAAAATATCACTTTATTTGCCAAGGATTCCAAAATGAAAAAAATTGCCAGCCTTTTGTTACTCTTCATTATCGCAAGCCTTGTAAGCGCCTGCTCGGGAAAACCAAACCCGATGCCTCGCGGCTACAGCTCTTACAAAGAGCAATATAAATCAGCCCCAGGAGAAAAAGCAAAAGATATTGGATATGAATTCAGCGCCGAAAAAAATCAGTCTGTTTTGCAAGATATGAGATACGCTGCGCAAGATTTAGCAGAACGTCTGGATGAGCGCCTTGCATTCGACGCAGACGAAATATATCTCGCGCCCCCAGCAAACAACGTATTCTACAAAAGCTTTGACCATCTTTTACGTGCCGAGCTAACGCATCGCGGCTACACGTTGGCACTTCGTCCTGGCAATTATCCTCGCGTTGACCTTGGTGTGATCGATAAAGCCTCAGAATGTAATTACAAGCCCACCATTATATTAGAGGAAAAAACAGTCTACAGGCTTGCCTTCATAGAGCTTGCAATCAACGCACATCAGGAGGGGGTCGGAAAACAATCTGTTCAGGGGTTTTATGAAGTCCCTCTCTATGGCTTTGTGCAAGACAACGCTTATGATGTGCAATTGCCAAGCTGCAAAAAAGAAAAGGTAACGGATAAAATAGAGCCTCCAGCTGAAGTCAAGGCCATAGAACTTGTGAAATGATGTTCCGCACCTTTTTTCTAACTTGCCTTGCCCTGCCGATACTATCCTCATGCGGTGATCCATTCAGTTTCAAGCTCGCCACAGCAGGCCTTGTCGCAACATCGCATGGTGTTTTTTCTAATCCGAACGTAAATATAAAAGAAAAAAGCTACGCCGCCGCCGACTTTTTGGTACAAGACCTCAGAAATACCGTGTTACGCAAACAAATGTTAAGCGAGGATTATAAGCGCACATTCATCATGAACCCGCTGGTCGAACTTGATAACGCGAGCATATCATCTGAATTCGGATCAAAGGTCCCTGAATGGCTCGGCCGTCGTTTCTCGGAACTAGGTTATGAAACCTACCTCCATAAGGTCGCACCCGAAAATAACACCGCTCTCTATCCCGCACCCCCAGCAGGAATGCAACCAGATTTATTCCTTACAGGCACATATTCTGTGCAACATAAACATGTCGATGTCATGCTGCGGGTTTTTGATTCGCATACAAACGCTCTTGTCGCAAATTTTGATTACGCTATGCCCCTCAATCGTGAAATTAGAAACATGGCAAAAACCAAAGCACGTATCTTTCGTATAAAGAATGAGGCTGGCCATAATAATGATGTCCTCGCGGAACCGCTGAAATAAAGCGTATTGCCTCAGCGCGCCAGCAACACATGATAAAAATGCAGGCTGTTATCACCCGTACATTCAACGCAACCCTGAAGCGATGGTTTTACTGAAAACGTTGCTTCCACCGTTGTGTTCGGGGAGGAAAAAAACTGTGTACTGGCATCAAACCGTTCCGTTGCCCCACCATATACACATGTCCCAGAATCCTCTGGCTGCACGTCATAGCCAACACTATCATTCACCGCATCACAAAAAGCTTGTGTAACATTGGGTAAAACAGCAATCAACTCGGCTTCATCTGAGCCAACATGCGCAAAGGCTGTGTGCCCATAAAATTCCCACGCGCTTCCATCATTAACCCCCGAAGGAGGGGGGCGGTATTTCGCCCCTCCGCCCTCACCATCAAAAACTTGATCTGTTTTATCGCTATCAGAATCCAAGTCACCATAATCCGTATGGGCATTTGGATGCGCAAAACGAATATCGCTTTCACTATAATTATTCTGCAGAATATAATGCACCCCGCGTTCCAGTTCAGAGGCATAGCGCCGCACCTCCGAAACGCGAATGATCGTCGTTTCACGATCTATATTTCCATTTTGTTGACCTGTGCCCTGTATTGCAAAGGTTAGTGCACCTAATAGACCAATAGCGAGGAGAATAATAAAAAGGACATTGCCGCTTTGATTCATAGCATAGATCAATGCCGCAAGGCATGTGGAGCGATTGGAATGCACTCATCAAGTGCCTTGCACGCCTTACGGGCTTCACGTTTTGTATATCCTTGAAGACGAGCACGATATATCCAGCCCTCTTGAGTCTCAAGCGGCGCAATGATGCTCTGCCCTGATTTCAAATTTTCGGGCAAAGATGCGAGCGTCATTGTCAGTGCGCGCTCGGTGTTTTCACGCGATGAAAAAGCACCAATCTGAATTGCCCAATGTCCCGTTTTCGACAAGTCAGAATCTGTGCCCCATACACTCGGAGGAATATCTTGTTTGAGATGAGCCGACAATCCGATAAGCCCAGTTTCAATACGCGTGCGCATATCTTGATCGTAATCGCCTTGTCCGATCATGCGATTAATTAGCGAGCGGTCATTGTTGCTATCCAGCATGTGCCACCGTGACTGGGACGCAAGCGCAGAGTCAAATATCTCGCGCGCTGTAATGGCGTTATCTTCACCAGCTGATGGAGAGTAATCAGATAGGGCAGCAACTTGAATATCTTGTGCAGGCTTGTGTTGCGGCAAAGGCACACGCGCAAGCAGAGTAGAATTTACGCGTTCAAAAGAGAGATCAAGAACCTGTTTCATTTGAGAATTACGCAAATTTCCAGTTTTTCCACCAAAAACCACACCAATCAAACGATTATCATCACGAACCGCCGATGACACAAGATTAAAACCAGACGCACGAATATAGCCCGTCTTAAAACCATCCATCCCAGGGTAAGTCTTCATAAGTTTATTATGGCTTTTGTACGTTTTACCGCGATAGCGGAACATCTGTTTAGAGAAATAAGGATAATATTTCTCATAATCAATAAGTAGCGTGCGCGCCAAGGTGGCCATATCTCTCGCAGTTGAAATCTGTCTAGCATTATGTAAGCCAGAAGCATTCATAAAGCGTGTATTAATCATGCCAAGTGATTGCGCTTTGCGAGTCATCATGCGCGCGAAATTAGCTTCCGAACCGCCAAGCTTTTCAGCCATAGCAACCGCCACATCATTTGCCGATTTAACAGTCAAGGCATGAATAGCATCCTTAACCTTAATTGTTGATCCGACAGGAAGATCTAATTTACTTGGGATCATACTTGCTGCATGTGACGAAATCAAAACACGATCATGAAGCTGCAGCTTTTTTTGGTCCAGCGCTTCAAAAACCATCAATAAAGTCATCATCTTGGTCAGAGACGCAGGATGAAGACGCTTATTTGCGTTTTCCTGATATAAAACCGTGCCCGTATGGGCATCAATAACAAAGGCAGCATACTTATTTTTATGCACGTTACCATTTGCAAAAGCTGCAGATACAAAAAGGCTAAAAAACAGGCACAGCAAAGTACCTGCTATCGTATGGTTTTGAGAAATAAATCCGCTTGTTCTAAGCATGTTAAAAGGCCTAAAATCCAAAAATTAAAATATAAAGCTACGTGTAAGTCGCCAAACTAGGCCGCACTATAAACGAAACGCTCGAGTTTGTCCAATAAAGCTTTCCTGATAAATCCATTGTGCGATGCACAAAAAGCTTGACTTCGCAATCGCCAACGATTAATTATTATTGTGCAACGCAAGATTAAATTTTCTATTAACTTTTAAATTTTTTTATTCGGAGACGAAAAATGAGCAAGACACAAACACAACTTGATAAGTTTCTAAAAGAAACAAATGACTTTGGTTCGCAATACACAGATGCCTGCACAAAATCGAGCGCGATTTTCATGAAGGGCTGTGAAGAAATGTTCGGCGCAATCTTTTCAATCGCTCAAAGCACGGCTGAAAAGCAATCAAAATTCGCAAAAGAAGCGATGGGCGTAAAAACAATCAACGAATTCGCTGAGGTACAAAACAAAATCGTACAAGCTAATTTTGATGACATGGTCAGTGGCGCAACAAAAATTTCAGAAATCAGCACAAAGCTTTTGACTGAAAGCGCAGAGCCAGTTAACGCACAAATGACAAAAGTCATGAAAAAAGCCAGCGAGTCTATGGCTGCGTAAGGAACAAAACAAAAATTCAAAATCCCTGTAGTTTGAACGAACGCAGGGATTTTTTATGCCTAAATATGCTTAAAAAGTAAGCGATATATGTTGACTCAGCGCATGGAATTTCCTAAACCTGAGCCTAGTTTTCGCCGCGTGCGGCTGAACAAGAACGTAATTTGAAGGAGACATCAGAATGTCAAAAGAGAAGTTTGAAAGAAATAAGCCGCACTGTA
>CAYGSA010000057.1:0-11389 GCA_964352375.1 uncultured Micavibrio sp.
AATAAAAATCGCAGCAATTGTATTATGGTGGATTTAATGAGTCCTGAGCCTAGTTCATAAAGAGAAGTCTTCGGCACTTACAACTTCTATTTCTGAGCTATGGGGCTGAGTTTCCATACCAAGAGGAAGCTTTGTTCTCATTTCAGTAATTTCTTCTGAGTGTATAGTGCCGCCTTCTGCGTAGCGTTTTAACGGTAATATATCTATAGAGCTTGCACCGTGAAGAGGTTGTGTTTTATTAGCGGTTAAAACTAATTGCGCTGTCTGTAACATAAGTTGGCATGTTTCAGAAGCCGCATCTCTAATTTCCGTTTTTACTGTTGGTATTTTCACGTGATTTCTACCATATTCTGTGTCAGTGTTCATTTCCCTGACGGCTTCAATTCTTTCTATGCATATACCCACAGCTGCTCTCATGTGAGCATGAATATCTGGCGCATTATCGCCAAATGTTTTTGAAATATCATTATCTGTCATTATCTAACCCCATAATATCTATCATTGAAGGCAGGATATCTGTCTTATTTTAAAATGTCAAATATGTATGGAAAAAGCGTTTAAACGCTGGTGTCGAGGACGCTGCCGCGTGGGGGGGCTGTGCTTTGTTCGCTGTCATTGGAGAGCTGTGAGATTTGCTCGCGGAAGTCTTCGGCGGATAATGTTGGTTCTTGTGATTGGCCTGTTGCGGCGTCGCGCGGTTGGATTGTGTTTTCTTCGGGGGTTTGTTCTGGCTGGCGTACGGCACGTGATTGGTCTGCTGCGGCAGGTTGAAGTGTTTGCGCGGCAGGTGTCTGTTGTTGTGTTGCGATGCCTGAAAGTGGTGCAGCCATTTTAAAATCCCCTAAACTCTAATTACAGTGATCTTATAGTCTAAACCTAATGGGTTAATAAAATCTTTAATTATGGTGCCATATATTTGGAATAATTGCAAATTATGTACTGTTTTTAACGGTCTTCACATTTCTTAACGTGTTGCTAATACTTTTTCTATATCTATGAATGTGTTGCCGTGACTTGTTTTCTCGGGAATATTAGAAATGCATGATATTGTGGGGCAAGAATCATGAATATACAAAGTACAGGGACTGTTTCCCGATCAATGCCGGCACAGGCGTTATTGGGGGATATAAATAAATTATATGATTTGGCGCGGGACCGAAAGCCTGCCGCACGCACGCAGCTTGCTGAAGAGATTTCCAAATTGTTGGCTATTGGTGTTAGTCCGCGTGAGAGCGAGCTGGTTGCTGATGTTCTGATCGAACTTATTGGGCAAGCGCAAAAAGATTTACGTTTGGCTTTGTCACAAAAACTTTCTACTTTTGAAAATGTACCTCTTCGTTTGGTTCTGCAGCTTGCAAATGATGATTTGGATGTTGCGACGCCGATTTTAAAGTATAGCAATGATTTGGGCGCGTTTGATTTGATGTATATTATCAAATCCAAGACAGCTGAATATTGGGAAGTGATTGCGCAGCGCCGTCATTTGACGGGGCAGGTGATTGATCTGCTCGCGGAGAGTGAGGATTTTAATACTGCATTGGCTTTGGCGCAGAATGAGCATATTCAATTGACTGATAATGCGCTGACGATTTTGTCTGATATAGCGAAAGGTTCTGATGAATTGGCGTTACCGTTGCTTCGTCGTGAGGAGGTTGGCGCTGATCTTGCGAAGGCTCTGTATAAGTATGCGGGTGATGAGATCAAAGCTTTTATCACCGAGAATTTTAAAGATGCTAGTACAGAGGCTGTTGCAGCAGTTGAAGAGGTTGTTTTGGAATTTGTGGAGGCTTCATCTGACGCTCATGCTATGGGGGCTTTGGATCGCTTGCCTGTTCTATCAGAGTTTGTTCCAGAGGAGCATATGATTAAGGCGGCGCATTCTTATAAAGAAAAAGGTGTGCTTAATGTGCCTATGATGATGGAGACTTTACGCCAAAACAGAATTCGTTCTTTTGTTGCGATGTTTTCTGTTTATACAGATATCTCTCTTGAGATGGTGGGGCAGATTTTATCGCAGACCAATGGAAAATCGCTCTCGATTGTCTCGCGTGCTTTTGGTGTTGAAAAACAGGATTTTATTTCAATTTTTATGATGACAGGTAAGGTTTGGAACAATGGGCGGCTTGTTGAAATGAATCAGATAAAAGTCGCACTTGATTATTATAATAAGACCACGCGTGATATGGCGGAGCGTATTGTTATTGAAAAGATGCGTATGTAAGACTTTACTCGAGTTTTTTAGTTTTCCTCAATTTAACTTGCCGGCCATATTTGAGCCGGCATTTTTTTATCGGGTGATTAATTTTTTGCAAGCGCTGCCACGCCTGGTAAATCTTTGCCCTCCAGCCATTGCAGGAATGCGCCGCCAGCGGTGGAGATGTAAGTGAAATCTTGAATGACTCCCGCATTTTCTAGAGCGGCGACGGTGTCGCCTCCGCCGGCTACACTGATGGCGCTGCTTTGAGCGACGGCCTTGGCGATTTGGTTTGTGCCCTTGTCAAAGGGTTTGATTTCAAAAACGCCGAGTGGGCCATTCCAGACCACTGTTTTTGATATGTTTATTTTTTCTGTGATGTAGGCAATGCTTTGCGGGCCGACGTCAATGGCCATCGCGTTTTCGTCTATATCTGTGATATTTACAGTTTTGTGAGGTGCGTTTTCTTTCAGGTCTGTCACTGTTACAACGTCACGTGGAAGTATGATTTCGCAGCCGATATTTTTTGCTTTTTCCATGATATTGCGAGCGGTGTCTGCCATGTCTTTTTCGCACAATGATTTGCCGAGTTTGTTATCTTGTGCATAGAGGAATGTGTTTGCCATGCCGCCGCCGAGGACAAGGTAGTCCACTTTTTCGATGAGGTTTGCGAGGACATCAAGTTTTGTTGAGATTTTTGATCCGCCAGCGACGGCAAGAACGGGCTTTTCTGGCGCTTCGAGTGCGGCGTTTAGGGCGTTTAACTCTTCTTCCATCAGCATGCCAGCGGCACAGGGTAAAAGGTGCGCTAGGCCTTCTGTTGAGGCGTGTGCGCGGTGTGATACTGAGAATGCGTCATTGACGAAAATATCGGCGAGTTCTGCGAGCTGTGCTGCGAATTTCGGGTCGTTTGCTTTTTCTCCTTTATGGAAGCGGACGTTTTCGAGGAGTGTGATTTCTCCTGATTGTGTTGCTCTGGCGGCTTGTTTTGCGTTTTCGCCGATGCAGTACGGTGAGAAGCTGACGGGGGTGTTCCATTGTTTTTCTAGAAGCGCGGCAAGAAAGGCGAGCGACATTTGCGGGTTTTGTTCGCCTTCTGGTCTGCCGAAATGTGAAAGGATCAAGATTTTGGCGCCTTGGTCCCGCAGGTAATCAATTGTAGGTTTCAGGCGATCTATGCGCGCAGTGTCGGTGACGACGTTATTTTGCTTGGGTACGTTCAAATCTGCGCGCATCAAAACTGTTTTATTTTTTAAGTCAAAATCACGTAACGTTTTAAAATCCATTTTAGCCTCTACTTAGTTTGCAGTGTTTTAGCTGCTTCTACGGCTTCAATCAAGCGGGAACGTATGGGGGCGTCTAAAGCGGAGTGTCCAGCGTCAGGAACGACTATGTAGTCGGCTTCAGGCCAAAGTTGGTGGAGTTTGTTTGCGGTTTTGATCGGGCAGATTACGTCATAGCGGCCTTGGACGATGGTTGTCGGGATTTCGCGTAATGTGTCTATATTGTTCAGCAGGCTTGTTTTTTTTGAATATTTTTGGGTTTTGAAATAATGTGCTTCAATGCGCGCGAGGGCGAGGGCGTGCTGTTTTTGTTCGTTGGTGGTGATGGTTTCGTAATTTGGTATCAGCGAGGAACATGCGCCTTCGTATAGGCTCCAGCGTACAGCCGCCTCGATTTGTGTTTCAGGGTTTTGTTCATCGGTCAGGCGCGTGTAATAGGCATCAAGCATGTTATGTTGTTCGTTTTCAGGGATGATGGCGGCAAATTGATCCCATGCTTCTGGGAAAATGGTGCGCATGCCATATAAAAACCAATCTATTTCATCTTGTTCACATAAGAAGATGCCGCGCAAGGTCATGCTGAGACATCTTTCTTTGTATTTTGTTGCGTAGGCGAGGGCGAGAGTGCTGCCCCATGATCCACCAAAGAGGTGCCACTTGTCTATCTTAAGATGAGTGCGAAGGGCTTCTGTGTCTTCGATGAGGTGCTGTGTTGTGTTGTTTTCTAGGCTGCCGAGGGGGTGGGAGCGCCCTGCGCCACGTTGATCGAATATTATGATACGGTAATAATCTGGGTCGAAAAAACGTCTGTGAACGGGGCCAGCACCAGCACCTGGGCCGCCATGGAGCAGGACAATAGGCACGCCATGTTCGTTGCCCGATTGTTCCCAATAAAGTTCGTGTGTATCATCGACTTTGAGGAAGCCGTTGGAGTAGGGCGTTATCGGTGCAAAGAGGTCGAGCAAAGGCGTTCTGCGCGCGATAGGCGTTCGTTCTGGCTCTTCGTTATTTTTGTTTTGCGGTGCCATAATCATTCATTAATTTCTTAATGAACTCAGTTTAGCATAGGTGATTTTTGATGGCTATTGTCTAATCATTAAATTTGGGGAGGGCGCTGCCGGGGTCTTTTTTTGGGATTTTCGGTTCGGGTGCTTTTGGTGTTTTTGGCTTGTCGAAGAGTAATTCGAAGCGTTCAGGATGATCGATTTTGATGTGAGGGCCGTTATAGCTTTCGATCCAGCCGCGGACGCGGATGCGTTTTCCGTTCCATTCTTGTGGCTGCATTTTTAAATTTTTGAAGGCGCGCAAGTTTGATGATGTGATGGATATTGTGAAGTCTGTGCGCCAGTTATTGCCGAAATTGAGGTACATCGTGTTTTTTTGACGGGAGACATTTTTTATAGTGCCTTCTACGATTTGGTAACTGCCGATATGATCTTCGGCTTGCTTGGGCGATTGGATTTTATAATTATCCATGCCCCATAGCCCGTCTTTTGCGGTGCGGGCTGTTTGTTCCAGGCTTAACATTTGTTCGGCCATATCTGGATTGTACTTTGTTGTGCGTACGCGGGCGAGGCCGAGTTTAAGGATCATGCCTTGTACCCAGACATCTTTGTCTGTGCGAACAACATGCGCGATATGGTGTCCCATGCGGTTTATGCGGCCTGCATTTTGGGATTTGGTTTGATAGATGACGACTTTTTGCCCTTTTAGGAAGTCGTTCAAAATTTCGATGGCTGTGAGGGAGAGGTCACCGGGTTCATAGAAATCGAGGTCTGGGTAATCTAAACCTGCCAAATGGATGAAGCGGCCATCATCGAGTTTGAGTGTTAGAGGGTTTACGGCTTCGATGACTTTTGCGGTCCCTGTTTTGCGGAGCTGTGTAAAATCGCCAGAGGGCAGGGTGAATTGTTGCGCATTAGCGTGTGCGCCGAAGATTATACTGGCAAAGAGGGTAAATATCGCTAAAATCTGTTTCATAATTTCTATCAGACCCTAGTTGAGGCCATATGATCAAGCGTTTCTTTATTATTTTTCTTTTGCCTGTGCTGGCATCGTGTAGTGCGAACCCTGCAACGGGGCGTCAGCAATTTGCGGGGCTGATGAGTCCGCAGCAGGAGCTTAAGGTTGGTGGAGAAGAGCACCAGAAAGTTTTGAGGGAATATGGTCTTTATAATGATGATAAGCTTCAGAATTATCTTGATGAGATCGGCAAGAAGGTCTCGAAATTTACGGAACGTAGTGATGTTGCGTATAAGTTTTACCTGCTCGACTCGCCGCAGGTGAATGCCTTTGCATTGCCGGGAGGGTATGTTTATGTGACGCGCGGGATTATGGCTTTGGCAGGGAGTGAGGCGGAGTTTGCATCCGTTGTAGGGCATGAGGTTGGTCATATAACAGGCCGCCACAGTGCCGAGCGGTATTCGCGTCAGGTTGTGACGGGGCTGGGGGCGCAGATTATCTCTATTGCTGTGGGCGAGCCTGGGGTGAGTGATGCGCTTGGTTTGGGGGCGGGGTTATATTTAAGCTCACATTCGCGCAGGCAAGAAAGTGAAGCGGATAGCCTTGGAATACGGTATTTGAGCCGTGCAGGATATGCGCCGCAAGCAGCGGAGTCGTTTTTCCGCCGTATGCAGCTCAATGAAGTTTTGGAAAACAAGAAAGCCAAGCGCACTGGCGGGATGCCAAATTATTTTGCGACGCACCCTGCCGTTCGAGATCGTGTGATGAAGACGGGCGCGGAGGCGGTGCAGTATGGCACGGAAGGGCTTGTTAACCGTGATCAATATTTACGCATGATTGACGGTATGACTTTTGGGGATAGCGCGGAACAGGGCTTTAATAAGGGGCAGGATTTTTACCATCCGAAAATTGGTTTTGCGTTTCGAGCGCCGCATGATTATCGCATCATCAATGGTGCGCAGCAGGTTTTGATGAAAGGCGATGATGCCACAATTGCGTTTGACCTGATCGGGAATAATGACCGTTATTCACCGTATCGCTATCTTCAAGATGTTTGGCTTGCGAAATATGAGCTGTCCGATCTTGAGAAGGTGACTGTTGACGGGATGAGTGCGGCGACGGCTTCGGTTGACGTTGAAAAAGACAAGCGAGCCTTTACGTTGCGGTTCTTTGCGATTGAATGGCAGGACGGGCAGATGGCGCGTTTTATTGTTGAGATGCCACGTTATTACGCTGGAGCGAAGCTGTTGCGCAGTTCTGTCTATAGTTTTCGCCGTTTATCACTTAAGGAACGTGAGACGCTTAAGCCTTATAGGATTAAGATTGTCACCAGCGCCTTTGGGGAAACGGTTGCAAGCATGTCAAAACGTATGGGGCTTGAGACATTTCAAGAACAGGAGTTTCGTGTAATTAACGGCCTTGGGCCGAAAGATCAGATCGTGCCAAACCGTTTGTACAAGTTGGTGGTGCAGTAATGGTCTCTCTTCTTGGAAGCACTATTTCTTTGTATAGCTTGAAATATTTATGTTAACGTAAAATATGAGAGGATTTCGAGGAGATTTTACATACGGCTTGTCTCAGGGCATGGTTAGGAAGGTTAAGCGATTTATGGATCAGCTTCAACTTCCTATGCCTAAACAAGGGCAATGTTATGCTTCAGATCGAACGAATGTGGCCATGATTAATCCTGCAGGACTTGTCCTTAGGATTGATAAGACGGGTGCTAATCCTTTTGTTCGTGATCGCCATGTTTTGCGTCCTGTTACCGCTTTTGCGTTGTCTTCTAAGGTTAATATGGGGCTTAATCCCGGGCTTAATTTGTCAGAAATTGGTCGTGATGAAATTAATCGTATGCGCGGTTATTTTGGTGATAAAAGTATACGTTTTAAGGGACTGGAGGCGCGCAACTTTGGCCGTTTAAGCGTTAAGCCAGATGATTTTTCGCGTGGTTTAATTACTTTTTTCGATCCTGATTTCACGGATATTAGCAAAGCTGTGGGTGATGTTGAAATTACCGCGAAGGTTAAACCAGATGTTTTTGATATGCGTCCGCAGGGGGAAGATCTTCATGATGAACAAGATGATCTTTATGCAGAGCAACGCAGTCTTGTTTCCCAAGCTTGGGGTGGTGGGAAGAGAACAGTGAATGAAGATGCTGTTGATGCGCTTTGGAGTTCTAGTGTCCATGCCCGTATCGATGGTCACTTGATTGCGGGATGGCTTTATGATGCAGAGCCAGGGCGAGAAGATAAAGAGTTAGATATGCGTCAGCGTTTAAAAGAGGCGAGCCTTTCCTATGAAGAAGATGTCCGCGTAGCTAACCCTGTTTTGGATGTTTAACGTTCAATTGTATCGATGACTTCACCGTTTGGGGTGAAGGCGGAGCATATGAGGGTGCCGCCGAAGCCGCAGCCGCCGTCTATGGTTGCTTTGACGCGGTCGTTATTGACGCCTTTATGCGTGGGGTCATAGCCGCGGATGATTTTCTCGAAGGGTTTATACGGCTCGTCGATTTTGTCGAAACGATTGTGCGCCCACCAGAAATTGTCGCCTTGGTTTTCGAGCGGCTTTTGGGTGTCTATGCCCGCGTTGACGAACAGCATGGGGTATTCGGACTCTTTGGGGGTGTAGGCGGCGCGGACGAGGCCAGTTGAGAGTGTTTGGTGGCCTGCGTGCTTTTTCAATATGTCGCGGATGTGGTTTGTCCATTTTGTGATGCCGACGATACCTTGGCGGCAGGCTTCGATGCCGTCATGGGGGCATAGGCCATAGGCGTAGAGTGTGTTGCTGAGTCCGTTACCAAGCATCCATGTGAAGGCTTTTGTCGGGTCGGGGGCGAATTGGAGCTGGAGGAGCTTTTGCCACATTTCCTCTTGTGCGCCACGCAGATAGATCAGGTCGCTGGGGATCATGCTGGGTTTTGCTAGGACGGCGCGGCGGAAGGCGAGGATTTCGTCAAGGACATGCGGGGAGTGCTCTCCGTAGCCGATGTAGTTGCCAGTGTAGACGATGCGATCGCCGGCGGTGATATGGGGGAATATCTCGTCGTGAAGGAGTGTCAGGCGCTCTATCTCTCCGTGGATTGCAGAGATGGCGAAGATCCGCCGCGCTTTTCCAAGCGATGAAAAACGACTGTCGTGTTGAACGTGATGGCTCAAGGTCGGTCAAACTTTTTAAATAAGAGATTTGGGCAGAAATGCCCGATAAGACATTTATATGGTACATAAAAATAGGCTAAGGGGAAAGTGAATTCTCCTTAGCCGTGAAACTTTATTTAGTTTGAGATGAGTTAAGCCGCTTTTGCTGCTGTCTCTTCTTCTTCTTCGTTTGCTGCAGGGGCAGGCTTGTTTTTGCCCAGAAGGTCTTCAAGCTTTTCAGTGGCCTTGATCTCTGTTATGTCATCAACAGCGGCAACTTCACGTGCGAGACGTTCTAGCGCAGATTGATATATCTGACGCTCTGAGTATGATTGCTCAGTGTCGTCGTTGCTGCGCTTTAGGTCACGGAGGACTTCTGCAATAGATACCGGGTCGCCAGAATTGATTTTTGTTTCATATTCTTGTGCGCGGCGGCTCCACATTGTGCGGCGGACGCGTGATCGGCCCTTTAATGTGTTTAGTGCATCGTCGAGGCGATCTGATGAGCTGAGTTTACGGAGGCCGGCATCTTCGGCGCGGGCTACGGGGATTTTCAGGCGCATACGGTCGCGCTCGAACCCTACGACATAGAGACTGAGTTCCATACCTGCGATTGTTTGTGTTTCAACACCTTCAATTTGTCCAACGCCGTGCGCCGGGTAAACTACGCTATCACCTTTTTTAAAATCTGTATTATCGTTATGAGCCATTTTTACTACCTCGTTTTGTATAGTTCGTTCGTATTTTAATTAAAAAAATGAAACAAAAAAAGAGCACCCAGAAGTGGTAAAAGTGGCTGCTCGCTTTGCTTTTGAACCGATTTATTTAACTAAACATGTTGCATACTATATACGAAAAAAGGTGTTTTTTCAACATAAATAGTTAACAAACTGTAAATATTTTACATATTTTATTTTAAGTGTATTATTTCAGAGCATTACACGTTACATTTTTTTGCTTATGTTTACACAGAATTTAAGGCTTCAGAAGCCATTAGAAGATTTTATCGACTGGCGAGAGAAGCTTAATCCGCGAAGTGTTGGGTTGCTTTCGGGGATGGTGATGCCTGAAGCGGTTTTTGAGGACCCGTACGTTCGAGCGCAGGGGTTTGAGAAGATTGAGGCGATGTTTACAGAGCGCTTGAAGTTTTATCCTAAATGCCGCATTCATGATTTTAGCTGGGGACGGCGTGAGGGGAGTGCTTATCTGTTCTGGTCTTGTGGTGATCTGGACGGAACGAGTATGGTCTCGTTATTGCCTGATGGAAAAATTATTGGTGTCACAGAGTTTTGGGGGGCGCATGAGGTGCCGCGAGCTTATAAGAAATTTAAGCTTTGAAGCTTAGTTTTTCTGTGTCAAGTGTTGCTTCTTGCCCGATTGGGATTGTATAGAGGTTTTTTCCGTGGCCGAAGGGCATGTCATATAACATTGGAATTTCTAGTCCCGCAGTGTGTTCCATGATGATATCTTTTAGTGTGTAACCAAATGGTGTTGTACTGTCTTGAAGGTTTGTGAAATCGCCGAAAATTAAGGCTTTTGCATTTGAGAAGACGTTCTGGCGTTTAAGGTGTAGCATCATGCGGTCAATGCGGCTGAGCTCTTCGTTACAGTCTTCGAGGAAGATGATGGCGTCTTTTAAGTGCTCTCCCGTAAAATATTGAAAAAGGCTTAGGTTGCCTCCAAAGAGGCGGCCTTTGGCTTGTCCAGCGTTTAGGATATTGTCTTTTGTGATGGGGTATTGTGCGTTGTTTCCGCCAAGTAAATTTATCAAGTGATCCAGTTGTTTGTATCTATGCAGATTTTTGAAGACGGGGCCATGATAAGTTGTAATTCCAGTTTTGGCCGTGACACTGTTGAGGAGGGCGGTCACGTCGCTGAAGCCTATGAGTGGTTTTGGCTTGTCTTTTAATTTGTCGAAATTTATTGTGTCGATCAGGTGCATGCATCGGTTACCGCCACCTGCAGCCCAGATGGCGTTGATGTCGAGGCGTTGCCAGAGACCTTGGAAGGCTAGGGCTTTTTGGAGGGTGGTGCCTGCGGATTGGTGTTCGCGTTCGTATGTTTGGGGGTGGATGAAGGTTTTAAAACCGTGATCTTCAAGAGCTTTGGCTGACTTTTCTATGTCGTCTTTTTCAACCCAGCAGGAGGGAGCGAAGACGCCAATGGTATCTCCTTTTTTTAAGGGAGGGGGCGTTATGGTTTTCATGAGGCTTTTCTTTGGTGATAGCCGCCGACGACTTCGGCAAGTCCGTCGCCTTCGCCGATGACTTTGAATTTGCGGGTGTAGTTGTGGTCGAAATGTTCGGGGAAGCCTATCGTGATCTTATCGAAATTTGAGAAGACATGGTTCATTGTATCTAGGGCGGCTTTTTCGATGTGTTCTTTTTTGGTCTGGTCGGTGAGGACGAAATTGAGTGCCATTGTTTTTTCTTCGTGGCGGATCATAAAATGGATAATTGGATTGTCGAGCTCTTTGTTGACCTCGTTTATAAAGTTGTTGAAGAAGGAGGTGAAATACATATAGCCGTCTGCGCCGATGATGTAATCGGTGTTCTTGCCTTCCAGAGTGGTTAGGCTTTGGCTGGCGTCTTCGTGGGTTTCAATTTTCCCCATATCCTCGATTTTATAGCGGATGAGGGGGAAGGCTTTTTGGTGGAGCGCGGTGACGAGGATAGAGTTTTTTGGGCCTTCTTCGATATAAGCGAAGTTACTGAAGACTTCGTAATTGAAGCTGGACCGGCCTTTTTGATGAGCGATTTCTCCGAATTCGACTGCGCCGTAGGTGGACTGGATGTCGCTGTCAGGGAACATGG
>CAYGSA010000058.1:0-11288 GCA_964352375.1 uncultured Micavibrio sp.
TATGCGTACAGGATTAAGGCTGTGGAGCGGCTTAATCGGGCCGTTTTCATCCCACCAATGCGCAGAGTCTATCGTGAAATGCTCAATTTCTTGTTTATCTATTGTGTTTTGCATGACAAAATCCCTTTGATTTTTTAAGCCAAGGTGAGTATGGATAAGCCTTTAATGAAGTACAAGATAAAAACATGAGTTTGATAGTTGCAAAATTTGGTGGAACGTCTGTCGCAGATATTGAGCGTATTGAGCGTGCGGCTGGCAAGGTTGTGCGCGAAGTTGAGGCGGGCCATAAGGTTGTCGTCGTTGTTTCGGCGATGTCTGGTGTGACAAACCATCTGGTGGATTATTGCTCACAGATTAGCCCTATGCATGATGTGCGTGAGTATGACACTGTTGTTTCGAGCGGAGAGCAGGTGACTGCAGGGCTTATGGCGATGGCGTTGCAGAAAAAAGGTGTGACTGCGCGTTCATGGCTTGGGTGGCAGATTCCTATACGCACGAACGCGGTGCATGGTAAAGCACGGATTGAAGATATTGATTGTGATGAGCTTTATAAGCGTTTGGATGCAGGTGAGGTTGCTGTTGTGCCTGGTTTTCAAGGTGTGACAGGTGCGAGCCGTATCTCGACGCTTGGGCGGGGGGGATCTGATACGTCTGCGGTGGCTATGGCGGCAGCTCTCAAGGCAGATCGTTGTGATATTTATACGGATGTGAATGGTGTGTTTACGGCGGATCCGCGCATTGCCCCTAAAGCGCAGAAAATTCATACTATTGCTTATGAAGAAATGCTTGAGCTTGCGTCTTTGGGCAGTAAGGTTTTGCAAACGCGTTCGGTTGAGATGGGCGCGAAAAATGGTGTGCCTATTCAGGTGCTGTCTAGTTTTGAAGATGAAATTGGGAGCGACTTAAAAGGGACGCTTGTAACAACAGAGGATAAAATTATGGAACAAGAACTTGTGAGTGGTATTGCGCACAGCCGCGATGAAGCAAAAATTACAGTTGTTGGCGTTGAGGATATTCCAGGCGTTGCTGCGCGGTTGTTTGAGCCGCTTGCGAAGGCGAATGTGAATGTTGATATGATTGTTCAGAATATCTCTGATGAGGGGCATACAGACATGACATTTACTGTGCCGCGCGCAGAGAAGGATTTGGCGCTTAGAACAATTGAACATGATTTTGATGCGGCTTTTGAAGAGGTAGTGGTGCATGATAGTGTCGCCAAAATTTCTGTGGTTGGTATTGGGATGAAAAGCCATGCGGGTGTGGCCAATAAAATGTTTAAAACTCTCGCCGAAAAGAGCATTAACATTCATGTTATTTCTACGTCAGAGATTAAAATTAGTGTTCTGATTGACGATGATTATGCCGAGCTTGCTGTACGTTCGCTTCATACAGCTTATGGTCTGGATAGCGTTTAAAACTATCTCAGAAACTTTTGGGCATATCTTTTAGAATCGCGTACAATTGTTTTCATTATGAAGGATAATTTGCTACTTGACGAGCTTGAGGCTCTGGCCGAAGAAAATGTAGGTGAAGCTCTTCGTCGAACACGTATATACTATAAAAAAACGCTTGCGGATGTAGAGATCGCATTACGTGTTCGTGCGTCTCAAATAGATGCTATTGAAAAAGGTGATATGAATGCGTTGCCTGGGCGGGTTTATGCGATAGGCTTTGTTCGAAGCTATGCGGAGTATATGCAGCTTGATGGTGCAAAGGTTGTTGAGTTGTTCAAAGCGCAATATATGGATGGGAATGCGAAAGCTGCTTTGTCTTTTCCTGTTCCGGCTTCAGAAACCAAGCTTCCTTCGATATGGATTGCAACGCTGTGTTTGGTTTTGCTGTCTGGGCTTGTTTTGATTTTGAAGGGTGGCAATCAAAATGATCGGTCTTTTGTAGAGACGATAGAAGACGTTCCGGACGATATCATCGCACGTGTTTCACGAGATATTATCACTAAGCCGCCACAGGAGGCGATGGATTCTACAGTGTTTTCTTCTGTTGAAAATATGAGCGAGGGTGATGCAATACCACAGAAAACGGGTATCGTTCTTAATATTTTGGGAGATAGCTGGATTGAGATTAAGAATGATGCGGGTGATATTCTGGTTTCTAATATTCTGACTGAGGGGGATGAGTATTTTGTGCCGGATAGTCCTGGTCTTAGCATGTCATTAGGGAATGCGGCGAATGTAGAAATTCTTGTCGGAGGATTAGCATTAAAGCCGCTTGGTAAAGATGGCGAGGTGCGTAAGGGGATTCCGCTTAATTTGACCTATTTGCAGACGCTTGCCTTTGTGGAGCCGGAGCTTGATGAGGAGAGTCTTGATAATGAAATATCTGAAGAACTATCTTTGGAGTAGTTTTTCCTTCCAAAACAGTCCTATATGGCGTATCACATTTGTCTATGTCTATGGATCAAAAATTACAGTCTATTCGCGCGCGTCATGATGAACTTTCGGCGCTTATGTCTGCTGGTCATTTAACAGGTGATGATTTTATTAAGCTGTCTGTTGAATATGCGGAGTTGTCGCCTGTTGTTGAGGCGATTGATGAGCTTGAGTCTGCTTTTGCCGAAAAAGCGGATTTGCAGGAGATGCTTGATGATCCTGAGATGAAGGATATCGCCGCGGAAGAATTTCGTGCGTTGAATGATCGTATTCCCGAGCTTGAGCGTCAAATTCGCCTTGTTCTTATTCCCAAAGATGAGGCGGATACAAAGAATGCTATTTTAGAAATTCGCGCAGGTACGGGCGGCGATGAGGCGGCGTTATTTGCAGCGGATTTATTTGGGATGTATCGCGGTTATGCGTCTAAGATGGGATGGCGTTTTGAAGTGGTTGAAGCGTCAGAGAATGATATTGGCGGTTATAAAGATGTTGTGGCACAAATCACTGGCACAAATGTCTTTTCAAAAATGAAATTTGAATCAGGAGTTCATCGCGTTCAACGAGTACCCAAGACTGAAACTCAAGGGCGTGTTCATACGTCTGCCGCAACTGTTGCCGTTTTGCCAGAAGCCGAAGAAGTTGATGTTCAGATTGATGAGTCGCGCGATTTGCGGATTGATACCTACAGGTCACAAGGTGCAGGTGGACAGCATGTTAATACAACGGATAGTGCTGTACGTATTACGCATATTCCAACGGGTGTCGTTGTTGAGATGCAGGAAGAGCGCTCTCAGCACAAGAATCGTGATAAGGCGATGAAAGTTCTGCGCACGCGTCTTTATGATTTGCAGCGCCAGATCTTGGCGGATGAGCGTGCGGAAGATCGAAAATCTCAAGTTGGTTCTGGTGATCGTTCTGAACGCATACGCACATATAACTTCCCACAGGGGCGTTTAACGGATCACCGTATTAACCTGACGCTTTATAAGTTGGATGATGTTGTGCGTGGTGAAGCATTGGATGAGGTTATTGATGCGTTGATCGCGGAAGATCAAGCCTCGGCGCTTGCGAATTTAGATGCTTAAAACGCTTTATAATGTTATGCGTGCGCGCTTAGGGGATGATCTTGAGGCGCGCTGGATTATAGAATATCGCACAGATTATACGCTGTCTGATTTAATAGCTGCACCTGAATCTGAGATTTCCGAAGATGATTTGGAGAAAATTGATCATGATGTTGCGCGCCGCCTTGCGGGTGTGCCTTTGACCCGTATATATGGTGAGGCTGAGTTTTGGGGGCTTAAATTTGGTTTGTCGGAGTCGACACTTGATCCACGGCCTGAGACGGAACTGATTATCGAGCTTGCGCTCAAGCGGTTTGACACAGATCAGCCCTTGAAGATTCTTGATTTGGGGACGGGGACTGGATGTATTTTAATTGCTTTACTCTCTGAATTTTTGGATGCGCATGGAATTGGTTCAGATGTTTCGCAAGGGGCTTTAGCGCAAGCTGAAAAAAATGCCGTTTTCAACGGCGTTGATTCCCGAATAAAATTGGTATGCACATCATGGCTGGAGGGCATTGATTCCCGTTTTGATTTGATTGTTTCGAATCCGCCATATATCTGTAAGTCAGTAATACCAACGCTTTCGCCTGAGGTGATCCAGCATGACCCGATTCTGGCACTTGATGGAGGTGCACAGGGGCTCAACCCCTATATTGAGATTATTCCTAAAATAAAAAATAATCTTTCATCATATGGAATCGCGCTGTTTGAAATTGGCTATGATCAGAAAGATGATGTTATGCGACTCGCGGAAAAGTCTGGATTTGTGCAACGGTGCGTTCATATGGATTATGCAGGGAATCCGCGGGTTGTGGAAATCTCGCATGGGGATAAATGATTTTTTTTTAACGATACGGCTTGATTGGAAATGCGCGTTGGATGTACCTTGTAATTGTTCAACGCAACACGGACACAAAATGTTGTTTTAAAGATTTGGAACAGAGACGATATCTTGTGTCTAACTATACTAAAAAGCACTCGTAAGGCTGTTTTTACCTACATTTTGAATGTATGGTGGTTGGGTTGATTTGTGTGAAAATTGTAATTTATGGAACTGAATAATGAGACACGGAACATCAGGTAGACGACAAAGAAACCGAAACACTGGCGGTAACGGTGGTGGTCATAGAAATAACCAGCCCCGTTCGCAGGTTTTTGATAGTAATGGTCCTGATGTCCGTATTCGCGGCACAGCTCATCAAGTCGCAGAGAAGTACCTTGCTCTTGCTAAGGATGCGACGTCATCGGGTGATATTGTGGTTGCCGAAAACTACTATCAACATGCGGAACATTATATCCGTCTTATTGGTGAACAAAATGGTCAGTTTGATGCGGCTAAGGTTCTTGGTCATAATTCTCAAGACCTTTCTGCTCAACATGATAAGGGGAATAGAGTTAAATCCCAAGGCAAGGCTGAGCGTAAGCCTGATAAAGAAGATGACTTGGGTTTGCCTGGGACAATTTTAGGGCCAGAAGTTTCTGTAGAGAGCAAAACACCGGAAGAGACAGTCGAATAGACGTATTATAATCTGAGGGTGTGTAGGATAAGGCGGCTTTAATAAGCTGCCTTTTTCTTGATTTATATCAAAGACAGTTTTAATATCTTTAATCATTAATACGTCATTACTTGTCTCTTTTAGAGGGTGCTATGAACTTCGATAAACTTACCGAGAAAACGAAATCTTTTATTCAACTGGCACAAAGCCTTGCTGTGAGGTACGGGCATCAATCGCTTGAGCCTGAGCATGTGCTTAAAGTCATGCTGGATGATGCTGATGGCTTAGTGAGTAAGCTTTTGCGTGTGTGTGAGGCTGATGAGATGAAATTGAAGTCCTCTCTTGAGCGTGCAATTTCTAAATTTCCTGTGGTTGAGGGTAGCGGCGCAGGGCAGTTGCGTCTTTCTGGTGATTTGGCCAAGATTTTTTCTAATGCAGAAAATATCGCTGAGAAGGCGGGGGACAGTTTTGTAACGACAGAGCGGTTGTTGCAGGTGATGATCTTGGCGAAGAAGAGCGATGTTGCGGGGTATCTTGAGGATGCCGGTATGGACGATACGAAGCTGAACGCGGCGATTAATGATGTGCGTAAGGGGCGTACGGCGAATTCGGCGAATGCAGAGGATCAGTTTGATGCGTTGAATAAATATGCGATGGATTTAACGCAAGCGGCGCGTGATGGGAAGATGGACCCGATTATTGGACGCGAGGAAGAAATTCGCCGTACGATTCAGGTGTTGGCGCGGCGGACGAAGAATAATCCTGTGATTATCGGCGAGCCGGGTGTCGGTAAAACGGCGATTATTGAGGGGCTGGCGCAGCGCATTGTAAATAACGATGTGCCTGAGGCTTTGCGCGATAAGAAATTGATGTCGCTTGATTTGGGTGCTTTGCTTGCAGGGGCGAAATATCGTGGGGAATTCGAGGAGCGCTTGAAGGCGGTTATTGATGAAGTTAAGAACGCGGAAGGCAATGTTGTTCTGTTTCTTGATGAATTGCATACTGTTGTTGGGGCGGGAAAATCAGAAGGAGCGATGGATGCGGGGAATATGCTGAAACCCGCTTTGGCGCGCGGGGAGTTGCATATGATTGGCGCGACGACGCTCGATGAATATCGCAAACATATTGAAAAAGATGCGGCGTTGGCGCGACGTTTTCAGCCTGTGTTCGTTTCTGAACCAACGGTGCAGGATACGATTTCTATTTTACGGGGATTGAAGGAGAAATATGAGCTTCATCATGGTGTTCGGATTACCGATGGTGCGATTGTGTCTGCGGCGACATTGTCTAACCGATATATTACGGATCGGTTTTTGCCTGATAAAGCGATTGATTTGATTGATGAGGCGTCTTCACGTCTGCGGATGCAGGTTGATAGCAAGCCTGAGAATATAGACGAGCTTGACCGTCGTATTGTTCAGTTGAAGATTGAGCGCGAGGCCTTAAAGAAAGAGAAAGATAAGGCATCGAAAGAGCGCCTTGATAAGCTTCAGGGGGACCTTAAAGATTTAGAATCTGAATCGGCGGAGTTGACGTCACAATGGCAGGCGGAAAAGGAAAAGTTGAATGCTGGTCAGAAATATTCGGAAAAGCTTGATAAGGCGCGCATAGAGCTTGAGCAAGCGGAGCGTGATGGCAATTGGGGGCGTGCGAGTGAGTTGAAATACGCGACAATTCCTGAGTTGGAGGAGAAAATTTCCAAGGCTGCGGCACACACAAGTAAGAACTTGATTAATGAAGAAGTTACAGATGACGATATTGCTTATATTGTGAGCAAGTGGACGGGCATTCCTGTTGATAAGATGCTTGAGGGAGAGCGTGAGAAATTGCTTGCGATGGAGGATAAGCTTCAGCAGCGCGTTGTCGGACAAAATGAAGCGGTGAAGGCGATATCGAATGCTATTCGCCGGTCAAGGGCGGGGCTGCAAGATTCGCGTAGACCAATTGGGTCGTTCCTTTTTCTTGGACCGACTGGGGTTGGGAAGACTGAACTGACGAAAGCTTTGGCGGAGTTTATGTTTGATGACGAGCATGCCATGGTTCGTATGGATATGTCGGAATATATGGAGAAACACGCGGTATCGCGTATGATTGGCGCACCTCCCGGGTATGTTGGATATGAAGAGGGCGGCGCGTTGACTGAGGCTGTTCGGCGGCGTCCATATCAGGTGGTGCTGTTTGATGAGGTTGAAAAGGCGCATCCTGATGTGTTCAATATTTTACTGCAAGTTCTGGATGATGGTCGTTTGACCGATGGGCAGGGGCGCACGGTTGATTTTTCGAATACAGTTTTGATTATGACTTCGAATTTGGGAAGTGAGCATTTGGTGCGTCAAAAAGATGGGGAGTCTGTTGATTTGGTGCGCGAAGCGGTGATGGAGGTTGTGCGCGGTGCGTTCCGTCCTGAGTTTTTGAATCGTATTGATGAGATATTGTTATTCTCTCGACTTAGTCGTGAAAATATTGCGGGTATTGTTGATATCCAGCTTGGCTATCTTCATGATTTGCTTGCGGCGCAAAATGTGACTTTGTCGCTGTCGGACAAGGCGCGAGTTTGTATTGCAGAGCAGGGCTATGACCCTGTTTATGGCGCGCGCCCGCTTAAGCGAGTTATTCAAGTGAAGTTACAGAACAAGCTAGCAGAACTTTTGCTCTCTGGGGATGTCGCTGATGGCTCGTATGTTGTTGTTGATGTTAAAGATGATGCACTTTCATTTAAGATTGATATAGGCGCCCAGAAAAAGTCTGTGGCTTAAATATAATTTTATATGGTGAGTGAGCCTGCTATGCGCTAGCCTTTTTTCATGAGTAATAGATTCTTTTTTTTGTCCTGTGTTTTTTTTCTTGGTGGCTGTGCTTACGCTACACAAGGCAATAATCAGGATATTCAATTTATTGCTCAGGATGCAGAGAATGTAAAATGCAGTGTTTATGTTGATAAACTGCGTTATCAAGTTTTTCCGCCGCAGACACTTAATATTAAAAAATCTACGAAAGATATGATTGTTCAATGTCAGGCGCCGGGAAATCGTGCTGTTGAGATTAAGGTGCCTGCCAAGTTCAGTAGCCGATCTCTTTGGGGCAGTCCTGCAGGGGTCGCATGGGATTACGCGTCTGATTCTCTTTATCGTTATCCGTCGGTTATTGCCGTTGATTTTTCTCAAGAAGTCGCGAAGGCTAATGAGTTACCCTCGCATTACGCATATGATATTGCAGGGCCAGACAGTTATGATTTGGAAGAGGTTGGGGCAAGTGTGCCGCGTTTGAATTCCGATAAAAATCATGTTGAGTTTCCGTTACTGGAGCGGGCGGGTGTTGTTGAGCCTGTTGGTGAAGCTTTATCTGAAACGCGTGATTTGAAAATTCTTATAGAGGACTTGGATACTTCAGAAGAAGAAGGCGTTCCCTCAGATGCGTCTTCCGATCCTGTGCCTTTGTTTCCTGGACAATAATAAATGATTCAATATTTTTTTTGTGGGGTTGGCGGGAGCGGTATGATGCCTCTAGCGCAGTTATTGCTAGCGCGCGGTCATGGTGTTCGGGGGTCTGATCGTGGGCATGATCAGGGCGCCATGCCAGAGAAATTTCAAAAATTGATTGATATGGGTGTTACGCTTTGTTCGCAGGACGGTTCCGGCGTTGAGGGGGCTGATGTCTTTATTGTTTCCAGTGCCGTTGAGGACCGTATTCCTGATGTTCGTGTAGCCAAGGATTTGGGCATCAAGATTTTGACCCGTGGGCAGATGTTGGCGGCTTTGTTTAATGATGCAGATCAAGGCATTGCGGTGGCAGGGACGAGCGGTAAATCTACTGTTACGGGGATGGTTGGCACTATTATGGCAGGGCTTGGACGTGACCCTACGGTTGTAAATGGTGGTGGTGTGATTAATTTTTATGGCGCATCTAGTATCCGCACAGGCCGCAATGATGTATTTGTTGCGGAGATGGATGAGAGTGATGGGTCTATTGCACATTATAAGCCTTTTGTTGCTGTTTTAAATAATATTGCGCTGGATCATAAATCGATGGAGGAGCTTGAGGTGCTTTTTGGCGACTATGTCGCCTCGGCGCGGGCGGTGATTGTGCTGAATGCAGATCAACCACGTGTGATGGCTTTGCGAGAGCGTGCGCATGTTGATGTTCTTTCATATGCAATTGATGCGGAGGCTGATCTTGTGGCACGTGATTTGTGCCCCCAGCAATTCTCAATTGATTTTAAGGTTAATGATATCTCTGTGCATTTGAACGTTCCGGGGCGCCATAATGTTGAGAATGCTCTGGCGGCGCTTGGCGCGTGTCAATCGGTGGGGCTTGATTTAGCGGATTGCGCCTCGGCGCTTGAGGCGTTTAAAGGCATACATCGCCGTATGGAGCTGGTTGGTGTGCGTGGCGGTATAACTGTGATTGATGATTTTGCGCATAACCCAGATAAGATCAGTGCGAGTTTACGGACGTTAAAATCGTTTGAAGGGCGTGTTATTATTATGTTTCAGCCTCATGGGTTTGGGCCGCTGCGGTTGATGGGGCGAGAGATGGTGGATGTGTTCGCGCAGCATCTTGCAGCGGATGATATTGTGTTTATGCCGGAGGTTTATTATGCGGGGGGGACAGTTGATCGCTCTGTCACGGCGCAGCATATTATTGATGATTTGGTGGAAAAAGGCGTTCAGGCGCGTTGGTTTGAAACGCGCGATAAGATTCTTACGCATTTAAAGTTGATTGCAAAAGAGGGTGATCGCATTGTTATTATGGGTGCGCGGGATGACACGCTCCATGTGTTTGCGCGGGATTTGCTCAGTTCCTTCTAGCGATATCGCTGTTCCAAATATGCAAAGATGGCGCGCATGCCTGTGTCGGCTCCGCCAGAGGGGCGGCCTGGCGTTCCGCGTTCTTGCCATGAAAAACAATCCATGTGAATCCATTCAATGTCATTGCCCACGAATTCCTTGAGAAAGAGTGCCGCGATTGTTGCGCCTGCTTTTCCTCCTGTGGATGATAAATCAGCGACTTTGCTGTCTATATCTTTGCGGTAGCCTTTGAAGAGCGGGAGTTGCCAAACGGGATCGTCGGTTGATGTTGTTTCGGCATTATCCTGAATTTTGCGTGCGGTTTTATTGTTATCACAAAATAATGCTGGGAGGTCATAACCGACGGCGACGCGCGCTGCGCCAGTCAGTGTTGCAAAGTCGATAATAAGTTCAGGGTTATCTTCGCTGGCGTACGTAAGCGCATCGGCGAGCACGAGGCGGCCTTCTGCATCAGTGTTGCCAATTTCGACAGTGATTCCTTTGCGCGTCGGGAGAATATCTGATGGGCGGTATGCATTGCCATCAATAGAATTTTCAACAGCGGGTATCAAGACGCGAAGTTGGATGGGGAGGTTTAGGCTCATGATCATATGGGCCAGACCAAGGACGTGCGCGGAGCCGCCCATGTCTTTTTTCATGGTGATCATAAATTGCGATGGTTTTAGGTCTAGGCCTCCTGTATCAAAGCAAACGCCTTTGCCAACGAGTGTGACCTTTGGATGTTTTTTATTTCCCCATGAAAAATCTAGTAAGCGTGGGCGGCGTACAGAAGCGCGACCAACATTATAGATCATCGGGAAATTTTCCTTTATCAAGGCTTCGTCTTTGATCGTTTTTAGTTTCACGTCATGCGTTTTGCAGAGCATTTCCGTTGCATCCTCTAACTCGTCTGGGCCCATATCATTTGCGGGAATATTGACGAGGTCACGGATGAAGCAAACGGATTGTGTGAAGGCTTCTATTCGCTTTTTGTTTTTGTCTAGTGTCAGGCCTATGGATTTAGCTTTTTTATCTTCCTTTTTATATAGGTCGAATTTATATGCGGCCCAGCCAAAACCAATGGCCAAGCGCTCGCATTCATGCTCTATGCTGAAGCTGGTTTTTTTGAGGGTGTTTTGTGAGAATTTTAATGTAAGGGCATCGTGGAGTTTTGCTCCATCGGTGTAGGTTATTTCTTTGCTTGCCCCCGCTGTGATTGAAGTGAGGACATTGTCTTTATTACGATGGATAAAGATTTGCCCCCCTTTGGCTTCGAAGTCTTGTTCTGATGCAAGATTTGCGGTGCCTGTGTTTTGCTTTTTTAGCCAAGCGGCGAGTTTATCTTCTGTGATGATATTTATTGCAATGTGAATTTTACGTTTTCTTGAAAGGAAGGGGCTGAACAATCGTGGGGTCATTTTTTATGATTCTTTCTGATAGAACAAAGATATTGCATTTTTATACGATATCCTTCATGACTATCATAGTTTAAATAGAGGGCCAGTAGCTCAGTTGGTTAGAGCAGTCCGCTCATAACGGATTGGTCGCTGG
>CAYGSA010000059.1:0-3646 GCA_964352375.1 uncultured Micavibrio sp.
GTCAAATCAATATCACTCCAATCCTCACCGGTGCGCTGCCACACTTGCGCATATTGAATAATCTCCAACGCCTCTGTCTCAGTATCCAACCGCGCATCATAAATCGGCGTCCACCCAACATTTGGAATCTGATAACTCAACTCAAACGAGAGCGTCGTGGCCTTATCCGCCTCAAGCGGGATCGCGACTTCATAGCTCTGTTTCTGCCCCGTGCGAAGCTGACTTAAATCACGCTGTAATTTCTGAATATTATCATTCGCCTCACGAATTTTAAAATCAAGCGCAATCGCAGACTTTAAATTCTTTGCCATGCTCTCGGATAAACTATCGGCGCTCGCGCCCCAGCGCTCCGCATTCAGCTCAATCCTAGCAATCTCCTCACTCTCACGAAGCTGCGCTTGCTTCCCTAAATTCTCTAAAAAGGTCTTCCCAACACCTAAAGCCTGCTTCTCCGCCTGATACACACGATTATTATCCTGCAAATCACGAATTTGTTTATTCAACTCCTGTTCACGCGGCACGATGTAATCTTGAAAAGACTCACGCTTATGCGTCAACGCCCCAAACACAACTTCTGCCTTCGCACTGCCCTCGGCGCGAAGTGAATCCGTATACAGATTAACTGGCAAGCCCTTTAAAACTAGCGTATGTGCCCCCGCAGGAATCTCAACCTTCGCACTCCGCGTTAAAGTCGCCCTATCATTATAAACCTTCGCCGCAGTTATCGAACTCTCAGTAACAATATCCTCGGCTAAAGCCTGTAAGGGAATAAATGTTAAGGCAATAAGGGGTAAAATATGGCGCATATTCTCTCTCACTTTGTGAATAATGTATGATACCATAACAGAAAAGAGCAGGAGGTTACAATGAATATGAAATGTATAAAATGGCAATGCATTATCGGGATACTGGCTGTCACGGCAAACATCGCATTAATAATATTAGCACTGGTGTTGTTCAATGACGCCCATGGCAGCGACCGCATCGTCGCCGCATTATTGCTCCTGCCCCCAATTCTATCCCTCATCGCCCTACGTCGAGGCCCCGACAAAGAAGAACGCAAACTAAAATCCCGCCTGCGCAAAGCGAATTTGAGAAAAGAGCTTAAAGAGCTGGAGGAATTTGATAACGCGCCTTAACTGAAACACGCATATGTCATTTTTCAGCGTAAACGCTTCAGGATAACAATATTAAATTAACTCAACCGCCCCTTCAACTTAAACACATAAGAAATAATCTCCGCGACCGCCTTGAAATGCTCGGTCGGGATCATTTCGTCAATCTCCGCCACATCATAGAGCGCACGTGCCAGAGGCTTGTTCTCATATAGCACAATATCATGCTCCTTCGCCACTTCACGTATGCGCAGCGCAACTTCGTCAATACCCTTCGCAATCACAATCGGCGCAGGGCTTTCATCGGGGTTGTATTTCAGCGCAATCGAAAAGTGCGTCGGGTTCGTAATAACAACATCCGCCTCGGGTACAGCCTGCATCATACGTTGCCGCGCACGCTCCTGCCGCAACTGCCGCAAACGCCCTTTAACCATCGGATCCCCCTCTGATTGCTTATACTCATCCTTGATCTCTTGCAAACTCATCCGCATTTTTTTCATATATTCATAGCGCTGATACACCAGATCAATCCCTGCAATAATGGCAACCACAATCAAAATCCCGATCATCATCTTCACAACAAGGATGTAAAGCTCCTCCATAGCGCCAAGAACAGGAAGGTCAATCAAATGCTCAAACTTATCCAGATAAGGCATAATTATAACCGTCGCCACCGCCCCAACGATAATAATTTTAAATAAGCCCTTCAAAAATTCAGTAACAGAGCGCAGCGAAAATAAACGCCCAAACCCTTTCATAATCGAAACCTTACTCAAATCAGGCTTAATCACCTCTGGCGCAAACAAAGGGCCAACCTGCAAAAACGGAGCAAAAAACGCCGCAACCATCAAAAGCAACAAAGGCACCAGCATAATATAAAGGATCTGAAGAAAGCTGTCCCCCAAAATGACAGACAACCCGCCCGGCGCTTGAGGCAAAGCATGAGCTTGCGCGATATAATGCTTCATCATAAAGCTCATCTCTGTCATCATTGACCCAGCAAAGGCCATAATAAAAATCGTCCCCGCCAGCAGCATTACCCAGTTATTAACCTCTTTAGAAAGCGCAATCTGCCCCTTTTTCCGCGCCTCCTCTAATTTTTTAGGGGTGGGATCTTCGGTTTTCTGGGAGTCATCCGTGGTATCATTCCCTGCCATGTCTTACGGCCCCCCGTTCGAGAAGAAAAAGAACATCGCCGCCTCAAACTCCCCAATCCAGAACATCATGATCGCACTCAAAACAATCATCAACAAAACCAAAGAGACCAAAATCTGTAGCGGCAAAACAACTTGAATCACTTGAATTTGCGGCATAAGGCGTGCCAAAACGCCCATCCCCAGATACATCAATAACGTCATAACAAGAAACGGCATCGCAAGCTTAATCCCAATTGAAAAAGACGACGCCACCGCCTTCGTAATCAATTCCGCCATCGAACCGTTCTCAGGCATCCCCTTTGCAATCGGAAAAGTCTGGTAACTCTCCATAATTCCCATCAACATCACATGATGTAAATTAACCGAAAACAAAAAGATAATACCCGTCATAGATAAAAACGCACCAATGATCGATCCTTGCGTCGCCAAAGAGGGATTAAACACCTGCGCATTCGCAAGGCCAGATTGCGTCGAAATCACCATCCCCGCAGTATCCAGCGCCGTCGTAAAAATCCGCGCCACCGTACCGATAAGCAAACCAATAATAAACTCGGAAGCTAGCAGAACAATCAACCCCATACCCGCAGGAACGGGCAATGGAATAAGGGGCTGCACCAGTGGAAAAAACACAAAACTAATGCCCAGCGCAAACAACAAGCGAACCCGTGTCGGCATAAACGTATCACCCAAGCCCGGCATAATCATGATCGCCGACCCCACACGCGTAAAGGTCAGCATAAACGCTAAAACTTGAGTGGTGAGAAAAGCCTCCAGAACGCTCTGCATAGCTAAGGCGCTCCTATCCCCCGATCATACGATCAGCAAGGCTTTCCATGAAAACAACAAGGATATTGAGCATCCAGGGCAAAAACAAAAACATCGAAAAGAAAATCGCAACAATTTTAGGAACAAACACCAAAGTAATTTCCTGAATTTGTGTCAACGCCTGAACCAGCGCAATCGCCACCCCTACAAACAGCCCAACAAGCAAAACCGGCAAGCTAATCTGTATAGAGATGAGCATGGCCTGCTGCGCGACTTCGATTACTTCCTTATCTGTCATGGTTAAACTCTATCAGAGCACAACAATTCACGTAAAGCGCGATTAAGGGAAACCAAGGATTAAGTCACAACTAACTCTGCATCAAAGCTTTGCGCCTGAGGCTCAGAAAATTTCTGCTTAAGAGCCCAAAGCCGTTCTCCTAAGTCAGGAATATCATCTGGCTTGGCCTTTGAGTTCTCATCGAAATAACGATCATACCCCTCAATCGACGCCCGCATCATGCCGTGCGCAATATGTTTAGGAAATACATCTGAATACTCCTCCAAACTCCGCGCCGTCTCCTCCAACATCTCTAAATACCCACCCGCACC